>JAURZO010000176.1 GCA_030653405.1 Zwartia sp. | reverse complement strand
ACCAATTTCATCATCGGGGCTAATCATTGAGGCGCTATTGTATCCAAAAGCGCCGAGGTGCATCAGCCCTTGCAAGGAAAGCGGATCGGAAGGTAGCGCAAAATCGATGCCGCGGCCTTTTCCTGGTGGTACTGCGGATGCGCCAGCGCCCAACGTATGAACTCAGCTAACACCTCATCGCGGGCGACACCACCGGGTGGCAGGCACACTGTTTTAGGGGCTTTCGGGTCTTTTGTGAGCTCTGAGCCCTGATAAACGCCTTCGCCAAACCCATAGCAAAAGGTTTGTGCCTCGAGGTCGGTACGGGACTGACATAGATTGATCATTGCGCCGAGCGACACATCTGACTGAGGCACATTTTGTGCGCTGGAAAGCATGGGGAGCGCGGCAAACATCGCGGTAAACACTAATTTTTTAATCATGACTTTTTCCAATAAAGTGTGAGGTTTGTGCAGCGTCTGGCTTAGCGTCTGAAGCCACCACCAAAATGACCGCCACCAAAGCTACGACCACCGCCAAATCGATCCCCACCCCCGAAACGGTCCGCATTAAAGTCGCTGCGCCCCTCGCGTCCTAACTGATTTTCTTGACTCGCCTCGCGGGCACGATTTGGGCTCGCACGGTCTTGAGACCAGTCGCTACGCGCCTGCTGATTCATCTGACTGGCCTGACTGCGCTCCTGAGGCGTGGCGTTTCGGTTAAACGTATTTTGTGCGTTTTGACGTGCCTGATCAGCGCGCTGCTTATCCTCAGGGCTTGCATTATTTTTCCAGTCATTGACTGCGTTTTGCTGGCGGGAAATGTCATTACGCGTAATGTCGCTGCGATTACCCTCGCCATAACGATTATTCAATGCTGAGTTGCCATAGGGCACACCGTCGCGATGCGCTGGGTTGTGACTCCAACTGCTGTTGTTACCCAAGTAATCGGATCTTAGATTGGATCCTGAATTAAACCGATTATTGAAATTGTTGAAATTAGCATTGTTAATCGTGATGGATCCTGAACCCCAGTGCGGCGTCGACCACAATGCAGCGCCAACAGCCATCCCGATACCGAAAGTCATCAAACCCCAACCCGGATTGTAAACAGGATAAGGCGGATAGGCCGCATAAGGCCATGCGCCATACACCATCATGGGGTTATACGTTGGCACATAGACGACTTGCGGATTAGCGGGAACGATGATGATGTTTGATTGCGCATCACTCGTCACCGACACCTGTTGGTTGGACTGCAAGTTACCCGACTGCTTCGCCTTGGCACGCAAGGCTTGGACAGCTTGCATCAGATCCTTAGGCTGGGCAAGGTAGGCATCCCCTAGCTTTTGTGTCCAGCTCAGGTTATTACCTAACATATTGAGGGCATCAGGAAAAGTCACCAGCGATTTGACACTGTTGTCCCACGTTTGTGGCTTTAAGGCATTTTGCAGCGCATCACCCTTCAAATGAGAGTTATTGCGCATCCAATTAGACGCCTCGGCTACCTCAAGTGGGTAGGTGGCGGCCATCAGCATCTGCGACAACAACGAGTCTGGATAGAGTGCAATGGACGACACCATCGACTCGAGTTGAGGCAGAGTCAGATTCGCTGACTGCCCGCCGGTCTGCGCAAACGCAGGTTGAGTCATTGTCACGCCTACAAGCGCGCCACTTGCCAGAGTCAATGCCATCGCGGCAGTCGCGGCCGAGAGTGAAAATTGTCGCATCATGTTTTTTTGCATCATGTTTTCCCATATGAGGGTGAAAAAAATTGAACTAAGCTATTGCTTTAACAGCTTGATAGATCTTTCCAAACACAGCATCTGCGTGCGCGGAATTCAACCATCGAATAATCACAACCATGCCCATTTCTGGCTCGATCCAGGTAAATGAGCTCCCAGCACCCACTGCAAAATAACTAGAGGCCGGCACGCTTGGAAAGACCTTTTGCTGATCATTCAACCAGACAAGATAGCCATAAAAAGGGGCCAGTTTGCAAGGGACCTGCATGCGCTTAATCCACTCTGCGGACAACACGCGCTTGCCATTCGCCATGCCCTGATCCAGCATCATCTGTCCAATAAGCGCCTGATCTTCGCTGCTAATAGACATACCTCCCCCCCAATGGGTACCACCTGGGACGGATTGCACACGCTTGCCGGCAACCTCAACCCAAGCATCGTCATAGCCGACCCAATTCCAGTTCTCGGTTGCGCCAACCGGACGCGTAATGGTCTCGCGAAAGACCTCCGGTAAGGGACGTTGAAACAAATGCAGCAAGGCAAGCGACAACTGATTAATGCGCACGTCGTTGTATTCCCAGTAGGTCCCAGCAGGTTGCAATGGACGCGCATCACCCTTCACACCATCCGGAGCCTTTGCAAACGTCACGGCACGGTAGCGATCGACCTGATCAGGCAGCCCAAACAACGTGCCTTCCCATTCGCTAGTCTGCTGCAGCATCTGCTCCCATGTCACTCGCGCATTATTACCTTCGTCGAAACCGATTCCCTTCAAACGCCTACCGATAGGCTCGTTCACATCCGTGATCAGTCCTCGATCAAAAGCCACACCCGCCAACAATGCAAGATATGTTTTCGCTACGCTAAAGGTTAAATCCGCGCGCGTGGGCTCGCCCCAGGACGTCAGGGTTTTCCCGCGCAACAAGATGGTGCCTGAATTGGGACCACGCGAGTGCACGGGTCCGTAAAGTTTGTTGTATGGTGCGGGATCTCCGTGATGTACACCCCAATTGCTGCTCGTGCAGTCGCGGTCCCAGGTACTTTCATGATCAATCGCAAACTGCACTGCTTGTTCAAGCGCGGGGTTCTGCATACATCACCTTGTGAAAATAGAAATAAATGTGAGGGATCAGTGAAAAAACTTTTGATCACGATCAATTTTGGCACAGTAATTGCGTATAGACCATTAACTATGCGTATAAGTACCCATCTCAACCGGTTGCCACTTTCACGCATTACCTGTTAAAAGAAATCTACTTGCTAGCCGTCGTGACAAACTGAACTTGAGGAACACTATGAACCACTCGAGCACCTTTTTAAAAGCCCCCTTGGCTAAATTTAGTATGCGCGCGGGCGTCTTCGCTTGTGCGCTTGCTGCCAGCCTCGCTTTCACACAGCCCGCCCATGCAGGCAAAAAGAATGACACACTGGGGATGGCCTACGATCAGACCCCAGAAAACGTTGATCCCTACTACAACAATGTGCGGATTGGCGTGATTATCGCCGCCAACGTCTGGGACACGCTCGTCTACAGAGACCCCGTCACAGGAGAGTACAAAGGCCAACTTGCCAAGAGCTGGAAACAGATTGACGACCGAACACTCGAATTTGATCTGCGCGAAGGCATCAAGTTCCATAACGGTGAAGAGTTTGACGCGGACTCCGTGGTCTACACGCTGAATTACGTCTCCGACCCCGCTAACAAAGCCGTCACACAAGCCAACGTGCGCTGGATTGAAAAAGCGGAAAAATTAGGCAAATACAAAGTCCGAATCATTAGCAAACAGCCCTTCCCGGCCGCAATTGACTACCTCGCCACGACGGTCGCGATTCATCCTGCCAAGTACTACAAAGAAGTCGGCCCTGCAGGCATGAACAAAAATCCAATTGGCTCAGGTCCATACAAGGTTGTAGAACATGTGCCTGGCAAATCCTTGACGCTTGAGCGCAATAAAGATTATTTTAAAGATTCTCCCAAAGCACAGCCAACCATTGGCAAAGTCCGCATTCGCTTCATCCCTGACCGCCAGACACAGATGGCAGAAGTGATGTCAGGCGGTGAAGACTTCATCATGCACGTACCAAAGGATCAGGCTGAGAAACTGAAGTCTCTGCCTCACCTGCAGGTACAAAGTGGCAACACCATGCGTATCGTGTTTTTACAAATGAACACCCGCGATGGGACGCCTGCGCCACAACTCAAGGATGTTCGTGTCCGCCGTGCCATTGCGCATGCTATTGACCGTGAAGCGATTTTGAAAAACATTGTCGGCGGTGGCGAAATCATCAATTCGATTTGCACACCATCGCAGGTTGGCTGCACAAGCGAAGGCGTGATGACATACAAGTATGACCCTGCCTTGGCAAAGAAGCTGTTGGCCGAAGCTGGCTATCCAAATGGTTTCGAAGTGGATCTGATGGCCTACCGTGAACGTCAACAAACGGAAGCGATGATCAGCTACTTGAGCGCAGTGGGTATCAAGCCCAAGCTGAGCTTCATGCAATACGCAGCGATGCGTGATCTGGCGCGTAGCAACAAGACGTCCCTCACACACCAAACTTGGGGTTCAAACCTGGTCAATGACTTATCAGCCTCCACACCTGTTTATTTTGGTGGTGGTAACGATGACGTCAGTCGTAACCCAGAAGTCATCAAACTGCTGAATGAAGGTGATAACTCTGTCGACTTGAAGAAACGCCAGGAGCTCTATCAGAAAGCGCTCTCTATCATTGCCGAACAAGCCTATGCTGTTCCACTTTGGACATTGCCCGTCTACTATGTCGCGAACAAGGAAGTTAAATTCAAGCCTTATCATGACGAATTAGTGCGTTTTTGGGAAATGAGCTGGCAGTAACAGTTCTTTGGTCTTTTTTTATTGGTATTACAGGTAAGGCATCATGCTGGCATATATCTCTAAGCGACTAGGACTCGCAGTCCTGGTCGCGCTGACAGTTTCAATTCTTGCCTTCATGCTGCTTTACCTTTCGGGTGACCCAGTACTGGCTATCGCGGGAGAAGGTGCGCGACAAGCCGACATCGACATGGTTCGCAAGACCTACGGTTTTGATCGACCTATCATCGTGCAATTTGGTGACTGGTTGCTCAAAATCATTCAGGGCGATTTGGGTCAGTCGATTTATTTCAAAACAGATGTGGGCAAGCTTATTTTTACAAAGCTTGAAACCACTCTATTACTCGCGGTGTACTCACTCACTTTTGCACTGATGATTTCAGTGCCATTAGGCGTTCTCGCTGCTATCTACAAAAACAGCTGGATAGATCGCATTTGTCTGGCTGTTGCGGTGGTGGGCCAAGCAATGCCCAATTTCTTTTTCGCGCTGATTCTGATCATGCTCTTCTCAATCAGCTGGCGAATCCTGCCGGTATCCGGGAGCGGTACCTGGGAACATTTTGTCATGCCTTCGATTGCCCTCGGGTACTATGCGGCACCCGCGTTCATGCGCTTGATTCGCGCTGGCATGATCGAGGTGCTCAGTGCCGACTATATCCGTACGGCCCGCGCCAAAGGTCTACCGACCCGCACCGTCATTTTCAAGCATGCACTGCGCAACGCGATCGTACCTGTGGTGGCTCTCGCTGCCGTGCAGCTCGGCTTTCTACTAGGCGGCTCAATCGTGATCGAGACTATTTTCGCCTTGGATGGACTAGGCTACCTTGCCTACCAGAGCATTATTCAAAAAGACTTCCCCGTCACGCAAGTGATCGTGCTGTTGCTGTCAGTCATCTATATCTTGCTGACACTGGCTTCTGACATTGCCAACGCATGGCTTGATCCTCGCATTCGGGTTGCATAATATGAAATCAAATAAAGCACTTTATGTAGGTTGCGGCCTGCTCCTCCTGATCATTTTCTGTGCGATCTTTGCACCATGGCTATCGCCATACGATCCTTATTTTCAGGACCTCACCAATCGAACTGTGCCACCCGTCTGGTATGAACAAGGCACCTGGGCGCATCCACTGGGCACCGATCAGCTTGGTCGCGACTATCTGTCACGCCTGCTTTACGGTGCGCGGATTTCATTATTGATCGGCCTGAGCGTTGCGGTGATTTCCGGCTTCATCGGTACGACAATGGGGATGTTGGCAGGTTACTTCGGTGGCCGGATAGACATGATTGTGTCCTTCATGGTGACCACCCGTCTGTCGATGCCTGTGATTTTGGTCGCACTGGCCACGGTCGCCTTGGTTGGTGGCTCTTTGTGGGTCGTCATCATGGTGTTAGGCCTGTTGAAATGGGATCGATTTGCCGTGGTCATGCGCAGCGCGACTCAACAAGTGCGTGCGATGGAGTATGTCTCTGCTGCGCAATCTGCAGGAGCCTCCACGCTGAGGATTATGCTGACCGAAGTGTTGCCTAACGTACTGCCACACCTGATCGTGATCGCAACACTGGAAGCCGCAAGCGCAATTTTGCTTGAAGCGGCACTTTCATTCCTGGGTCTTGGCGTGCAGCCTCCGTTACCGTCCTGGGGCCTGATGATTTCAGAGGCAAAGTCCTATATGTTCTTTTCCTTCTGGCTGATTGCAATTCCGGGTACTGCGCTGGCTATTTTGATATTTGCGATCAACCTTGCGGGTGATGGTCTGCACCAATTCTATACACCCGGCGAGAGAGCTTAATCATGGTGACTGACGAACTTGTTCTGGATGTTCAGGGACTCACTGTAGAGATCGCCACACCTCGTGGCACACTCCATGTGGTGCGCGATATTTCCTTACAGGTCAAGCGCGGCGAGACACTTTGCATCGTGGGTGAGTCCGGTTGCGGCAAATCGATTACCTCGCTTTCCATGATGGGTTTATTGCCTAAAACCGCCCAACGCAAGAGTCGCGTTTTTGAATTTATGGGCGAAGACCTCGCACGCGCCAGCAAGCAACGTATTAATGACTTGCGTGGCAACCGCATGGCGATGATTTTTCAAGAGCCGATGACGGCGCTCAACCCCGCCTATACGATTGGTGATCAGCTGACCGAACACTATCGTCATCATCGTAAAGCCTCTGCTGAAGAAGCACGTTTGCGCGCAGTCGAGCTACTTGAAAAGGTCGGCATCGCTTCGGCGGCCGAACGACTCGGACAATATCCGCATCAGCTTTCCGGCGGCCTGCGTCAACGCGTCATGATAGCGATGGCCCTGATGTGCGGTCCCGAGCTCTTGATTGCCGACGAACCTAGTACCGCCTTGGACGTTACCATTCAGGCCCAAATTTTGCGGCTGTTGGCTGATTTGCAGGACGAGCTTGGCATCGCGATGGTATTGATCACGCACGACCTCGGTGTCGTCGCGCGGATTGCCGATCGTGTGGCGGTCATGTATGCCGGACAGATCGTCGAAGAAGGGGCTGCAGCAGATATTTTTGCCTCTCCCCAACACCCTTACACGAGAGGTCTGATCAGCTGTATTCCGATCCCAGGTAAAACCATGCCTGGCGGCAAGCTCGGCACGATCCCAGGCGTTGTGCCTTCATTGATTGGAGAAATGAGAGGTTGCGCTTTCAAGGATCGTTGCTCACTTGCGCAAGAACGCTGCGGCGACACCATTCCCTTATATAAAAACGTGCAGGGCCAGCAATGGCGCTGTGTGATCAACCAGAGCGGAGCAGGCCAATGACTGCCCTGATTGAAACCAAAGACTTACAGCGCACGTTTTCAGTCAGTGCCGGACTGTTCAAACCTCGTCAAACACTTCATGCTGTCAACGGTGTGGATCTGACTGTTCAGCGCAAAGACGTACTCGGCATTGTGGGTGAATCCGGTTGTGGTAAATCAACACTCGCACGTATGCTGCTTGGCTTGACGCCGCCGTCACGCGGAAACATTTTGATTGATGGTCAAGATATCAGCAAAATTGACCGTCGCGAACTTGCACGTCGGGTTCAACCTATTTTTCAAGATCCATACTCCTCTTTAAATCCTCGCCGTACGATCGCATCGATCGTTGCGTTTCCTCTTGATGTGTTGGGTGTCGGTACGAGTACAGAGCGCCGTAACAAGGCGATCGAGATGTTGGATCGTGTGGGCTTACCGGCTCGCTATGCGGACAATACGCCTGGACAACTGTCAGGGGGACAACGCCAGCGCGTCGCCATCGCACGCGCCTTGGTGATCAATCCAGAGATCGTGATCTGCGATGAACCGACCTCTGCGCTTGATGTGTCCGTTCAAGCACAGATATTAAATTTGTTGCTCGATCTACGTAAGGAGTTCAATCTGACTTACGTGTTTATCAGTCATAACCTGGCTGTCGTCGAACACATCGCAACGCAAGTGGCCGTCATGTATTTGGGGCGCGTCGTCGAACTGACACGCACAGCAGAGCTGTTTAAGCATCCGAGACATCCCTACACACAGGCTTTACTGGCTTCAGTGCTCACGCCCGAACCTGGTTTGGGCATTCCTGATATGGGCCTTGGCTTGTCGTTTCCGGATCCATTGCATCCACCGAGTGGTTGTGCGTTCCACCCCCGCTGCCAGCAGCGTCGCCCAGAGTGTTCCATAGACCATCCGCACTTGCTTCGTGACGCGCAAGGCGATGTAGCCTGTCATCTTTACCCGGCAAAAGCATAGTCAATCAGCTTCTTGGGGTTACTCAAGCAAAACGGCACCGCAATGAACGGTGCCGCTTAAATCAATATTGCATCAGGAATACTGCCTAGCCTCTTTCCAAATTAGAAAGGCGCCAGACCGAGCGCGGCACGAAAACGATTTTTGACAAACACACCATCGCGTGAAGGCAAGGCACGTGGTAAATCGTCAGCCTTTACCAAAATCTGAGCAAACGTCAACGCTTTGCGTTCGTTCACATTTTGCTGAACTTGCTGCAAACCCGACATGTCCTTGACTTGGTAGGCATTTGCAATACCGCAAGCCTTGGCGACAGCAGTCAGGTTGGTGCCAAGACTTGAGTGGCTATACTGCATCCCGGTCTCGCCAAAGTGACCATTATCGAGTACGACGATCGTCAGGTTGGTTGGGTTTTGTGCATTGACGGTCGCCAGAGCGCCGATCCCCATCAATTGCTCACCGTCACCTGTAATCACAAGCACGGATTTGTCAGGCTGCGCGAGGGCCAGTCCCATGCCCATCGCGGCAGCACCACCCATGGCACCCCACAGGTAAAAGTTCTTATCACGATCGCCTGCGGCAAATACGTCGTATGTAGCGGAACCCAGGCCTGAAACGATGAGGGCATCAGGGCACTTGGCGATCAGTTGACTCACAAACTCGCGGCGATCAATCACGCCTGCAAAAGATTGAACTTGACTCATTGAAATTCCTATCTAAGTATCTTGGATGATGTTGATCAAAGGACAATTGACGCGCTTAGTTGCGCAGCCATTTCTTGCGTCCGATCAAACGCTGCGAGAGCAAGACAGCAACCTGCTCCCCACCCTCAAAGGCGAAGTCGAGCGCTGCACCCACGACGTCTTCGACCTCGTCCGCGTATTCAGCACGGTAGCACTTGATCCCCATCAGCTCCATGGCGCCTTGCGTCGCTTTGCTCATCGGTACTTGCCAAGGGTTGAATTCGGCATACTCGCCACGCATCGTGACAAGCGTCAAAAACGGAAAGCGACAGCTTTGCAACAACGACATCATATTGATGCAATTGCCCACACCACTGCTTTGCATCAACAGCGCATGACGCTGGCCACCCAGCCATGCACCACTGGCCACTGCAACGCCCTCTTCCTCGGTTGTCAGCACGATGCCACGCATCGCGGGATCTTCATTCACCCGACGAATGACGTGCGCATGCCCAGCGTCAGGGACATAGGACACTTGTTGAATGCCGCCTTCTTTTAAAACTTTGAAGATTTGTTCTTGCCAGGCTGGCGTAGGTGTAGTGACTTCACTCATGTCTCGCGAATCCTCGTGATGAATAAAATTGAATTTTTGTAACTAATCGCTACTATACGTCCGTTTTAATCGGGAGCGGCAAAGCTGTTTTATAACGCACCTGCTTCAACGCAAAGCTTGAACGGATCTTTTCAATGCCAGGAATTGGGGTGAGCTGCTCAAGAATAAATTTTTCCAAGGCAGCGATATCTGCAACTGCCACGCGAATGAGATAGTCACTATCGCCCGTCATGAGATAGCACTCCATCACCTCGTCATGCTCGCCGATACGTTGCTCAAAATGTGCGAGTGATTCTTTGCTTTGGCTTTTCAAGCTAATGTTAATGAAAACATTCAGTCCCAATCCAAGGGCCGCAGCATTGGCCAACGCGACGTAGCGATCGATGACACCCGCTGACTCGAGCGCGCGAACGCGAGCCAGACAGGGTGAGGGACTCAAATGAATCCTGCGCGCCAACTCGATGTTGGACAAAGAACCATCCGCCTGCAGCTCAGACAAAATCTTTAGATCAATAGAATCCAGCTTCATTATGCTAATTATTTAAATTTTTCAGCATTTAATGCTGCATTCTATCATTTTTATCATTCATTAAGGCAGCTCATGCTGTGCACAAGCCCCTAGAATGTTGATGCGTGCCGGGTGATGAAAAATGACGCTTCACCTTTAACGTTCTTCCTTCGGCACAGCATTGTTCCACCCAAATCTCCTTCGTACGACACGCCAATATGAACGCAGCCATTGACCCACGCCCCTCCTCCTGGCTTAGCGCCACCACTGACAACGACGTCGAGGAGACCAACGAATGGAAGCACGCGCTGCTGGCCGTACTGGAAAATGCGGGACCTGAGCGCGCCAAATTTATTCTTGATGAATTGGTGCGGACTGCGCATACTGCCCAAGTCGGCTGGCGCCCAGAGCTCAGCACGCCTTACGTCAACACCATCTCCGTCGAACAACAACCCGTTTTCCCAGGTGATCTCGCTATCGAAGAACGCCTGGCCTCCATCATGAGGTGGAATGCTTTAGCGATGGTCGTGCGGGCAAACCAGGCCTATGGCGAGCTCGGTGGGCATATCGCGAGCTACGCGAGCGCCGCCGACCTGTTCGAAACAGGTTTCAACCATTTTTTTCAAGCACGTCGCGGCACGGGCCCCGGGCAGCATCGTGGCGATCTGGTGTTCTTTCAACCGCACAGCGCACCTGGCGTATACGCCCGTGCCTATCTCGAAGGTCGTCTAGAAGAACAGGACTTGTTGCACTATCGTCAGGAAATTCAGGCGATTGAGCATGGCGCCCAGGGGCTTTCCAGCTACCCACACCCTTGGTTAATGCCTGATTTCTGGCAGTTTCCGACCGGGTCGATGGGGATCGGTCCGATCAGCTCCATTTATCACGCGCGCTTCATGCGTTACCTGACGCATCGCAACTTATTAAATTGTGAAAATCGCAAGGTCTGGGGTGTCTTCGGCGACGGTGAAATGGATGAGCCCGAATCCATGAGCGCACTCACTCTGGCGGCACGCGAGGGATTAGACAATCTGGTCTGGGTGGTGAATTGCAACCTCCAACGCCTTGACGGACCCGTGCGGGGTAATGGTCGCATCATCGACGAGCTTGAAAAATTGTTTACAGGTGCTGGCTGGAACGTCATCAAGCTGGTCTGGGGTAGCGACTGGGATGGTTTGTTTGCCCGCGACTTGACCGGTGCGCTGACGCGCGCCTTTGCCAATACCGTTGACGGTCAAATGCAAACCTTTGCTGCCAAAGACGGACGCTTTAACCGGGACACCTTCTTTGGCCAAAACGAAGAGCTTGCACGCTTGGCACAAGGGATGACCGATGACCAAATCGATCGCCTAAAAAGAGGCGGACACGATCTAGTCAAGATTCACGCCGCCTACTCGTCCGCAGCCAATCATGTCGGACAACCGACCGTAATCCTCGCGCACACTAAAAAGGGCTATGGCATGGGTAGCGCGGGGCAAGGCAAAATGACCACCCACAGCCAGAAAAAACTTGATGACACCGATTTGATCGAGTTCCGTAATCGCTTCAATCTGCCGCTCTCAGATGAACAGGCCACTACGCTCAGCTTTTATCGTCCTGCACCGGATAGTCACGAGATGCAATATCTGCAATCCAAGCGACAAGCGCTTGGTGGCTATTTACCCAAACGTGAAACGATTTGCGATTCAGTTGCTGTGCCAGAGATGAGTCAATATGCTCAATTTGCCGTGCAAGCAGATGGCAAAGAAATGAGTACGACCATGGCATTTGTTCGGGTACTGGGCAACCTCCTCAAGGATCCTGAACTCGGTCCGCGCATTGTCCCGATCGTGGCGGACGAAGCGCGCACATTTGGCATGGCGAATCTTTTTAAACAGGTCGGCATTTACTCAAGCGTGGGTCAGCGTTACGCCCCCGAAGACATTGGTTCCGTGCTGAGTTATCGTGAAGCGCTTGACGGTCAGATTCTCGAGGAAGGCATATCCGAGGCGGGTGCAATCGCCAGCTGGACTGCCGCTGCAACCAGCTACAGTGTGCACGGGCTGGCGATGCTGCCCTTTTACATCTACTACTCCATGTTCGGCTTTCAACGGGTAGGCGATCAAATCTGGGCAGCCGCCGACCAGCGTCCTCGCGGCTTTTTGCTGGGCGCGACTTCTGGCCGCACCACGCTCGGTGGTGAGGGTCTGCAGCACCAAGATGGCACGAGTCACTTGCACGCCGCAACGATACCTAACTGCAAAGCCTACGATCCAGCTTTCGCCGGAGAAATGGCGGTCATCATTGACCAAGGCGTGCGTGAAATGATGGTGGAGCAACAAGACGTTTTTTATTACGTCACCTTGATGAATGAAAACTACGCCCAACCAAGTTTGCCCGAGGGTGTACGCGAACAAATTATTCGAGGCATCTACCTATTTAATGTTTTTGAGGCTAAGCATGAAACGGCACAAGCCACATTACTCGGCTCTGGCGCAATCTTGACTGAGGTCATTAAGGCCGCCAAACAGCTTTGCGCAGAGGGCATCACAACGTCTGTCTACAGTGTGACCAGCTGGAGCGAACTGGCCCGCGATGGTCTGGCTTGCGAGCAAGCGATGTTGGCAGGGTCCCCCGAGGGTGGTGTACCATTTATCTATCAGCAACTCTCCGATAGTCAGGGACCCATCATCGCCGCGACTGATTATGTTCGTACTGTCCCAGAGTCGGTACGTGCTTACGTACCCTCTAGTCGTCGCTATATGACACTTGGCACGGACGGCTTTGGTCGCAGCGACACACGCGCCGCGCTCAGAACGTTCTTTGGAGTGGATGCGCAAACAATCGTCCGAGCTACGCGACTGGCTCTGACTTAACGCGGCCACTGGATGACAGAAGTTAAACGCCCTGCCCTTGTGCTTGATGCCTGCATCATGATGTCGGGTTTACTTCGTCCGTTATTGCTCAATCTGGCTCAGAGGGGCTTATTTATGCCACTCTGGACGGACAAAATCGGGCAGGAGTGGCAGCGCAATGCTGCCCGCCTGTGGCCAATCGATCCCGTACTGCTCAAGAATGAATGGCAACACATGCAAGCGCAGTTCCCTGCAGCAAACATGGGGGATGTGGCCGAATTCGAAACTGAGCTCAAGCATACCGACCGCAAGGATAAACACGTTGCGGCCACAGGCATCGCTGCGGTGTTTGCCCAACAAGATCACCCCGTCAGCATCTTGACTTGGAATATCAAGGACTTCAGTCGGTCAGAGCTACGTCGACAACAACTCGGCCTGATCGACCCGGACCGTCTGTTATCCCAATGGTGGCCAATTGAGCGACACGCCTTAACGACTGCACTCGATGCCACTGTGGCCGAATTGGTCTCAAGCGGCAGACGCCAGCCCGAGCCCATGCTCAGCATGTTACGACGAGATCGACTGTTCAGATTAGCGGGTCTTTACGAGTTGGCGCAAAACAAAACCTCACAGAACGAAACGGCGTAAAAAAACCCTGCCGGCTATGAACCAGGCAGGGCTTACTTGCTCAGTGGTCTTTACTGAACGGGTGTTTCAGGCACGACAACCGCTGGCGTAGCTGTGACAGGCGCTGCACCACCTTGCTGCTCAATGCCACCAATGGCTTTGACCGACAAACGCAAACGGCCCTTGTCATCGGCCTCGATCACTTTTACACGCAAGGCCTGACCAACTTTGAGTACGTCATTGATATTGGCAATACGGTAGTTTGCGATCTCAGAGATGTGCAGCAGACCATCTCGGCCTGGCAGCACCTGAACGATGGCGCCAAAGTCGAGCAGGCGCAACACGCTACCGTCATATTCCTGACCGACTTCGACGTCAGCCGTCAGTTCAGTAATACGACGCTGTGCTTCGTGCGCGCGATCAAGATCGGCACTCGAAATCACGATCGTGCCATCATCAGAGATATCGATCTGGCAACCGGTTTCTTCGGTCAATGCACGAATAGTGGCACCGCCTTTACCGATGACATCACGAATCTTTTCTGGATTGATCTTCATGCTAAGCATGCGTGGAGCAAAGGCTGACAATTCGCCACGCGAATTTTGAATGGCTTCGCGCATCTTTTGCAAAATATGCAAACGACCATCGCGGGCCTGTGCCAATGCGACCTGCATGATCTCTTTGGTGATGCCCTGGATCTTGATATCCATCTGCAACGCAGTAATACCGTTGACTGTTCCGGCAACTTTGAAGTCCATATCGCCGAGATGATCTTCATCACCCAGGATATCGGTCAACACAGCAAATTTGCCTTCGTTGAGGATCAAACCCATGGCCACACCGGCGACGTGATCTTTGAGAGGCACACCCGCATCCATCATTGCAAGTGAACCACCGCACACCGACGCCATCGAGGAAGATCCGTTTGATTCGGTAATCTCGGAAACCAAGCGAATCGTGTACTGGAAATCTTGTGCATCGGGAAGCAGTGGCACAAGCGAACGCTTGGCAAGGCGACCATGGCCGATTTCGCGGCGTTTTGGTGTACCAACACGACCTGTTTCACCCGTGGCAAAAGGAGGCATGTTGTAGTGCATCAGGAAACGGTCGCGATACTCACCCATCAGCGCATCAATGATCTGTTCATTTTGTTTGGTGCCAAGCGTCGCGATCACCAGAGCTTGCGTTTCACCGCGGGTGAACAAGGCGCTGCCGTGCACGCGTGGCAAGACGCCCAGACGGATTTCGATTGGACGCACAGTGCGTGTGTCACGACCGTCAATGCGTGGCTCGCCGCTCAAGATCTGGCTGCGAACGATTTTTGCTTCGAGGTCAAACAAAATATTATCGACAGTCACGCCATCAGGTGCGGCAACGCCCTGAGCTGCAGCGGCTTCGGACAATTTGGCATGGACGCTGGAATAGACTTGGCGCAACTGCGTGGTGCGCTCTTGCTTTTGACGTGTCTGGTAGGCGGCATAAAGTGAATCTTGAGCGGCTGCAGTCACTGCAGCGATCAATGCTTCATTCTTTGCGGCAGGCTGCCAGTCCCACTCGGGCTTGCCAGCTTCGCGAACCAGCTCGTTAATCGCGCCGATCACGGCTTGCATGGCATTGTGGCCAAACACCACACCGCCGAGCATGACTTCTTCGGACAACTGCTGCGCTTCGGACTCGACCATCAACACGGCAGCTTCTGTACCCGCCACGATGAGATCCATCTGCGAGGTCTTGAGCTGCGAGGCGGTTGGGTTGACCAAGTACTGACCGTCAATATAGCCCACGCGAGCAGCACCGATTGGGCCGTTAAATGGTATGCCAGAGATAGCCAAGGCTGCCGAAGCACCAATCATCGCAGGGATATCAGGATCAATCTCTGGATTGCAGGACAGCACGTGAATGATGACCTGGACTTCGTTGTAGAAGCCTTCGGGAAACAGAGGACGCAGAGGGCGATCAATCAGACGCGAAGTCAACGTCTCTTTTTCTGAAGGCTTGCCTTCGCGCTTGAAAAAACCGCCGGGAATCTTGCCAGCAGCGTACGTCTTTTCGATGTAGTCAACAGTCAGAGGAAAGAAATCCTGACCTGATTTGGCATCTTTTTTGGCGACCACAGTCGCCAGCACAACAGTATCTTCGACAGTTACGAGCACAGCGCCTGAGGACTGGCGAGCAATTTCACCGGTCTCGAGCACGACAGTATGTTGTCCATACTGAAACGATTTGGTCACTTTATTGAACATGACTATTTATTCCTTACAAATGAAAAACCGTGGACGCCGCGGCAGGAATGCCGAACCGACCACGGTTGACTCACGGGGAGACTGCCCCATGGATACCGATCACTTACGCAGACCGAGTTTTTCGATCAGAGCACGATAGGAATCTGGGTTGCGGCCCTTGAGATAATCTAGCAATTTACGACGACGACTCACCATGCGAAGCAAGCCGCGACGTGAGTGATGGTCTTTCATGTGGGTTTTAAAGTGGCCAGTCAGCTCGTTAATACGCGCTGTCAGCAATGCCACTTGGACTTCTGGAGAACCGGTATCGCCCTGTGCGCGTTGATATTGCGCGACGATGTCAGATTTTTTAATATCAGCAACAGACATTTTATGACCTCAGATGACAAGCGTCAGGACCGAGGCGTCCTGACGTGATTAAAAAAAGTAATTAAACCAAATAACAATAGATAACAGTAAAGCCCCAGAATTATAGCTGATTAGTTAAAATGAACCCAATTGGCCCCACTGGCTCAAAAGACCATCCCTACGATCAGCCCCATGAAGAGCCCTATGATGACTAAATCGACTTCTCACTTTACCCATTCCAATGACAAAGACGTCAAACGCCCCCTGCGCGCAGGTCGTTTTGTGTTGGCGTTGGCTTCAGTGGCCATTCTGGCTGGTTGTGCCAACTACAGCTCCGTCAAGCCCGGAATGTCTATTACCGAGGCGGTTCAAAAGCTCGGCAAGCCCTCGACTACCTGCACACGTCAGGATGGGACGCAACGATTGATCTGGACGATGCAGCCCTATGGTCAATACGCGTGGGGAACGAACACGACGCCACAGGGTACGGTCATTGAACTGCAACAGCTCCTGACCGACGCCCACTTTCAAGTGCTGTCGACCGGCCAATGGACTGACCAGCAGTTGCTGTGTGAGTTCGGCGAGCCTGCCAATAAATACGGCATTTCCAAGGGCAACGAAATCGTCTGGGCCTATCGTTACAAGCAAGAAGGGGTCTGGAATTCGATGATGTACGTTTACATGGGCCCTCAGGGGAACTTGGTCAATCGTTTCCACCCTGCCCCCGATCCTGACACCCTCGGCGACGGTGACAGAATGCGCTAAGGCGCTAAAACAAGAAGCTCTAGGGACGCACGCAGCGTTAGATCGCCTGAAGCACTAACGCTTCGCGCGTCTCCAGCGCCACAACCAGACACCCCAGCCTGATAGTCCGTAGACAATAAACAAGCCGAACAGGACAACAGGCGGGTTGCTGGAAATAAAGACGAAACCCGCCACAAAGACCAAAATCACCCAAAAAGGCACGCTGCGGCCCAAGGCAAATGATTTGCCACTATAAAACGGCAAGTTCGAGACCATCGCCACACCGCAATAAAGCGTGATGGCAAAAGCTGTCCAGGCAAGCAGTTCCTTTGGCACCTGCAGCCGATTGTCCACGACCAACCAGACAAAGCCAGCAATCAGGGCACCGGCTGCCGGGCTGGGCAGACCCTGAAAAAATCGCTTGTCTACAACGGCGATATTGGTGTTGAAGCGTGCAAGGCGCAAGGCTGCCCCGCACACATACACAAACGCGGCCAGCCAGCCCCAGCGACCGAGGTCATGAAGCATCCATTCGTACATCACCAGAGCAGGCGCGACGCCAAACGAGGTCATGTCCGAGAGTGAGTCGTATTGTTCACCGAACGCAGAGGTTGTTTTGGTCAGTCGCGCGACACGTCCATCCATCCCATCGAGCACCATGGCAACAAAAATGGCGATTGCCGCCATTTCGAAGCGGCTATCCATCGCTTGCACCACAGCATAAAACCCCGCAAACAATGCGGCGGTCGTAAACGCATTAGGCAGAAGATAAATACTGCGGTGACGTTGTTCGGGGTCGCGCAAGGGGTCAACGGGCATAGAGTTTGCTCACTAAAGGATTTCAGGCAAATCGGCCAGTACGGTTGTCGTTGCACTCACCTTGTCACCAATCGCCACACGAGCACGAGAGCCTATAGGCAAATACACATCAACACGAGAACCAAAGCGTATAAAACCATAACGCTGTCCGCGATACAAGGTTTCACCTTGTTTGGTGTAACAAAGAATACGTTTTGCCACCAAGCCAGCCACTTGCACGGCGGTCACAACGTGACCAGCAGGCGTACGCAGCACCATGGCATTTCGCTCGTTTTCCAATGAGGCCTTATCCAGCGCCGCATTAAAAAACTTACCGGGAAAATATTGTGTCATCAGCACCTCGCCATCCACAGGCGAACGATTGCTATGCACGTTAAATACATTCATGAACACGCTGATCTTGAGCGCGCGACGGTCAGCGTAAGGATCTTGAGTTTCTTCGACCACGACAATACGACCGTCCGCAGGCGCGAGCACCGCACGAGGCTCGGTTGATCCAGATCGTGCAGGATCACGAAAAAACTGCAAGACAAAAATCGCAATGATCCAGAACAACACGGACCAGGACGGTGAAAACCAGGTCACGAGCAGAGCAATCAGAATCGAGCCGGCCAGAAAAGGCCAACCCTCGCGGGCAATAATCGGATGGGGATAGTGAGGTGTATTCATTGTAGGGAGAAGGTTAACCCAAAAAAACACGCCCCGAGGGGCGTGTTTCAACTGCTTACTGATTTAAATGAAATCAGTTCTTAGTCTTGTCGACCAACTTGTTCGCAGCAATCCAAGGCATCATGGCGCGCAATTTTGCACCCACGACTTCAATCTGCGACTCGGCATTGATACGACGACGCGAAATCAACGCAGGGGCACCAGCCTGGTTCTCGAGAATAAAGCGCTTGGCATACTCGCCAGTCTGAATATCCTTGAGTGCTTGGCGCATCGCGTCGCGAGTCGCTTCAGTGATGATCTTGGGACCCGTTTCGTACTCGCCGAACTCAGCGTTGTTCGAAATCGAGTAGTTCATATTGGCAATACCGCCTTCGTAGATCAGATCAACGATCAGCTTGAGCTCATGCAAACACTCAAAATACGCCATTTCAGGGGCATAACCTGCTTCGACCAATGTATCGAAACCCGCCTTGATCAACTCAACCGTACCACCGCACAAAACGGCCTGCTCGCCGAACAAGTCAGTTTCTGTTTCTTCACGGAAGTTTGTCTCGATCACGCCAGCACGACCGCTACCGATTGCGCAAGCATATGACAACGCGACATCGCGAGCCGAACCAGAGTTGTCCTGATGCACAGCAACCAACGCTGGCACGCCGCCACCCTGTGCGTACGTACCACGCACTGTGTGGCCAGGCGCCTTGGGCGCGACCATCACGACGTCGATGTCAGCACGGGGCATCACCTGACCGTAGTGGACGTTAAAACCATGGGCAAACGCCAGAGCAGCACCAGGCTTAATGTTGGCATGGACGCTTTCACGGTAAACCTGAGCGATATTCTCGTCAGGCAACAGCATCATCACCAAGTCGGCAACTTTAACAGCATCTGCGACTTCAGCGACTTTTAAACCAGCATTCGCAGCCTTGTTCCAGGATGCGCCGTCTTTGCGCAAACCCACCACGACTTTGACACCCGACTCATGCAGGTTCAGCGCGTGGGCGTGACCTTGCGAGCCGTAACCAATAATGGCAACAGTCTTACCTTTGATCAGGGACAAGTCACAATCTTTATCGTAAAAAACCTTCATTCTGGGCTCCAGATTTTTGTAAATTGAATGCAATAAGCAGTTGGAACAAATTTAAAGATATTCAGCCACAGGTCACAGCTTGAGGATACGCTCGCCGCGACCAATTCCGGAGACGCCAGTACGGACAGTTTCCAAAATCGCACTTCGATCCAGAGCATCGATAAACGCCTGAATCTTGTCTTGATTGCCGGTCAGTTCAATGGTGTAGGCTTTGTCAGTGACGTCAATAATACGGCCGCGGAAGATATCCGCCATCCGTTTCATCTCTTCACGTTCTTTACCAACCGCACGGACTTTAATCAACATGAGCTCGCGCTCGAGGTGGGGACCTTCTGTCAAATCCACCACTTTGATGACATCGACCAGACGGTTCAAATGTTTGGTGATCTGTTCAATCACGTCATCCGAGCCCATCGTGACCAAGGTCAGGCGTGAAAGCGTATTGTCCTCAGTCGGCGCCACTGTGAGCGTCTCAATGTTGTAGCCGCGCGCAGAAAACAAACCCACCACACGGGACAACGCACCTGGTGCATTTTCCATCAGAACGGAAATAATGTGTTTCATGGAGGTCCCCTTACAGATCTTCAGAACCGAGCAACATTTCGGTCAAGCCCTTACCCGCCTTGACCATTGGCCAGACGTTTTCGCTTTGATCCGTAATGAAGTCCATGAATACGAGGCGGTCTTTGAGCTTGAACGCTTCACGCAATGCACCGTCTACGTCAGAAGGCTTTTCGATCCGCATTCCGACATGGCCATAGGCCTCAGCCAGTTTGACGAAGTCAGGCAAGGCATCCATGTAGGACTCTGAATACCGTGAGGAGTAATCAATTTGCTGCCACTGACGCACCATGCCAAGGAAGCGGTTATTCAGGCACAAGATCTTGGGTGTCAGGTGATACTGACGACAAGTCGAAAGCTCCTGAATGTTCATCTGAATAGATCCTTCGCCGGTAATACAAGCAACCGTGGCATCCGGATTGGCCATTTGAACACCCATTGCATAGGGCAAGCCCACGCCCATGGTGCCGAGACCCCCGGAGTTAATCCAGCGACGCGGCTTATCAAAACCATAGTACTGAGCCGCCCACATCTGATGCTGACCCACATCGGACGTGATGTAAGCATCGCCACCCGTGACTTCCCACAGCTTTTGGACAACGGACTGCGGCTTGATGAGCTCTGTGGAGTCAGCAAATTTCATGCATTCCTTGCTGCGCCAGACGTCGACCTGCTGCCACCACTTTGCCAGCGCCTCGGTATTGGGGCGCGTCTCGACCGCTGCCGCCTGATACTGGGCCATCAGATCAATCAAGACGTCTTTGACATTTCCGACGATCGGAACATCGACTTTGACGCGTTTTGAGATCGAAGAAGGATCGATATCAATGTGAATAATTTTGCGGGGTGTCTGGGCAAAATGCTTGGGATTGCCGATCACACGATCGTCAAAACGGGCACCGACTGCAATCAGCACGTCACAGTGCTGCATGGCCATATTGGCTTCGTAGGTACCGTGCATACCCGGCATACCAACAAATTGTTTGTCAGAAGCGGGATACGCACCTAAGCCCATCAGGGTGTTCGTGCACGGCGCGCCCATCATTTTGACGAACTGATTCAGCTCGGGAGATGCGTCGGACAGAATCACACCACCACCGCTGTAGATCATCGGGCGTTCAGCCTGCAACAACATCTGTACAGCTTTTTTGATCTGTCCCTGATGACCCTTGACGACAGGCGCATAAGAACGCATGACAGGCTCAGCCTTGGGCGGCGAGTACTTGCAATGCGCAAAGCTGATGTCCTTGGGGATATCAACCAACACGGGACCGGGACGACCTGTACGCGCGATATAAAAGGCTTTACGCATGGTGTCCGCGAGCTCTTTGACATCACGGACCAAGAAATTGTGCTTGACGCACGGTCGCGTAATGCCAACGGTGTCGCATTCCTGAAATGCATCCTCACCGATCGCGTGCGTAGGCACTTGACCGCTGATGATCACCATTGGAATGGAGTCCATGTATGCGGTCGCAATGCCTGTCACGGCATTAGTCACACCTGGTCCGCTGGTGACCAGGCAAACACCGACTTTGTTTGAGGAGCGCGAATATGCATCTGCGGCGTGCACGGCTGCCTGCTCGTGTCGCACCAGAATGTGTTTGAATTTGTCTTGCTTGTAGATTGCGTCGTAGATGTAGAGTACAGCGCCACCAGGGTAGCCAAATACGTGTTCTACGCCTTCTTCGGCTAAGACGCGCGTGACGATGTCTGCGCCATTGAGTTCCATGAGATGATTCCTTTCATTACCGGCTTCGCCCCTATGACTGCGTTCTCACTCAGAGAAACACTGAACCGCGATAGATACCACAACATGCTCCGACGTTTTCAGGCTCACTGAGCTTGGCCACTCGGACACCTTGCCAACCTAGCGCGCATTCGCCATCAGGCTATGCACGCACCCAACAGGGGTGCACTGGATCGAAACGGAAGCGACGGACCCGAGCTTGTGGCAAGGACAGTCGCAAAAGTTTGTATTTTGAGGCTCAGAAGCCTAAGCGGTGACCTAGACTCGAACAACACCAAACCAAAAAGGCGATAGGCTTTTTAATCCGACTCTCAAACTTTAACCCGTTGTGCGCCGCAGCGCAAATACGAAACGTATGTTGTCATGCCTACCGGACTCCGCTAGAGTGGTGACTTAGGCACAAATTGCTGCAGCGCACACAAGATTCATGAACGAAACAGCCAGCCAAATCCAGCGCTTCCTCTTTAGCCACCACTTTTATAGTGGTGTCAGGCGTGCCACAGGCATGTTGCTCCCTGTGATGGTCTTAGGCGGCATCTTTGGCCTCTATACAGCGGGCTTGGTCGCGACATTCGGTGCTTTGTGTGTGGCTTTCATCGACCAGCCTGGCCCACACGAACATCGAGGCGTGGAAATGCTCGGTGGCACGATGCTCAGCACCCTGACCGTCGCCGTCACCAGCCTCGCCTCCAGTCATCCATTTTTAATTTGGCTTGTTGTCATTGGCCAATGTTTTTTGTATTCGATGTTGTCGGTGTACGGCAAACGCGGTGGCCAGATCGGTTTTGCGTGCTTGTTACTGATGACAGTCACTATGCACGAAGCGCTGTCTGCCAACGAAGTCTGGTTGCACACGCTCACATCTTTTGGAGGTGGGCTTTTTTATACCGTATTCAGCTACTCGCTTAGCCGGATGATGAATCTGAGAGAAAAAGAGCAGGCTCTCTCTGTGGCACTGTTTGCCACCTCGGATTACGTGGCACAACGCGCCAATATGTACAGCCTTGACCAGGACCTCGATGAGAGCTATCGCAAGTTGATCACATGCCAGTCCAACATGACTGACAAACAACAAGCCGCGCGGGACATGGTTCTGAGGGGCTTGTCTGGCAAAATTAAACCTGACCAACCAAAGCGCATCATGCTTTGGAATCTCTTTGTCGATACGATTGATATTCTGGATACGCTTGTCGCGACGCGGACTGACTATTCGCTCCTGCGCGCGCGTCTCGCTGACTCAGATATCTTGATTTTCATGCGCGATGCGCTCTTCAAAATGTCAGTTGATCTTGATCGGATCGCCCTTGCCGTCTCACGCGAACAGGTCGTTTTACCTCGCAACAGTGTTAAAGCAGAGCTGCGCGCGTTAGAGTACGAAATCGAACAAATGACGCGCAATGGTTATGCTCAGCGCGAGCCTGATGTCTATAACCTGTGCATCGAGATATTGCGCCGGCTTAGACACAGCGCCAATATCGTTCAGCGCATGATTGCCTCAACGGACATGAGCAAAAATGCCCAGCCCATTCAGGCTATGGTGCTAGATCAGTCTTTAAGCCAATTTTTGTCCCGTGAACAATATCGCCTAGGCATGATTACCAGCAATCTGCGTCTTGACTCGCCAATCTGTCGTTACGCATTGCGTTTAACGTTAGCGGCAGGCTTGGCCATGACTGTCTGGAAACTTGTCCCCTCCCTTGCCGAACAAGGTTACTGGATTCTACTGACCGTCTTAATCATCATGAAGCCTGGCTTTGCCTTGACGCGGCAGCGTAATGGTTGGCGACTGTTCGGCACGCTAATAGGTTGCGTTGTGGCACTCGGTGCGCTTTATCTGACCGATAACAACACGTGGCTTTTCGCGGCAATGGTGTTATCCACCATCATTGGCGGTAGTCTGCTCCAACTGAACTACATGATAGCCTCTGTTTTTAATACCAACGCGGTCTTGTTGGCATTTCACTTTGTTGATCCGACCGCCGCCACCATCATTTCAGACCGAGCCATTGATACGCTGATCGGCTCGGTCATTTCATTTGGATGCAGCTACTTTTTGCCATGGTGGGAGGCACAGTTCATGCCCTCGCTTGCCCGCGCGGCCATCAATGCAAATCGCGAATATCTGCGAGCAGGTCTCGAATACGTCGAGACCTGCCAAACTCATAAAAAGGACCCGCAAAATCCTGAAATACATCGAGCCGATATTGCCTGGAGGCTGACAAGAAAAAATGTGCATGTCGCTCTTGGGAACTTTGCCGAAGCTTTTTATCGCATGATGCTCGAGCCACGTTCCAGGCAGTGGCATGTCATCGAATTCAATAACCTAATGATCCAAACACACATGCTGGCCTCCCAGATTAATGCTGTGATGCATGCACTCACTAGCTCACCCCAGGCCAACCCAATCGTCACCGAACATCTTGCAAAAGTGATTCCGCACTTAAAGGCAGATAGCAATACTCCTCTACCTGAGTTACCCGCCACGATTATTGACGGTAGCTTGCCAAATTTTGCCTATCCGATGACACAGTTACAAAAAACTATTATGAATATCGATGATGAAATATCAGTGATTCACAGTCACTTGCCACCCACGCTATCCCCTTCTGGATTGAGCTCATGACCAAACGCATTATTAAATTGCCTGACTACCCACGCATTGCTCTTGTGCTGCAAGGTGGTGGGGCGCTAGGCTCTTATCAAGCTGGCGTTTATGAAGGGCTGGCGGATGCAGGCATTCACCCGAATTGGGTCGCTGGCATTTCAATTGGTGCGTTCAATTGCGCCATCATTGCAGGCAATCCGCCCGAGAAGCGGGTTGAGATGCTGCATGGGTTTTGGGATGCGATCTGCAGTCCCCCGACGTTTCAAAATAAGTTGATGTCGAGTCCCACTAAACTTTTTGATCAAATGATGGCGCCCTGGACCGAGGTGTTCAAAGGGGCTGAACACGCAATGATGGGCTCGATGGCCGCGATGGCGGCAATCATTAAGGGACAGGAGAATTTCTTTAAACCCAGACTGATGGCACCCGGAGGCGGCTCTCCTGACACCACGAGTTTTTACGATACAACGCCAGTCCTCGCAACGCTGGAGCGCTTTGCGGATTTTGACCGCATCAATAGCGGCGAGACGCGCGTTTCACTGGGCGCCACAAACGTCGCGACCGGTAACTTTGTTTATTTTGATTCTCACGACATCAAGCTCACTCCAAAGCACGTCCTGGCATCTGGCTCGCTTCCCCCCGGCTTTCCTGCGACGGAAATAGATGGAGAGTATTACTGGGATGGAGGTTGCGTCTCGAACACGCCACTGGAGTATGTCTTAGGTGTTTCACCTCGCAAGGACACACTTGTTTTTCAGGTTGATCTGTGGAGCGCACGGGGTCCCTTGCCAGTGGATATTTTTCAGGTCAACGAACGGCTCAAAGACATTCAGTATTCCAGTCGTACCCGAACGGTGACTAACGCCATAGATCTGGCGCAGACCATGCGAAGAGTCTGGTTTGACACCATCGACCGAATCCCGGCTGAGGTTCGTGCCAATGACCCATGGTTTGACGAGATGATGCGTCACATGATGGGCGCGCGTTACAACGTGATCCATCTCATCTATCAAAACAAACGCACTGAAGGTCATTACAAAGATTATGAGTTCAGTGCTGAAACAATGCGTCTGCACTGGAATACTGGCTTACACGATATGCACGAAACGCTTGAATGTGAAGGGTGTCTCGACATGCCTGAAGAGGGCGAGAACTTCGTGACGTTTGATGTGCATACCCGTCAACGAAGCTCATCCGGTCAATTTACTCACCGGGCTATTACACCCAAAACAGCCAATACGCCGGTCAAGACTTCAAGTAATCGTAAGCCACCTCGCCAAGTCCCAACGTAAGATCGCACACTAAATGTTTAGCCCCGACGATCTCCAACACGGGGAGATCGGCAATGGGGGCTAGCGCATGTTCAAAAAGTTGTAGTCTTGCCGGACCAGTCCAGGCACCTTTGACCGTCACGCCTTGCAGGTAGTAGCGCACAAGCTCACACACTCTGGCGCTACCATCCACATGAGGGATAATTTTCAACAAATAGTTGGGCGACTCTGTCAATTTCTTTTCTTCAGCAGCGCGATCGAGCTCTGCGTATTTGTAACCCATCGTTCCCGTCGCCACGCGAATCTGCCCATAATCAAGCGTGCCAACAAGAGTGTCAGAGTCGACCATTAGCTTGGGGCGTGCAAGCTTTTTGGGGAATCCCCACAACTCGCGTCCTCCCGCGATAGGTGCCTCGTCATCCAAGTACATCATGTGTGTATAGCCGCCTCGGCGACCTTGCTCGTCTATGACTGAAATCACTTGTCCGGACTCGGTATAGTCGCCAAAGCCCGAAGAATCTGGCATACGGATGAACTCATAATTAACGATGGGATCGTCAATCGTCAGGGGCTCGGGCACCATTTCGCGCAACTTTTTAGGATCCGTACGATACGAAATAATAAAAAACTCGCGATTCACAAAGTGATAGGGCCCTTTCGGATACGAGAGACTTGCAAAAGGCATTGAGTAAGCGTTCGCTTTGATATCGGCAATTTTCAAAGAGCTCTCCAGTTGATTTGATTACCCGTGCCCAAGCCTCAGAGCGCGTGCTCACGCCTGACATCGGCACTACAATGCTAGTAGACAACATTCCGGTCTCACATACTATCCCTTTCAGGAGTTTGATATGTCGCTACAAAATAAGGTTGCAGTCGTTACAGGTGCTGCGAGTGGAATCGGTCGCGAATGCGCACACACACTTGCACGCAAAGGCGCGACTATTGTCATCGCCGATCTGAATCAAGCTGCGGCTGATGTAGTGGCAGAGGAAATCAAAAAGGCAGGTGGCAAAGCCATGGGCGTCGTCATGGATGTCACGGATGAAGCCGCAGTCAATGCGGGGATTGATTTAGCGGCAAAAACCTACGGCGGGATCGATATCTTAGTGGCGAACGCCGGCATCCAGATCGTGCATCCCATCGAAGACTTCCCCTTTGCAGACTGGAAAAAAATTATCGCGATTCACCTCGATGGCTCTTTTCTCACCACTAAAGCGGCGATCAAACATATGTATGCAGGTGGCAAAGGCGGCTCCATCATTTACATGGGCTCAGTTCACTCGCACGAGGCCTCGCGTCTCAAGGCAGCATATGTTGCCGCCAAACACGGCATTTTGGGATTGGCACGCGTTGTGGCCAAAGAAGGCGGCCCCAGAGGCGTTCGCGCGAACGTAGTGTGCCCGGGCTTTGTTCGTACGCCGCTCGTGGACAAGCAGATCCCCGAACAAGCCGCTGCACTGAAAATCAGCGAAGAAGAAGTCATCAAGAACGTGATGCTCAAAGACACGGTGGATGGTGAGTTCACCACCACCGAAGACGTGGCCAACGTTGTTGCGTTCTTGGCCAGCTTTGAAAGCAACGCCCTGACAGGTCAGTCAGTCGTGGTCAGCCACGGCTGGAGCATGCACTAAGACTCGTGCGCTTAAGTTTAGGCGCTTAGGTTTAGGCGCTTAAGGCTGAGCGTTTACGTGTCGGTGCGTAAGTCTGGGTGCGCAGGTCTAATAATTACTCAGGTCTACGGAATACAAGTTTGTCTTCCGTAGACACCTCAGGCGCAAAAGCATAACCCTCACTTGCGAATTTTTTCAAACCCTCGGGTTTGGTGATGCGTTGCTCAATCGCAAAACGCGCCATGAGGCCCCTGGCTCTCTTTGCGTGAAAACTGACAACCTTCCATGTTGGTCCCTTGGCGTCTTGAAACACGCACTGGATCACACGCGCATTCAAGGCCTTTTGATCGACAGCCTTAAAATACTCCTCTGACGCCAAATTCACGATGATGGGCTCTTTATCCTTGGCAAGACGCTCATTTAAATAAGGCGCTATCGTCTTGGCCCAAAACTGATACAAATTAGCCCCCCCGGGGTTGGCAATTTTAGTCCCCATCTCCAAGCGATAAGGCTGCATCAAATCCAACGGCCGCAGTACGCCATACAACCCACTTAGGATGGCCACATGATCCTGCGCCCACTGCAAATCCTTTTCTTTAAGCGTTGAGGCTTCCATACCCTCGTAAACATCACCATTAAAAGCTAACACAGCCTGGCGAGCATTTTCTTGAGTGAACGTTGGTTTCCACGCGGCATAACGATCCACATTGAGCTTGGCAAGCGCTGGGCTTAAGTCCATTAACTGCGCAACGTCATCGGCAGTCTGTGTCCTGAGTACCTTGATCAGCTGCGTCGCTTCTTTTACAAATAACGGCTGACTGTGTATGCCCGTTGGGAGTGCGGAGTCGTAGTCTAGTTTTTTGGCTGGAGATAACAGAAACAACATGGTTTACATCCCTAATTTCCGGCTTGAGGATTGAAGTCAGAGTCTATTTCAGTAGTGTAGCGGCTCGTGAGAAGACTCCTGCTGACTAATATGTTTCTGCTAGAATAGCGGTCTTGACCCAAGTGGGGTTACGGCAAGTTATTACCTGTCTCCAACCCCACCTGCAATTGTTCCCAGCAATTGCGACCCCGGAGAGGTGGCAGAGTGGTCGAATGTACCTGACTCGAAATCAGGCGTGGGTGCAAATCCACCGTGGGTTCGAATCCCACCCTCTCCGCCAAAAAATCAATATAACATCTTGATTTAATTAAAGAAAATACAAACACTACAAATTAAAGCTACACTTCAAGACACACTCTTGCTGCTGTATGTAGATGAATTCATCAGGCCTTCTTTGGACAACTTCGCATCAGAAGTCTTCCCACCGCACCCTACTCCTTAGCCTTCAAAGAACACTCAAAAGTGTATCTTTTACCCGTCCAACCTAAATAATTACCTTCACTGTCTGGATAGGCTACACGCTAACCAGACACACACAAATCATCAAAATAATGTAAATATAGGGTGGTTTTTTAATTTATTGACACATTGTAAATGTCCATCTAAGATCCTATTCATACACTTTTACAATGTGAGCGTGAGATGAGCAAAGGACAACTAGTTGGTTACATTCGTGTGAGCACAGAGGCACAAAATACTGCCCGTCAAGAAGAAGCGCTTGCCGATCTCAAGCTAGATAAGACATTCATTGATAAAGCCTCTGGCAAGGATACGGATCGTCCGCAATTAGCCGCAGCACTTGCCCATCTCCGAGAGGGTGACACGTTCATTGTCTATTCAATGGATCGCCTATCTCGCTCACTAAATGATTTGATCACTTCTGTGAAAAGTCTGACATCTAAGGGCGTCAAAGTTCAGTTCATTAAAGAATCACTGACCTTCACGGGCGATAACAATCCAATGGCTAACTTGATGCTTGGTATTATGGGTTCGCTTGCTGAATGGGAGCGTTCAGTCATTCGTGAGCGCCAGCTTCAAGGCATTACGATTGCCAAGGCTAAGGGAGCTTATAAAGGGCGCAAAAAAGCTCTTAATGAGATCGAGAAAAATGAACTTCGAGCGCTTGCTTCGAGTGGAGCCGCTAAGGCCGCACTAGCAAGACAGTTCGGCATATCACGTCAGACCCTATATTCATATTTGAAATAAATGTCTTGTGTGAGTGGTTGTGCACTACGCTAAATTCAATTACCAAAGGGCAGAAGTTTGTAAATACTTGTGTCGATGGTTTGATTCAACAATGTATATCAAAAATATATAAATAAGATGCTTATGCAAGTTAATATTTCTTTTTTTAAAAAATGCTTGGAGGTTATCAAATTGAAGTGTAATATAAAAAGGTAAGTCTAATAAATTCAAAAAATCGGAGCATATTTCAATTATGCGTAAATTTTTTTTAATGTTTTTTTGTCTGATGCTTGAAACTATGCTTTTTTCAAACGCTCAGGCACAACATGTCACATTTGGTGTTCCTTCTTGTATCACATGGATTAGAGATGCAGGAACTCAACGGGGCGCTCTAAATATTGGGTGGCTGCATGGCTATCTGAGCGGATTAAATTTGATGTGGAATGAAACAGGACAAACTCCTAAAAATCCATTATCAAAATTCACATCTAGTGCAGAAACAGTTACGTTCGTAGATAGCTTTTGTAAAGCAAATATCAACAAATATGTTAGTGATGGAGCAATCGCAATTTTTTTACATGCAGCAAAATAAACCAATAAAAAATATTAATCGAGGAGAGTTGACATGAAGAAAAAATCCATATTAATGATTTTTTTGTTCTTAATGTCTGGCTGTGCTAGTCAAATAATGCAAAGTTATATCGGCCAACCCTTATTAAGAGTAGTTGAAGATTACGGTATGCCAGTTGCAGCATTTGATTCAGAGCCAGGTGTTAGGTCATTTATATGGGTTTTGCAAAGTCAAGGTGTGACACCACAACTCACAACAGGGTCAGCAACCGTAACGGGTAATCAATTGTTTGCATCAACAATAACCTATCCTGCGACATATACTTCAAGCTCTTGTAATTACGCGATTTATGCACGGAAAACTAGAGATGACATTGATGGAGTTGGAGCGTGGACAGTCGTCGGATATAAAACACCGCCTTTAAGATGTCAGTGATTTATAAATCTGATTGATAAACATTTAATACTACACGCATTTGATACGGTTTTAAGATTGATCATTAATTACTTAATTGAGGTTAAAAAATGAAACCGATCTTGTACTCAATTGTTGTGATCTTTTCCTTCGCCCTATCTAATGCTGCTGAAGCAAGAAAATCTAGTGGGTATAGCTCGAAATCTTATACATCTAAACCCACAGTTTCATCGTCTGGATACGGCACAGGATCAAAAGTATCAAATACTAGTGTGCGTGGTTATACCAAGCAGAATGGCACTTCTGTTGCACCTTCACACCGCTCGACACCTGATTCGTCTAAAACAAATAATTGGTCAACGAAACCTAATATGAATCCATACACAGGAAAAACCGGAACAAGAGTTACTCAATAAATCCAAAATTTGGAGAGTCACCTCTAAAGCTTTATTATCTGTTAAAGAGAAACAATAAAAGACCTCCGTTTTGAAGGATGGATTTTTCAATGTGTCCTGTTAAAAAACGGAACCTGTTGATAATGTGTCTAGTTACGGAATGCGTGCTCCATCGGTAATATTTAATTGGTCAATAGCTAGTAGCACCAAATCCTATTATTTTAGAAAGCGACGTTCAATACGTCGCTGACTTGCTTGCCTCAACCGCTCAGGCTCAGTGTAAATACGCTCAAGCAAAATTGATGTGAAATCTAGGAGTTCGTTAGCATCATCTGAAGTTAGAGTGCCCGCGTGAGCGCCATCATTGCCGTCATCTTTTATACAAGTTGAAAGCTCTCGCAAACTCTCATTTAAAAGACCCTCTTGAAAAAGCCAAGGCAAACGCAAACCAAGATCTCTTCTAATTTTCGAATTTAATCCAGAAAAATCATTAGCTGGTAACATACCTTTCGTTGCCATATCCACGCAAAGACGAAACATAGTACCCGCAGCGTTAAAGCAGCCTACAGCTAAACAAGTGGATCCTTCGATGAATACTGCTTCGATACTTGCGGGCAGAAACTGAGGTGGCTTGATTGTCGCAACATCTTTTAAGCTGACGAAACCTCGAACATCTATATAGTGATTCAAAGCACCATTCATATTCAATAACCCCGATCGATGAACCTGCTCGTAATTGCTCTCTACCTTTTCCGCAAGAAGAAAAATAGTTGAGTGAGCGCAATGGCGACACGTGGAAAATGCCTCGTACCAATTTTGCCAGCCATACTCTTGTCGATAGATTTTCGCCGAATCAACATCGAATGTTATGTGCTTGGATGCACAACGAGGACAATTCGCTACAAGTTCAGACATAGCAATCCTGATAATGTTTGTTAGGCTAACCGCTACTGAACAATCAGCATATTCTAAAAAGCAAGCACGTGGAGTGCTTTATAGCTTGGGACATTTGGCTAAATTTAATTTTATGCAAAGCGAAAATACTCTTAATGATGTAGCGCTTACGTGTGACATAGGCGCTAAGCGAGTTGAGAGTGTTTACTATCACTTATGTGAAAATATGGGAATATTTTTCCAGTAGCAAAAAAAAGTTTGTTAATTAACAAGGAGACTAAAAATGAGCAAAGAATTAACAACACCCAAAGCAATACTGATTGGAATGAGTTTAATTGCTGTTGCTATAGCGTCAATTCCCTACAGCAAAAGCATTGTTGGGGATGCACACGCCGCAAGTGGAAGTAGCGTTCAGCGAGTTGAAATATGTGGATACGATGGAATTGTTGAGAAATTGCATTGCGCTAAAATTTTTAATTGGGGGTCTATAAATACAACAAAATAGCGACTGTTAGTTAGCCAATCAGGCAAGCGATGCTATAACGGTAACGATTTCAATAAGGATCAACATCCTTGGGCTCTGGTCTATTACGCCCCATCTTTTGACAAGGCCTAACCTTTAGATCAAATCGAAACTCCTGCTGATAAGGCTATCCGACGATCACCGCTTCAGCACACGGAATGCGGCGGATTTAAACACGCACAATAAATCACTGCAATCATATTCAGCGAATACCAAATTTATTACGTGCCAGATCGAAGTACATCACGAAGGAATTTGATCTTGTATTGACATTAGCCTGATCATTTGTACCTTTTCGAAGTTGCTCCGCAGATTGATCTCTATTGATAGCGCCAATTTCTTGATATTGTGCGCTCTTTTTTCCTAGCGTTTCAGATATGAGTTTTATATAAGACAAACTCACCTGTCCATTACCATTATTTTTTTCAGCCGACGTCATAACGCCCATGCAACACTTGATATCACCCAATGCTATATTAATGCTACACATCTCTGCTTTTAAAACATAACTATAAATTCAAATAAAAATTTATTTGTTTGATTGAAAGATAAATACTTTTATCAACGCTCGTGCTTGAAAGCAGTGCCTGATAGGGTAAAAAAAACTATTTCAGTCATAAAGGTTAGTGGGCCGATGGCAATACCACTGGGAGGTGAAAGAATCCTCATAATCCGTTCTGATGTGTGACGGTGACCAATTCGTAGAACTGAACTGCGGCTTTACAACACTATCCCTTTACATGGGATGCCTTAAACACCTGAACGCTGACTGGACATATGCCTCAGGGAAGTTTGTTGTGATTGAGCGGGAGCTCGATCATCGTGACACGTTTCACGATATCGTAATGGTAGCGAAGCAGTAATGCTGAGCATTGATGCGGGAAATCGCATAAGAAATAAAAGTGAGTGGGATACGACGATCAAGCAATTGATTACCCCACGAGAACTCAGATAAAGATGCTCTACGTCTCTGAGTTCTGCGTTGTTCGGCACGAAACAGGTGATAGCAAAACCTACCTGACCTTAGCGGTGTGTTTGTAGAGAATGATCGATGGGTTAATGTCTCATTCATTATCGATGCTAGTTTTACTAGCGTTGATAATGAGCTCCAAGTTAATGGGTAAAGCAAAATGCTCTGGCTAATAATTCCTCCCAAAAATAATAAAAAAGAACTGGCCTTACGTAAGTGCGAGGAACTTGGTTCCGAGACACGAGTAAGGCCAGAGAGTGACTGAGGTAGCAGTCCTCTTGATGTCCTTGGTTTTTTAGTCCTCAACCAATTGCGACATCTACTGCGGAAATACACCAGAATCATCGCCAAGCCCATATCTGATTGATGTTCATAGATCAGCACTAAATACATGGGTGAGTGTTGTGGTGATTGATTCCATTCGATTCCAGACACCAACACGAATCAGCGATAGCACTGATCACTCGCTCACTATCAGAACCCAAGAGGAATTAATTAATGACAATCAACCGACACAGTAAATCTGTTACCCCTATCCACAAGTCATATGCTCGACAAATGGCAAATCTTTGGTCTAGCTGCGGCGAGTCAAAAACAAAGCACGCAAAGACATTGACAAAGCAGGACATCGAGCTGGTTCTGACTTATATCGAGCCAAGACAGCACGCCCCAAGAAATCGAGCACTACTGATGATCACTTATTACTCGGGTATGCGTGTTGGTGAGGTCGCAGGCTTGAGATATAAAGATATCGTTGATGTCGACAGAAATATTCGTGCTGAAATCCTATTACTACCTGAGATTACCAATGGCGCTGCCGAACGTACCGTATTCATCAGCGAGAAATTGCGCCTAGAACTCACCCATTACTTAAATGTGACTGAGTTCAGAGATCCGCACGATAAATTTTTCTATACACAGAAGAAAAACAGTGAAGGCTTCACCCCCAATACGCTAGCACAGCACTTTCATTACCTGTATAGACGCTCTGGCGTTGTGGGGGCGACGGGGCACAGCGGTCGTCGCTCTTTTATTAAAAATCTTGCTTCGAAAGGCGTTTCAGTTCATGTGCTGGCGGATCTCGCGGGTCACAAGTCAGTCGCAACTACCCGCCAATACATTAATAAAAAAGAGGATGTACAGCGTCAAGCAGTAGAGCTGATATAGACCCTGTTTGTCTCGTCGACAAAACAAACGGGATTCTCGCTAGTTCACATGATCAGTCGCAAGCACTTTATTAGCTTTCGACAACTTAGCCTGAGCTTTCTGGAATGACTGTTGCGCTTTGACTTGTTTGGCTTGATCTTTGAGCCGTTTTGATTGATCTTGTAATGATTTCACTTGTAGCTGCTGGGGCGTCAGTGGCTTGTTGTCAGCGCCAAACGTCTTGGCGTCGCTCAGGACAGTCTCATTGACGACTTGCTGTACAGAAATGACGTTCTCACGCCCATAGCATCTGGCAAGCGCATAGATCGCTCCCATCGGCGAGTCACACTCAATCGCAACACGAACTGTCATAGCGCCAACTCCCGGTATGAGACACCGAACCATGCCCATGTACGACTTGAGATACCCATTAGTGATTTCATTGATCTTCAAAGAGGGCAACTTCAGAAAACGAGTAAGGATAGTTATTCATATCTCTATTTATCGTCCGGTTAACGGACGTTCTCAATGAAAAACAATCCAAAAACTAAATTATTATAAGTTTGACGCATTCAAATTTGTGTAATCACCCGAATAAGGGATTCGCTTCACGTCTTCAAGTGAGATAGAGCTGTCGCTTGAGAACAAACTCACGCTCCACCATTGCTCCTCTAGCTCTTTGTGCTTCTTTTTCTGGGCAGAAGTAAATCGATCCTCAGCTGGCGACAATTCTTCATAACTCGCAAATATCCCTTTTTCTACATTCGCAATTAGGGTCTGAGCCTTGGCGAGATTTCGGCTGACCAATGATCGCATTGCTCTGAGTTTTGCTTGTATCTCTTCAGGTTCACCTGTGAGCCTTTCATTACTTGGGCTCAAGCGCATAATTTTGCCTATTCTGAACAGATCCGCTCTGATCTCATATTCAGTAGAGGATTTACCTTTATAAAGTACCGATAAAGCTTTTGGTTTAGCGATCAACTCTCTATGTAAGCAATACAGTTCGTGTAACTGTTCAAGTACTCTCATTCGTGTCAGAGCCACTGCTATTGGATAGTCAGAAGTACTGGTTTCTAAGCGATTAGCAGGGCGAACGTCAGAATAAGTGTCGAGAATTCGTCTGATCTGATTTTCTACGGTTTCATAGGAAAGTGTTAGCGGTATTTCAACGAAAATTGAAGATCTACTTTCCTCTGGGGATACCTCTCGAGGATTGATCTGCTTTACTTTCGGTGGATCTCTTCTCTCGGCAAATAGGTTAGATCCCGTACTTACCCACCAATCTTCAAAAGTACTTTCATAAATATTCCCGAAATCCAAGAATATTTTCGCAAATGCCTCGTCCTTGGTTGCTGGCGCCCCCTCTTTACTGGTCATACACACCATCCAGTAGTCCTTGCTTAGCCTGAGATATTCCCACCACCAGCGCCTAACGCTTCTGCTCGCATCTCGTGTCTGAGCCCTGAGCGATCTATATCTAAATTGACCCAAACCTTTTTGAGGGGGCAAATCAATGTCGTCATTCAAGTCGTTCATCTCTCTATCCGATGGGTCTGATTACAGGCAATTTCATATAGCAAAGCAATGATTTTGATTGTACGGGCTACCTGCTTTTATATAGAGCCGAATCTCTTGTCGATTGGCTTTGTTCATTCCGAATGAGTTCGTCCGCAAACTGGATTCCATACTACCAATATCGAACAACGAAAAACAAAAAAATCGCTTGTATCGGTAGTTTAGAAAAACCAGTTTTGAAGGAGAACTCAGATGTAGCAACAAATCAGTGAAGAAGTATCGAGATTGGCAATTCTCACTCCAACCGAGATTGTCTTTAAACCAGAAACCACAATATCAATACCGGAAAGCAAAACGCGAGCAACATCAGCTTGACAGCGAGTCCGGTAGCTCAAACATCTAGGAGATCAAAATGAGCAAAGAAATTTCACCCTTCATCCCACCATTCAACAGCCTTGAACATGCGTCGAAAACTTTCCTTGTTTTGGATAGCTTGTGTTCAGAACGTCAAAGCTGGCAAGAAAATGAGCATAAAACCTCAACCGCTCGTCTGTACGCATTGTTAGGTTCTGTCCAAGAGGTCTATCAGACTAACTTCGTTGACGCTAAGGATGATGATCGTCGCACACTGCGCCAACAACTGATCGGCAAATTAAATGCTGATGGTATCCGTGTAGTTAAAAACACTGACACCCTCGGCCTATTAATTCGTTATGTATTCAAGTGCGATCGGCGCCGTGTGATGTCCTACAAATATGCAATCTTGGCAGCAAATTCACACGGTATCACTTCAGGCAAGTTGGCTGAATGGCTCAGTGATTCTGGCGGATTAGAAGAAGTGGTTCGTAAGGTTTCTTTTAGCCAAGAAACGATTGATCGTCGCGAGGCTGTTGTTGAAGCAGTCAACCGTGTCCAAGAGCTGATTTCTAAGCGTAAGGTCAACCCAGTTGCGACGATTACGCTTCCTAACAGCAAAGTGAATTCACGTGTGATGTTGCTTGCTGAGCCTTGTGGTAACGGTGAATTCAAGGTTTTGTTTGTATTCCCTGAGCCAAGCGATGGTGTACAGAAAGCTCTTATTCGTAAAGCTGCGACAAGCAATGTGGATATTGAGGCGGAAAACCAAACAGTTCAAAAAGAGGCAAACAAGTTCATCAAGTTTGCCAATATCAACAGCACACAAGTTGCTCAAGTTGCTCAAGTTGATCAAGTTGCTCAAGTTGCTCAAGCAGCTTAATCACATAAAGGAAAGAAAATGGATCGTCTTATTCGTGTGAAAGATATTTGTGGTTGTCCTAAAACTGGTCGTAATGGTTACTTGCCGATTTCTAAAAGCTCCTGGTGGGCCGGTGTAGCAGAGGGTCGCTATCCTGCACCCATCAAGCTTGGTGCTCGGACAACTTGTTGGCGCGAGTCAGAAGTAATGGCAATCATCGTTAACGGAGGTGCTTAAAAATGAAGAAATATCGTATTGATTACAAACTTTTTGGGCTTGGTAACTTTTTTGTAGAGGCTCCATCTGTGGGGCAGGCTTACGAAAAAATGTACGAATCGTTTGAAACTGATAACAGCTTGATTGTTCGTGCCAAGTTCCCGTATGGATTTGAAATTCGTCGTGGAGTCATTCACGAGGGAGATTTCCCTAAACCGTCGTCAATATTTGTCACTACGGTGGAAGATCTCAAAAAAGCCAGAATCCTTGAGAGCCTTGGGCCTGTGGCAATACCGACTCCAAAGTTCGCAGATTCTGGACTATTTGAGTTCGAGAGTAATTCAGAAGATCAGGAACATCTGAACAAAAAAAATGTTTGAGCGTGAATTTTCAGTTTTCAAAAGCTGTTTGTTAACAGTTTTCAACTTTGATGAAAAATTTCGGTCAATATTTTTACATTTCTGACCCTCTCACATCCCGTGTCGGGTTGCTGCGTCCAACAAGGACGCAGCAATTATGCTGTTGTGATCATTTTTTCTCAATATTTAAACGGTACTTAAGGTGAACAGCGTCAAAATCTGGGCAATATTATTGGTGCTCAGTTCAGTTGGCGGTAACATTCAGACAAACAACATTCTGAAGAGTGCTATGAATTTGTGGATTTATTCAGACCCTCCCCGTAAACGTTCGAAAAGTGCAGCTTTAAATTTGTTGAGTCCTACTTTATCTTGCTGGTCTGCCTAGATTTTGAAATTGTGGGTGACATAATAAAAAGCATCATGAAGATTTTTTTTAAAATTTAAGAATTTAAATAATCCTACTTAAGGAGAACTATGTGAAAAATGCAACTGATATCTTGATTGAGGCCATTGAGCTGCATGGCCTACCCTCTGAAGTAGGGGCTATAGGTAGAATTAGCGAATATATTAAATACGCAATTCACGGTGATCAAACACCCATAATCCAGTCTAGCGAAGGTTTAAAAGGATGGGTCGTTATCTCGAACGAAGATGAGCAAAACTTTTCAGATTTTGACTCTCTACAATATGTGATTCAAGCTTTTATAGAAGGATGGACATCTGGAGAAGACCTTCTCTGTCGCGATAAAAACGGGGTAGAGCATTTTCTAGAACTTTCCGCTAATAATTTAGATACGAAAAGTTACGACTTTGAAATCTTGATCGATGACGATGATTTCAGGGACATTTTTTTTAAAGCAACAGGTGATTTCCCAGATTCGGATGAAGATCTAGATTTGATGGATTTTTGCACAAATTATTGCCATGAGATTGAATGGGAAAAGTACGTCACACTCGGTTACGAAGCTGCTTGGCTGAAATTTTCCGATGGCTTCGAACTTGGATTTACAGCTAATGGAGATGTAATTGTCGCCATCGATCAATAATCTTGGTTCTAACACCCTTAGTTACTAGAAAAACATTCGGGGGTTGACAGCATTAAGCGTTCATAAAAATAGATCATTTATTAATGCTATAGCAGTAATCAGCCCAATCACTCATCAGCAGTTTTCGTTTGTCCATATAGTCGCCACGCTGATAGGCAGCCTCAGCCTGATCGACGAGCGAGTGAGATAGTGCTTGCTCGATGACCTCTCTCTTATGATCAGTTGTTTCACCCGCCCAGTCTCTGAATGAAGAGCGAAAACCGTGGACGGTCAGGTCAGTGTGCCCGAGTGTGCCTTGAAGAAAAGCCATCATCGCAGCGTTCGACAATGGTTGAGGGACTTTCACTTGATCCTTTCGCCTGCTGCGACCGTTAAAGACATACGGTGATCCATCGATACGGGTGATTGATTTCAGCAAGTCAATTGCTTGCGGCGATAGCGGAACACGATGCTCCTTCTCTTTTTTCATTCTGTCTTTAGGAATGACCCAAAGCTCTTTCTCAAAATCAAACTCACTCCATTTTGCTTCTATCGTTTCACTTGTACGTGTCGCAGTCAAAATACAAAATATGAGTGCTTGCGCTGACAAGATCGGATTCGCTCCGATCGTCTTGAACAGTGCAGGCACCTCTAGATATGGCATTGCCGGGTGATGCTTTATTCTTCTCCGTTTGCTGATAGTTGGCAGCAGTACTTGAAGCTTGCCTTTCCATCTAGCGGGATTTTCACCTGACCGCTGTCCCATCACGCTAGCCCAGTCCATCACGTTCTCGATACGCCCCCGAACCCGAGTAGCAGTCTCATTCTTCGTTGACCAGATTGGTCTAAGTATGTCCACGATATGTTCAGTTGTGACTTCAGAGCAGGGAATATCTCCAATAAGAGGGTAGGCATACGTCTTGAGCGTGTTCGTCCATTGTTGGGCGTGTTTTTTGTTCTTCCAGCCATCGCCTTTGCTCGCAATGAACAGTTCAGCAGCTTTTTGAAATGTCATCACCTCTTGGGCTGGCGTTCTGAGTTTGTTCCGCTCTGTGCGTGGGTCAATCCCTTTTCGCACCTGACGACGATATTCAGCAGCTTGATCGCGTGCCTCAGCAAGCGACACGTCTTTTAGAGAACCAAGTCCAATGCTGTTCTTGCCACCAGCACCCCAGCGATAGATCCAACTCTTATTCGGTTGCTCAGGGTCGCTTGAAGTCTGGACTTTGAGATAAAGCCCATCGCTATCTGAATGAAGACCTGTTTTCTTGAGCTGTTTAACAGCGATCGCAGTGAGCTTGCCCATCTGTTCGTGCTCTCATATAAAGATACACTTCAAGATACACTATTCAAAGCGATGAGACAATATTATAATGGATTGGTTTGGACTAATAAAAAATGTAAGTCTTTGAAAAAATTGATTTTATATTTTTAAAAAGACTATTTTGGATGAAAGTGGATTAATAGTTAGATTGACACCCTCTCCGCCACGCAATGAGTATTAATGCGGGTCTAAAAGGATTTGAAGGAATTTCGGGCTCTACCCCATACGGGGATTGATCAGTATTCATTAAATAACAGTACTCATCAAGACCCTTAGTCGGTAATTCTCAAAGTTTCGGCTTCAAAATGGTCAAAGATAAACCCTATTTAATCTGGAAACATGGCTGGAGAAACCAGCGTGGCGAAATATATGTCGCCATACAGGGACTTCTCTTTGTTTGGATCTTCTTTGGCCCTAAAAATTGGGCGCCACTTGGCACTTGGCCACTCTTAACGGGATCAGCCGCGACGTGGTCTGCTATCGCTCTGATAGCGCTGGGGGTTTTTATCGCAGTGTCCGCCGCAATCGGGCTCGGTCGAGCCCTCACACCGCTACCGAAACCCAATGATGCGGGCAAACTGGTGGCCTCTGGTGTGTACCGCTGGTTACGTCATCCTATATACACCGGTGCGCTGCTCATCAGTTTAGGTTGGGCTTTTTATACCGAAGGCCTTGTGACGCTTGGGAGCGTTCTTGTGCTGGCTATATTTTTTGACATCAAGTCACGTCGAGAAGAACGTTGGTTGTTGGAGAGCTATCCCGAGTATGCAGCATACCGAAAAAAAACGCGTCGGCTGATCCCATTCATTTATTAGTCTGGTTGATTGGATCACAGCGCACCATTATCAATGCAACCCTCTCTCTACATGATGTGCTCTATTTGACCGCAACGAGCCAAAGATCCCATTGAGTGCCTTTGCGTACACGAATGTCGTCAAACCCCGCTTGCGCACAAAAGTTCTCTAACCGATCGGCCGTAAAGCCTGTACGGTGAGCCATATATATACTTCCGCGTTGAATCGAAGGCTGGTGCCCAAACATCATGTCGATCGGTCGGACTGGCCCGGCTTTTGATTGATACAACACCTCATCAGCTTTCCCCTGCAAGATCAGTTTAGCGATTTCCGTCAAGTCGGGGACATTCATGACTAAAAATCCCCCCTTTTTCAGTATCCGATAGATCTCACTGAAACCTTGCAACACCTCAAAATCATTCAGGTGTTCGTGCGTGTGAGAGGACAGAACTGCGTGCGCCCCCTCGCTCGGGACACCTGGCATATGCGTGACACTCGCCACAATATTAGGCCGTGCCTCTTTGTCGATATCTACCCTAACCTCAGCCCAGTGATCTCCTTGGAAACACTCAGGCAATGCACGTCCATTTGGACTGCCAGCGCCGACATGCACGAGTATTTTGTCTCCCTCTTCGTTCAGACAAGGGACAAAGGGCTTAAGTGATTCGAGGGTCAGATCCATAGTTATGCAGCAGTAATGTGTGAGTGAGTGTTGCCATCTGACTTCATCGACAACACGTCGTAAGGATTGGAAAAGCTTAGCATTCCAAGACCTGAATACGGGCCAAAAAGATAATCGCGATTCAACCCAAAGTGATAATAAGGATCGTGAAACGTTTGATCTATTGGTACCCAGCGATTCATAAAATTGCTCCTTTCTCGTCTGGCACGGGCGCGTTTTTGTGGCGAGTCTTCTTTGCCTCGTGAGGCAGACTCATTATGAATCACAGGATACTTGGTTGTGATCACGATGCGCTGATGTCTCTGCCCAAGCTTGAGACACAAGTCGATATCGTTAAACGTGACAGGTAAAGACACTTCGTCAAAGCCGCCGATCTCGATAAAATCCTCGCGACGAATCATGAGGCAGGCACCCGTCACCGCCGACTGCTCTCTATCCAGCAGATTAAAGCCAAAATATCCAGGGTCATCAGCTTCACACTGAACAAAAGCATGGGCTGCCAAACCATTAATACCTATTACCACACCGCCATGTTGCACCATACGGTTAGGCCAGAGCAGTTTCTTGCCAACAATCCCAACGCCAGGTCGCTGAAACTGCACGACCATCTCTGTTAACCATCCGGGATCCAGCATTTCGGTATCATTATTCAAAAATAGTAATAACTCTCCAGATGCATTTTTGGCAGCCAGATTATTGATAGCGGCGTAATTAAAGGGCTTTGGGTAGGAGATGAGCCGAACACCCTTTTTTTTCAAGGCCTTGAAAAGCTCAAGTGTTTTGGGACAGGTGGACTCGTTGTCCACAACCATTAACTCAAGATTGGGATAAGAGGTTTTTTGCTCTAACCCATTCATGACGGACTGCAAGAGCTCAAAACCATCGCGCGTCGGCACGATCACACTGACTTTGGGTAACGATTGAGGAACAGGCCAAACAACCCGTGTCCTTCCGGCTTCCTTGTCGTCCCAGATGACTTGAGCACCAGGAACTCGCCTTTGAGCAAGCCAGTTTAGGGCTGGGAGACGACTTTTGTGTGCAAGCGTCTTTGCTACTCCGTCCACAGTATGTTGATGGTAGAGCACCCAAGGCAAGTGCCGCGGATTGCGCTCCGTTGCAACCACTCGTACCAAAAAATCGTTCCAACTGGACAAGCGATCGCCTTTGGCATCAGCCAGTGCAAACGCCTCACTAATCATGGCGGTCGACAAGAAGACACCAGCGGTAATGAGATCCATACCGAAAAACAGTGTTTCATCCCAATCAGGTTTTAAACAGGGGTGGATCCGATGACCCGATACATCGTACTCATCACTATCTGCGTAGCCCCAACTTGCTTGATCTGTTGTCTCGAGATGGGCGACCATCAAATCCAACGCATGCGGGGCAAGTTTGTCTCCAGCTAAGAGCGGGACAACAATTTTCGGCGCACCAGTCAACTGTCTCAGCGCACCCACTACGCCCGAAGGTCTGACCACCAGGCATTCGACACGGTGCTTAGCGATACGTTGTGCCGAAACGCTCGCAACTGAGGTGTTAATGCGCGCCTGTTCGGATTTCTCTCCCACCACTAAGACAACACAGTGAGTCTGATTGGTCTCAGCCATTGGAGGCGGAGTCTGATATAACGTCAGCCATTGGGGGTAATGACTGAATCCAAGCGTAGCAGGGTACAGACGCTCATGCGCGCGCAACACATCGAGTATCGCGCTTGGCAAAGGCTTGCTTTCGGTGTTGTGATCTAGTTCCCAGAGGTCTTTGACCATCTTGGCATAGCTACCCCCAGTTGCGCATATTGTGACAGGTGATCCTGCCAACGGCTGACCGTCTGTTGTCCTAACCTCTAGGATATGTCTGGAGCCGTCAGCCAAATCCCATGGCAAATCAATCTCAAAGCCATCGCCTTGGTGAGGGTGGTTTCTGAGCATGCCCAAGCGCTGATTGGCAGTGGCTACTGCAACGAGATGTCCATCCTCAAAGACTTGTACCGACGCGGGTCTCGGACTACCTACTTGGGGCGCCACCCAGCCTGAAAGCTTCAAGCCGCCATTGTGCTGGAGTCCACTTGTGGCATAGGGTGGTGCAACCTCGCTGAGGCTTTCGCCAAGCTCAATCGCGCCCTCCAACCAGGGACCTTGGTTGGCGACACGCGCTGTCATTCGACGCGCACCTTGTAACCACTCACGCTTTAGCGTGGCTACAAACCCGTGGAAGGCTGCCAGAGGCATGCTCGGGTTGACCGCGATCTCATCCGCGCGCACTAGATGTCCGAAAACACCATCGTAGTAAACCTCAACCGCCAGTGAAACATCAGGGCTGTCCACATCAAGCACCCAGCCTTGCAATACGTTTCCGTATAAGCCCGTGATCCGACCATGAATGCCGGGTTTCTGTGCTTGAGGACTCGCTTTATTTTTTGTGCCAGGCTTTGAGAGAGGCTTAGCCATCACGCGATCTCCTGGGGCAGATGATGGGGTTTTCTTTTGCTTGATTGGATGTGGTCTCTCAGAGCCTTGACCCATATTTGAGCAGAGACTCTCGGCAAACCCTCAAGTTCATTTGGTTCTTGCAAACGTGAAAGAAATTGATCAAAGCGATCCGTCAACACTGAACTCTCCTGCTGCATGCAACTGACCATGTGTGACACACCAAATACTGCCAGCCAACGCTCGATACTCAGACCTTTTGGGAAATTTGCCAATACAACAAATCCAGACTTCTCTAGCTGAGCCACGACTGGCGTATCCTGCGCAACCAACAGTCTCGCCATATCGGTCGACAAAGCAAGCGAAGAATCTTGTGAAAGGTCTCTGATCAGAGACAACCAGTGTTGTGCAATCACTGGATCAGACAAATCATCAATAACAAGTCCAAGCGAGTTCGACGAGAGCAAATGGTCAGCGACTTGTTTAGTCACAAGAGTCTTGGTAGAAAGCTTCGACTGGCGACTTTTTGTCACTGCAGCTTGCTGCCGAACTTTGTTAGATTGACTCTTTTTGGAGGCCTTCAAACAAAATGCCAACAGATCAGGAATGTTTATCTCATCAACGCTACGGTAACTGGCGGGCGCAAATAACTCCAGATCGCGCCTGAGAATATCTGCTGCTTGCGGCAAGTGATAGTTCAACACAATCGCCGGGCAAAAGTCAGAAACGATTAGTTGTACGTTCAGTTCAAGGCCGTTCTGCGCCCAAGTTAAGCACATGGGCGATTGCCCTAATACATCACGATCCGCTTTGCTTTGTTCAGGATTAAAACCCAAAATGACTGACTGACCATCCAGAGCGGACTTCGTCGTTCTGTAAATCATGAGCTCGCGCGCATCTTTCCGCGCGAGCTTTTTGATCCTTGCGCGCTGTATTGCCTCACGGGCCACTCGCAGACTATCCGTCTGGACGAAACGATCAAAATCTCTGGAGGCTGATGGATAGCGGAGCTTGATGACGGCATTGTTACGACTCACCAGACCGCGTTTGGCCCGACCAAACGACTCGCCTCCGGAGTGAGCGATGAAAACATTAACCGCTGCAGCATGACGCCAACCTCGTGTGTGCGCGCGCAGACACCATTCAGTTTCTTCTCCATAACCACGCACTAAGGTACGCTCATCTAGCAGACCAACATCATTCAACGCAGACCGCTTGAGATAAAAACAGAAGCCACACCCGACAAAAACCTCCTCCGGAGGGAGATCAAGACGGCTCATGAGTTGATCAAGCAAGCGTTGCTCTGACTCCGTTGGCATGGGCGAAGAAACTCGCATCTGCGGGAAGCTCGTCAACTCGCCGTTGTTCGATAACGGCGTCACTGAGGCGATCGATGGATCTGAATACGCTGCGTTTTGTAGTCGATCCAACCAATCACCTGTGACCCGGGTATCTGCGTTGAGCCACACCACATCGCGGTCTTGGTGCAACAGCATCGCGCGATTCATATTCCGTATAAAGCCCAGGTTAGCAGGCCGTCGCACGTATGTGATCCGGCCTTCCTGAGCGAGCTTGCTAAGCTCACCCACTAGGATGGCATCAGGGCTCGCATCATCCAGCACGATAATCTCATGCACGACATGATTGTGCGAGACTGCAGCCAAAACACTGTGCAAACACTCTAATGTTTTCTCTCGCCCACCATAAACAGGCACTAAAACGCTGACGCAGGACTTTTGACGTAATACAGTCTCTTCAGTGTGTGTGGAGAATTGCGCGTGAGAAACACCCTCACGAAGTGGCAGTGTTTCCAAAGCAGAAAGTGGGCTCCCTAAAAGGGGCGTGCCATCTTTAAAAGACAAATGCAAATATTCTGCAGGCTTGACCAGTTTGATCTGAAAGCCACCAACACTCGACGCAACTCCTGCAGACGCGAGGAGTGCTGAGGTGTTATCTGCCGTGAGTCTCCCAGAGACTGAGCCACTCTCAATACGCAACTCACAAGCATGCTGAGGGTCACGGCGGTCAATCGCCCATCCAGTAATCGTCAACGTTTCAGGATCAAAATGACACACGCCAAGTTGTTGTGGCGCATTTTCTATGGATGACAAAAATTGATAAATGGTCAGAACCTCTGTTCCGGAATCCACTTCCTGCAAACGCGCTAATGCCTCCTGTATGTGCTTAGGATCGCGCAAAGTCCGGGCGTGCATCCAATAGAGAGGCCACAAGAGTGTGCTGTCAGGGAACTCATTGAGGAAGTTATCAATCAGTGACAAGGCGTTCTGAGGATCGCAGGCACCGACTGCTTTGGCAAGCAGTGCCTGAGTTTGTTCGTGCTTGGGAAAAATCTTTAGTGCACTGGCGAGATCTAAACTAGCACGCGCCCATTGTGAGGCCCTAAGCGCTCGCAAAGCCTTGACCAACAGAGCTTCAAATCTGGACTCTTGTGACTGTAAGGCAAGCTGCAAATAGCTGTCAGCCGCTCGTCTTGATGCAGGGTCGAGACTGAGCTCCACTTCATTTAAAAGGTCGAGTATCGATTTCTGCATGGTGTGACTATAGAACAATCGATCAGCCTCGAAGATGCTAATGCCCAAACAAAATCCCCACCTCCGGCTTAAAGAGAGGCCAAAGGTGGGGATGAACTAAAAATTAACTAGATTACTAATTATTACTAGTAATAACTCAAACCGCTACATCAAATAAAGCCAGTTACCACAACCACATTAGTGATTTCTGTAGAAGCTTCATTCGAGGCTGCGATCGAAGCCAGAACGCTTGCACGAGATGTACCGCTATTCAGAGAATTGAGCCAGTAATCCAAACCAGCCTGATCTGCGGAGCGGTCAAAAGCGTTTTGATACAGCTGCTCAACAAACTGTGTATTAGTTTGCGTACCGTACTTGCTTATGTACTCATCGGAGAGCAAGAAGTTGTTCGCAACGTTTACGAAGCCCTCAGTGCCTGCATCGATGTTATCCAACCAGTACTGAGCGCCCGCCTGATCAGCTGAACGATCAAGTGCGGTCTGATACAGACGCATTGCATCGTCTTTGTCATTCGCCCTATCGGTAACAATGATGCTGTTCTGAGTACCGTTTTGGTCAATAGTGGTACCAAAGCTAATGAAGTTGACACCCGACATTTGGACAGCGTTACCGCTATCCTGTGTACTGGTCATGGTGATCACTGCGCCGCTCGCCGAGACAGTCCACTGCGCAACCGAACCAGCAACCTGCAGGACATCGAAGCCCAAGCCACCCACAACAGTGTCGGAGCCCACGCCTGCAACGATGGTGTCTTGACCACCACCGGCGAGGATAGAGTCGTTACCTGTACCGCCGGTAATCGAATCATTACCACCTGACAGAAGTAACAAGTCGTTGCCGGCTGAGCCGTCAATCGTCGTATTTCGATCACCGAGGACTATCACCTGATCATCGCCATTGCCCATCACAATCACACGCTCAGTCGTGTTGAATCGGACGTTGATGTTTGCATCAGTGTCAAAAATCCAGACCTTGTTTAGAATCAAGGCGGGACTAATGGGCACAGTCACCGTTTGACCGGCTGGATTAGTGATGTCTACCACGATCATCTGTGGGATCTGATCGGAGGGAGAAGTCAAGTTACCCGAAGAGTCCATCGACCCAACAACCACCTCACCAACGGGATTGCTCAAACCCAATATGTTGCTAATCGCATTAAACATTGGGGTAGAGACCGATGGGTTATTTTCTAAAGCCTGAGTGACATTTTCAGTCGAGTCAGGCTGATCGTAGCTTAAGCTCATTTCTTAGCTCCTTGACGGGATACCTTCTTAGCCATTGCTTTCTTGACAGCTGCTTTTTTGGCAACCGCTTTCTTGGCGACTGGCTTCTTAACCACTACTTTCTTCGCTGCAGCACGTGAGCTTGCAGCGACGGGGGATTTTGCTTTGGCCTCAGACACAGGTTTAGATGTGGAGGCCTGGCGTTTGATTTTGGTGATAGCTGGATTATCCCAGGCTGAGGCGACAGCAGCCACTGAAGGGCTCTGCGCAGCATCTTTGGGGGTTATGGATAGGTGCAAGGCGACAAGGGGCTCCTTGCCAGTTGAGCCAGTCACAGCAACGCCAGACTTAATCACGCACGGAGGTTGACCTAGAAAAACGGCCTGCCCCGTCAGCACAAACTTTTTAGCTGACTGGCCTGTCAACTCGAAAACAACTCCCGTCAAGGCTTTGGCCTTTTGACGTGTCCCAACAAATTGACCAGATGTTGCGTGAGTGTATTTGCGCGTGCCCTCAATCAACGCACCGTAACTCAAAGTCACCGACTCCGGCAGACCAAGTGCACCCACAGCAAAACCTTCGATCCGCTGATCGGAGGCTGGATCGCCTAACCAGCTGTCTTGGACAACCTTATCACCCACTCTTTCGATGTGTCCGAGTAAGCGGACTGTGGGGCCAGTGCCCACATCCGGGTTTGTTCCACTAACCAAGCCGTCCGGATTCACTAAGGCGGTGTTGAAGTTTTCTTGGGCAACGTGATCGATTTTGACAGTGATGCGTTGCTGCTGTCCAGGCTTGTGGAACTCTGTTAACAACAGCGATCCCAACGCGCCATTAACCCGTACAACGATGCAATCACCAACCTTAGACAAAGTGTTACGCAACACCCCATCGCCCGGAAAAAAATCTAGCGATCCGCGCCCGACTGGTGTCGCGCTCAGCATGAGCACGTTGCCAAAAGCGCCATCCACGAGCCGAACCAAATACATACCTGGCTGGAGGTATGCCAATTTGGAGGAGACTTCGATCGGAGCGGGACTGTTGTCCATATCGGGCTGGGATTTAACTAGACTGATTAATGATGACGGATCTGAGCAGATTCTATATCTGTCAGCTTATACCTATTAGTACGTAATGTACCAAATAAATGTCGAATTGGACACAACTTTTTTACAAAAAATTACACCTAACCTGAGAATTTATTTTTCAATCAGGAGGAAAGGCAAAGGCAAAGGCTCAATTTAAGAGCATGGCTACTGAGCGGGGGGTGGGTGAAATGAGCAAGGGGTCACAAAATTAGGTGACAAAGTTGATTTTTATTTTCAGTATATCGATTAGCTTACTTCACCAGTAGCAGCACATTATTTTCAGCAACCAAGGTAAATGCAGTCATCGAGCTTGGAGGCCTTCTTTCATTTCTAAGAGCAAAGACATCGGTTCGAAAACTCTTGTCAGCAAAAAAATGCCTCGTGTTAGGATAAAGTTGTCTTCATTTCTGTATCTTTAGGTAAAAACAACTCCAAAAAGCCTAGTGTGTTTCTCACACAGCGCTTTGAAAACCAACCTCAAATAACCCCCTCGCCGAACATGCATCAAGTTTTCACAGAAATCGCTCTGATACTGATTGTTTCGACGATTGCGGGGGCCATCGGCCTGCGGTTACGCCAACCTGTGCTGATTGCTTACATTGTGGTCGGTATTTTGGTCGGCCCCTCTGTTCTGGGCTTGGTATCTGCACACTCCCAAATCGATCTGTTGTCGCAAGTCGGTATCGCAGTATTACTATTTTTGGTCGGACTCAAGTTAGACTTAACCCAGGTTCGACAACTCGGACCTGTCGCGTTGGCGACAGGCTTGGGTCAGCTCGCGTTCACGATCACTTTCGGTTTTATTTTGATCGTACTGATGGGAAAAAGCCTGATGGAGGCTCTCTATGTCGCCATCGCCCTGACCTTTTCCAGCACCATTATCATCGTGAAATTACTCTCGGATAAACGAGAACTCGACTCATTGCATGGTCGGATCGCTGTCGGTTTTTTGATTGTTCAGGATCTTGCCGTTGTACTCGCAATGATGGTCATGAGCGTCATGAAAGTGAGCGATCCCGACGTGAGTATGTTCTCCGTTGCCGGTTCATTGATGCTGCGCATTGCGATAGCGGGGGCTGGTCTTTATATCTTGATGCGCTGGGTGCTACCAAAGATCGTGAGCATGATGGCGCGTTCACAGGAACTCCTTCTGATTTTTGCCATCGCCTGGGGAACTGGCTTGGCAGCCGTTGGAGAATGGGCAGGTTTTAGCAAAGAGGCTGGAGCCTTTCTTGCCGGCTTTTCGATCGCTTCGTCTGGTTATCGCGACGCGATCAGCGCCCGACTGACGGGCATTCGCGACTTTCTACTCTTGTTTTTCTTCATTGATCTGGGTTCAAAACTGGATTTCTCGACGCTAGGTGACGAATTCTGGCCCTCGATGGGTCTGTCGGCTTTTGTGTTGATCGGCAATCCGCTGATTGTGATGGCCATCATGGGTTATATGGGTTATCGAAAAAGGACGGGATTCTTGGCGGGTTTGACCGTAGCTCAAATCAGCGAATTCTCGATTATTTTTATTGCTATGGGTATCAGTCTGGGACACGTGGGGCAAAGTGCGCTTGGCCTCACCACGCTTGTCGGACTGATCACGATCGCGCTATCTACCTACATGATCCTCTATTCACAGCCCCTTTATGAAAAATGTGCGCCTTATCTGGGTTGGCTCGAACGCAAGAAGCCCTTCCGGGAAATGGACGGCGAAGAGGATGGCGAGCAAATAGGTCGTCCTGACGTCCTTGTCATTGGTTTAGGTCGCTACGGCGGCCGACTTGCCCAGGGGCTTCAGGAAGCAGGCCTAAAGGTACTGGGTGTCGATTTTGACCCAGATGCGGTCCGCAAATGCCGCGAGCTGGGTATTCCAGTGCACTATGGGGATGGCATTGATGAAAACTTTATCGAAACCCTTCCGCTTCATAAAGACCTCTGGGTCGTCAGCACTCTACCAAATTTTGAAGCGAACGCGATGCTGATGGACAGCCTCAAAGCGCACAAATTCAGCGGGGATGTTGCTGTCGTGGCACGCGAAGAAATGGACGGGATTGCGCTCAAAAAAATTGGTGTTCCAACGGTACTTTATCCGATGCGCGACGCGGTGGACTATGCCGCCAATGCACTCGCCGAAATCATCCGACCCAATGCTTCGCCCAAGGAAGAGCCGCTTGGCTAAAATCGAAGAAAAGCCTAATTCCATTCTTGCTAGCGCTCATTTCTACTGAACACAGTACCATCACTCCCCTCGCTTAAAGGCCAACCGGAGCTGTTTCTCTGTTTCGACGATTGCGAACAGCGCCACGCCGATACCCGCGATTAGCACTCCATCCCAAAAAGGCACCGCGACTGTCGAGAATACAGACTGCAGCGGCGCAAAGTACGTAAAAGCAAACTGTGCCCCCAATACCCCCCCAACTGCCAGCCAGACTGCTTTAGTACCCCGTACGGCGTTCCAAGTCAGTGATGTGCTGTAGAGATTTCGAATAAAAAACAAATGGAAAATCTCCATCGATACTAGCGTGTTGACTGCAATGGTGCGGGCCAATTCCACGGAATAACCCCGATCAATCGCGCTTTGATACATCCCAAATACACCACAAAGGAAAAGCACGGAAACGAGAACGATGTGCCACACAAGGGTGCCCGTCACCAGACGATCCTGACGCGCGCGCGGTGGTCGACGCATCGTATTTTCTTCAGTTGGCTCAAAAGCCAATGCAATGCCGAGCGTGACAGCAGTCACCAAATTCACCCAGAGAATTTGAATCGCGGTAATAGGCAACGTCACACCCAGCACTAACGCCACAACGATCGTCATTGACTCCCCTGCATTGGTTGGCAAGGTCCAGCTGATCACCTTCTTGAGGTTGTCATACACGGTCCGGCCTTCGCGCACTGCGGCCGCAATAGAGGAAAAGTTATCATCAACCAATACCAACTCGGCTGCTTCCTTGGCGGCCTCGCTGCCTTTTCTTCCCATGGCGATTCCTGCGTCAGCCCGTTTCAGGGCCGGCGCATCATTGACGCCATCACCCGTCATCGCCACGGTCAAATCATGAGACTGCAGGGCCATCACAAGCCGCAACTTATGCTCAGGACTGGTTCGGGCAAAGATATCACAGCTCAACACGGCATGCGAAAGTGTGTCGTCATCCATTGCATCAAGGTCAGCCCCAATCAGCACTTTGTCAGCATTTTTAAGGCCAATCTGCGCCCCGATCGCGGCAGCAGTCTTAGCATGATCACCCGTAATCATCTTGACGCGAATGCCCGCTTCGTGACATTGTGCAACCGCCGCAATCGCCTCCGCGCGTGGAGGATCAATCATGCCTACCATCCCAAGCAAGATTAATGAGCCATTGACATCTGAATGCTCAAGCACGGTGTGTTCGGGCGGTACCGGCTTGACAGCAAAGGCCAACACGCGCTGACCGCGAGCCGCAATGGTTTCAATTCTGTCATTCCAATAGGCTGGATCGAGCGGCCTGACACCCCGGTCGTCACTACGTTGACTTTCACACATCGAAAGAACCTGCTCTGGAGCCCCTTTCACAAACACGAACGCATGTTGGTCATGGTCATGATTCAGTGTTGCCATACACCGATGTTCGGCATCAAAAGGAATGATGTCGGTACGTATCCATGCAGACTGCTCCTGCCTGGCATCCACACCCACTTTTCCGCCGAAAGCCTGCAAGGCACCCTCCATCGGATCCCCCTGCACGACCCAGTGTCCATCCTTCTCATGTAACACCGCATTATTACAAAGCACTGCAGCACGAGCGAGTTCTTCGATTACGGCATGTTCCGCTGGCGACACCTGCGCGTCTGCCAGCATCAGAGCGCCTTTAGGCTCATAACCCAAACCATCCAATGTGAATAAATGCTGATGGCTGAGCACCGAAGCCACCATCATTTCATTACGCGTCAGAGTACCCGTTTTGTCTGTACAGATCACCGATACGGATCCGAGTGTTTCGATCGCAGGTAGATGTCGCACGATCACATTGCGCTTGGCCATCGCCTGCACACCGATTGCCAGGGTGATCGTCAACACAGCGGGCAAACCCTCGGGTATGGCGGCCACAGAGAAACCCACGACCGCCATAAACGTATCGGTAAAGTCGTAATGTTCGACAAAATAACCAAACGTCAGGATCAGCGCAGCAATCAACAGGATCAAAATCGTCAGCCACTTTGCAAACACGCCCATCTGCGCCACCAGGGGTGTCGTGATCGTTTGCACGTCAGAAAGCAGACCACTCACGCGACCGATTTCAGTGTTAGCGCCTGTTGCAACAACAATGCCAGCCCCCTGTCCACTCGCCACCAACGTCCCGGAAAATGCCATACATGACCGATCTCCAAGCGAGGCCACTTGAGCGACTGGGTCAGTGCCTTTCTCGACGGGCATTGATTCACCCGTAAGCACCGCCTCTTGTGCCAACAGGCTATGCGCCTTAAGCATACGAAGGTCGGCTGGCACTTTATCGCCCGCCTCAATGAGCACGATGTCTCCCGGGACGAGATGATCCCCCTCAACAGTCTGACGGATCCCGTTTCTGACCACTTTAGCGTGCGGCGCAAGCATGTGGCGAATGGCGTCCATCGATCTTTCCGCTTTACCTTCTTGGAGGAAACCAATTACCGCATTAGCGATAATCACGGCCAGAATCACTCCAGTATCGACCCAGTGCTCAAGTGCTGCAGTCATGACTGCAGCTCCTAACAGGACGTAGATCAGTAAATTATGAAATTGCAGTAAAAACCGCCAGAGGGCGCTCCGCTTAGCGGATTGTGGCAGGCTATTGAGGCCATGCTGATCAAGTCGATCCTGGACTTGAGTATCCGTCAAGCCCAAGTCTGAAGTCTGAAGCTTAGTCAGAGTCTCGGCGGCAGACATGTTGTGCCATGGATTGGCAAGATCCCGAGGGTGAAGTTCGGACATGTCTACCTCCGATGATGGCTGAATAGACATCAGCATAGCTCCCTACCCAGTAGGACGCTATGCTGATGCGCCAGCAAGCTGGCACATCAACGTGACTACATCATCACAGACCTAGCTCGCGAGGTCAAAACGATCGGCATTCATGACTTTAGTCCATGCTGCGACAAAGTCCTGAACAAACTTCTCTTTGTTGTCATCCTGTGCATACACCTCTGAATACGCACGCAGGATTGAGTTCGAACCAAAGACGAGATCGATACGGGTCGCCGTCCACTTTGCCTTGCCGGACTTGCGCTCAACGATGTCGTACTGATTTTTACCGGTGGGCTTCCAGGTGTAGGCCATGTCGGTCAAGTTCACAAAGAAATCATTCGTCAAAGTCCCAACCCGATCAGTCAAGACGCCGTGCTTGCTGCCACCGCAGTTGGTACCCAGCACACGCATACCACCCACTAAGACGGTCATTTCTTGTGCAGTCAAACCCATTAACTGAGTCCGGTCAAGCATCAACTCCTCGGCACTGACGACATAGTCTTTCTTGAGCCAGTTGCGATAACCATCGTGAATGGGCTCGAGTACTGCAAACGACTCTGCATCAGTATGTTCCGCAGTAGCATCACCACGACCTGGTGCAAAAGGAACCGACACCTTGTGTCCTGCAGCTTGGGCGGCTTGTTCGATGCCGACATTACCTGCCAGCACAATGACGTCAGCAATGCTTGCGTCCGTAGCTTTTGCAATCCCTTCCAAAACACTGAGAACCTTGGTTAAGCGCTTAGGCTCATTGCCTTCCCAATCCTTTTGTGGCGCCAGGCGAATGCGAGCACCGTTCGCGCCCCCACGTTTGTCGGATCCACGGAAAGTGCGGGCACTATCCCAAGCAGTCGCGACCATGTCGCTGACTGATAAGCCACTTGCGGCTATCTTGGCCTTGACGGCATTGACATCATAGTTTTTGTTCCCTGCAGGCACTGGATCTTGCCAGATCAAGTCCTCTTTGGGCACTTCAGGTCCAATGTAGCGGACTTTAGGACCCATATCACGGTGCGTTAGTTTGAACCAGGCGCGAGCAAAGACCTCAGTGAAATAAGCGGGATCCTTGTGGAATCTCTCCGAGATCTTGCGGTACTCAGGATCCATTTTCATGGCCATATCCGCATCAGTCATGATGGGATTGTGACGAATCGAAGGGTCCTCTACGTCCACGGGCTTATCTGTTTCTTTGATATTGACCGGCTCCCACTGCCAAGCACCGGCGGGACTCTTTTTGAGCTCCCACTCGTGTTTGAGAAGCATGTCAAAGTAACCATTATCCCATTGCGTCGGGTGCGTGGTCCAGGCTCCTTCAATCCCGCTTGTGACCGTATCGCGACCCACGCCACGCGTCGTATGGTTGATCCACCCCAGACCTTGCTCTTGCACATCTGCGGCTTCGGGAGCAGGTCCCAAGTTTTTCGCGTCACCATTGCCGTGAGTCTTACCAACCGTGTGACCACCTGCAGTGAGCGCGACAGTCTCTTCATCATTCATAGCCATACGCAAGAAAGTCAGGCGAATATCTTGCGCCGTTCGCAAAGGATCAGGGTTGCCGCCGACGCCTTCAGGATTCACATAAATCAGCCCCATTTGAACAGCTGCCAGCGGATTCTCGAGGGACTCCCGGCTCTCGCTTTCATAACGCGTGGCGCCCAACCATTCTTTTTCGGAACCCCAGTAAGTGTCGATCTCTGGCGCCCAGATGTCTTCGCGACCAAAACCAAATCCATAGGTCTTCAGGCCCATCGATTCGTAGGCCACATTGCCTGCGAGAACGATCAAGTCAGCCCAACTCAGCTTGTTACCGTATTTCTTTTTAATCGGCCACAACAGCCTGCGCGCTTTGTCCAGATTAGCGTTATCGGGCCAGGAATTCAGAGGCGCGAAGCGCTGATTACCTTTGCCTGCGCCACCACGACCATCGGCGATCCGGTATGAACCGGCTGCGTGCCAAGCCATACGAATCATCAAGCCACCATAATGACCCCAATCGGCTGGCCACCAGTCCTGACTGTCCGTCATCAGTGCGGTCAGGTCCTTTTTAAGTGAGACGACATCTAGTTTTTTGACTTCTTCTTGATACTTGAATCCTTTGAGCGGATTGGTCTTCGTGTCATGTTGATGCAGGATCTCCAGTTTCAAAGCATTGGGCCACCAGTCCATGGTGGATTTGCTTGTTGTGGTGTTTGCGCCGTGCATGACGGGACATTTTCCTTGGGATGACATGATGAGCTCCTTAATGTGCTGAAGTGATACCTTAAACCTATTAAAGATATAAACCTAATTGAATTTATTGATATTCATCATAGGTATTTACATTAAACCGCATATAAGCTTGTCACAGACTGCCTAGGATGATCCAGCAAATCCGAATCAACACTCAATATTTAGTTGATTGTTATAGTCAATTGCCAATGATAAAAATTGACTATTAACACTCAAAGGATTTTGCCATGACAAAACTGTCTCATATTTTGGCCGCGACGGACTTTTCTGAGCCGTCGTTGATTGCCGTCGATCGTGCGACGCAACTGGCCAATCAGCACCAGGCCAAACTGACAGTTTTTCACGGTTTTAATTCAGGGCAACTCGGACCCTTACCAAGAGGCTTTGGAGATCTGCTTTCTGAAGCTCGTGCTAGCGTTAAAAAAGAAACGCAAGATCGTCTGCAAATGATTGCTGCCAAACAAACGGCACAAGGAAAAGTTGCGGTCAACACCCTCATGGTGGAAGGAAACTCGCAAGAGGCGTTGTCTGAAGCACTCGGCAAAAGCAAAGCGGACTTGCTGGTGCTGGGCGCACATGGCGAGGGGTACTGGCATGAGCTTTTCCTGGGTTCTTATATCTCCAGTCTGCTGGCCCACAGCACGGTGCCTGTGCTTGTGGCCAAACAAGCACCCACCTTGGAATATAAAAACATCTTGATCCCAGTTGATTTTTCAAATGCGGGCGAAAAGCTGATTCATCTCGCACAGACCATCGCACCTGGCGCGCGTAAAACGCTGCTGCATATTCCCTCAGCTCCGCTAGAGGGAATGATGAGACTCAAGAACACAAAACCTGAAGAAATCACGCACTACAAGCAGCTTTGCATCGATGAGGCCCAAATAAAGCTGAACACACTCTTGGCCTCGATTGGCGACCCAAGCTTTACAGGTCAATTGGTTGGACAAAATTACGCACCTAGTGAAATTTATTTCCTATCAAATGGAGAACAAATGCGACTTGGTTTTAATCGGCAAACATGGAGCAGGTTATGTCTCGGACCTGCTGATCGGTAGCGTAACCAAGCTGGTGATTTCAAATGTCACTTGCGACACATTAGTCTCTGTGGATCATTGACGTTAATGTTGATGCTGTGCTGAACTGAAGATGCAAGGGGCGTTGGACCAGAAGGCCAAGATGAAACAAGAATGAAAGTACCTTTGCCGGTATGATGAGTGGCATGAGTGGCGAGAATGACCATGCCGGGCATGAAAATTGCTTCTAAAAACGGGTGTCTGTCAGAATTGACAGACACCCGTTTTTATTAGATCTCTGTTTTTGTTTCATTTTTATAGGAATTAACGTGAAAGCATTATCCAACCTTTTTAAAACGACTTTGGCTGCAGTGGCGTTGTCATCCACACTTGCTGCTCCTACACTTGCTCAAGATGCCTATCCGTCTAAACCCATCAAGGTGGTGGTGCCTTTTCCCGCCGGCGGCGCAACCGACATCCTGACACGCGCCATCACAGAGAAGTTAGCGCAACGGCTTGGACAGTCCGTCATTATCGAAAACAGACCTGGTGCAGGTGCCAATATCGGTGCTGCTACAGTAGCAAAAGCCGCTCCTGATGGTTACACGCTGTTGATGGGTTCGATTGGCTCCCATTCAATTTCAGTGACTTACCATAAGGATCCCGGCTACAACCTTAAGAAAGATCTCGTGCCGATTTCAGCGGCCGGCACGTTGAGCAACATCGTTATTGTCGGCAACGACGTTCCGGCAAAAAATCTGGCTGAACTGGTGGCATATGCCAAAGCGAACCCTGGCAAACTGAGCTGCGGCTCTTCTGGCTCGGGTGGACTCATCCACTTGACCTGCGTTATGTTGAAGTCCTACGGAGGAATAGATGTGCTGCATATTCCGTTCAAAGGTACGTCTTTGCTGATGCCC
>JAURZO010000173.1 GCA_030653405.1 Zwartia sp. | reverse complement strand
AGATCGATTGCGTGACTGACCGTTGCGTAGGCAACTTGAACGGTCACTTCGTTGTCTTTTGGGGGAGGGGGGCTTTCAACTTCCGCGACTCGAACCACCTCTCGAGGGACTCCAAACTGTTCGCAAACAATGGCCCTCATGTATTGACCTCCGACTGTCCACAGGCGTCACAAGGAGGCTCGATCTTGACGAGGTCAGTGCCCTGCGGGGCGAGAATCTGCGCACAATAAAAACCTGCAATTTCTTGAGGGAAATCCAGTACTCCAATTTCAGACCACGGCAGCACGGCAACACTCCAAAGATTTGTACTCGCAAATACTCATTGGATGTTAGATTATCAACAATCTCTAATAAGTACTAGTGCGTGTGTGCAGTCGCAAGCTTCCCTATCAAGGTTGTATGTCCAGGATGATTTCAGTTAACCAACAGCTTGAACAAGCACAGGCATTATTTAAAGCTGGCAGGCTTGACGAAGCGAGAGGGATCTTTGCGGACATTCATGCACGGATCCCTGATCACGGTGTGGCGCTGCAGGGCTTGGCCTATGTGGCGGCGAAGCAGAGTGCTTATGACGAGGCGATCCAGTACCTCGTGCAGGCGGAGAAGGTGCTCCCCCAAACGGTTGAGCTCTACGTTCATCTGACGTATCTATGCAAGCTTGCAAAGCGCTACGAAGAGGCACTGGCGTGGATTAATCATGCTTTAGCGCTCGAGCCTGGTGATTATGAAGCCCTCACTTTTAAGGTCGGTATTTTGATTGACCTCAAGAGGCATGATCAAGCGCTGGCTAACCTTCGAGATCTAGTAAAAATATTTCCAATGCATCCAGAGCTTCACTTTCAGATCGGTCAGGTCTGTGCCGTCCTGGGTATCATTGATGACGAAATCGCAGCCTATCAACGTGCGCTTGAGCTTAAACCCGATCTTCTGCCTGCGCGCGTGAATTTAGGCGTGGTGCTCAGGGATCGCTTTAGATTTGATGAGGCACTGGATCAATTTAATCAAGTGCTGAAAATTGATACGAATCATCCTGGTGCGCGCACGAATCGTGCACAACTGAATTTATTGTTAGGTCGCCTGTCGCCCGGTTGGAAAGATTATGAGTGGCGTTGGCAGGATGGTGCGCTCTCACACGGTGTTCAAGGGCCTCGATGGCAGGCGCCTAAATCAACGAAGGCCGCCAAGGGTTGCAGACTGTTGGTGCATGCCGAGCAAGGTTTTGGTGACACGATTCAGTTTTCAAGATATGTGTCGTTCATCAAAAATCTGTTTCCTAAAACAGAGATGATTTTTAGAGTCCAGCCAGAGTTGGTCTCGCTTTTGCAGCTCAGCTTTCCAAATGCGATCGTAGGGTCGAGTGCTGATCCATTGCCTGACTTTGATTTTCATTTGCCTTTAATGAGCGCGCCATTTGCGCTGGAAAAATATGTGCAGTCCCCGCCAAAACTAGACCATTTTCTCAAGGTGCAAAATGAGAAAGCGGAGCAATGGCAACATCTGCTCGGATCAAAAACTAAGCCGAGAATTGGATTGGTATGGAGCGGTCGAGTCACGCACCTCAATGACCACAATCGCAGTATCACGCTTAAGGATATGGTCAAGCTTTTGTCTGAGCGTTACGACTTTTATTCTCTGCAAAAAGAGATCCGGAGTGATGATCAAGCCGTACTCAACACTGTCGGACAGATTCATTCATTCAGCCAGAATATTGCGGACTTCTCAGACACCGCTGCGTTATGTCAGCAAATGGATCTGGTGATCAGTGTCGATACAAGCGTCGCGCATCTGTCGGCTTCGCTTGGACTGCCCACATGGGTGTTGCTCCCAAATCTCCCGGATTGGAGATGGCAGCTTAATCGAACTGATTCGGACTGGTACGAAACCGTGAGACTTTTCCGGCAAGGCGAATCAGGCGATTGGGCGGAGGTCTTGCATCAGGTCAGTCAAGAGATGGACAGTCAGTTGGCGTAGAGCGAACGACCATTGATCGCTCTATTAATCTCAGGCACAGCTCGCAATAATGTTATTGATTTCCATCTCTGCCATATCCGTCATCTTTAGCATGTTGTCGGCAAGATCGGATAGTTCTGCCGGACTGAGTGCCAGGTTCTCATCTGTATTGACCAGATCTGAGTACATTTGAAGGAGTTCATCGAGGATGTCGAGACTTTCACCCAGATCTTCATCTAGCTCGAGATTTTCCTGGTCTTGATAAAAGCCATTTAAAAAAGCATCGATTTCTTCGCCTCTCAACTGCGCTTGTTCTTTGAGTGTCTGAGGCGATGTTGCTTTGTTGAGTGCGGTGAGTGCAAAAGGCTGCTCCGCATCGGCGTGTGTCGCAAGCTCGGACCAAAAGTCTTGTAAAAAGACTTTTGTGATCTCGTCGAGTTTTTCTTCAGAATCAATATTGGGAAAAGCACCATCCCAAAGTGCATTCAATTCAAACACAGGGTCCACAACGAAGGGGCTGGCAATCGCACCCATGAAGGATGCTCTGACTTCATGGAATTTGTACGGGCAATCAAACTCTTTTAAGAGCTGCTGAACGTGCTGATCGATGTTGTCGTGATTGTGATGTGTATTGGTCATGGAGGTGATTGATTCAGGTGAAAAAAAGCCCCGTATTTTGCAATGCGGGGCTTCTGAGGTGAGCCGAGCCTTAGTAACCTACGGCTTCGCCATCACGGCGGTGATCGGAGCCTGCAACATAGGCGTAGGGCGCCTGGTCACCGTCACCCGCGAGACGAGAGATCAACTGCGCGCTGCCGAAGTCGAGGCTATCTGCCGGGGCGACGATCGGCTTGTGACCCATGGCGCGCAGAGCATCGACAACAGCAGGACTCACGGCCGCTTCGACTGTGAGTTCGCCTGCATCGTTGATGCGCCAGCGCGGTGCGTCCGAGCAAGCCTGTGGATTGTAGCCCTCAGAAATATGACGCAGTACCATTTGCATGTGGCCTTGAGCCTGCATGTTGCCACCCATCACGCCAAATGCCATTGAGGGTTTGCCGTCGCGTGTGATGAAAGCGGGGATGATGGTGTGCATAGGACGCTTGCCGCCCCCGACCAGGTTTGGATGGCCGGGTGTGGTGACAAAGCCCCAGCCGCGATTTTGCAATGCGATACCGGTTTTGGGGACCACTACGCCAGAACCAAAGCCTTTGAAGTTTGACTGGATGTAGGAGACCATGCGGCCCTCGGCATCTGAGGTGCACAAGTAGATTGTGCCGCCGGAAGGTGGCTGACCAGGACCATACGTGCCAGCTTTCTTGGGATCGATGAGTTTGGCGCGTTCTTTTGCGTAGGATTTGCTCAGCAGATCCTTGGCGGTGACTTTCATAAAGTCAGGGTCGGCCACATGCTCAAACAAGTCTGCAAAGGCGGCGCGCATACATTCGATTTCGAGGTGCATACGCTCAGCTGAGCCGGGTTTCGTTTGCGCGTATGGCAGCTGCTCGATCAGATTCAGAGCAAGCAATGCAGTGAGTCCCTGGCCGTTCGGTGGGATCTCATGAACATCGACACCTTGATAGTTGGTCGAGACGGTGCCGACCCAGTCGCAACGGTGCGCAGCCAGATCAGCTTCGTTCAGGACGGCGCCGTTTGCGCGCGCGAAGTCAGCGATCATTTTGGCCAGGCGACCACGATAGAATGATTCGCCCTTAGTGCGGGCGATGTCTTCGAGTGTGTCGGCCTGGTCAGCGAATTTCCAGATTTCACCGGCCGTTGGTGTGCGACCGTCTTTCATGAAAGCTTCTTTGAAGCCGGGCTGAACATGCAGTTCTGCCGCTTGATCTTTCCACTGGCGAGCAATCACCGGGCTCACGGGAAAGCCTTCGCGTGCATGACGGATGGCATCTTTGAAGAGATCTTCGAAGGGCAGGTTGCCGAATTTATTGGACAGCTCCACCCATTGCGAGACGACGCCCGGGACTGTGACGGACTCCCAGCCGCGATGCGGCATGGTCGCCATACCCTTGAAACGTTCGGGTGACCAGGCCGCGGGCGCACGACCGGAGGCGTTTAGACCGTGGAGTTCTTTGCCGTCCCAGATGATGGCGAAGCCATCACCGCCAATGCCATTCATGGTGGGCTCAACAACCGTTAGCGTGATGGCAGCGGCGAGCGCGGCATCGATCGCATTACCACCGCGCGCGAAAGCGGCTGCGCCAGCTTGTGAGGCCAGAGGCTGTGAGGTGGAGACGAGGTTACGGGCGAGGACGGGTTGACGACCTGATTGGAAGGGCAGTTGCCAGTTCATAAGACGAGTGATTCCAAAAATGGGAGATAGAAAAATTATAAAGGGGCGCTCGAGGGCGCCCCTTTGTTTGCAGCTTCGCGGGTTAGGCGGTTTCGTGCAAGGCTTTCTTGACTGTCGAGAAGATCTCTTCGATCTGACCTTCGCTGACGATCAGTGGTGGCGAGAAGGCCATGATGTCGCCTGTGAAGCGCGCCAACACACCTTTTTCCAGACACTTGAGGAACACGTCGTAAGCACGTGCACCGGGTGCGCCGTCACGCGACTCCAACTCAACCGCGCCCATCAGACCGAGGTTACGGATGTCTTTGACATAAGGCTCGCCGCGCAGCGCGTGAATTTCTTTTTCAAACTTCGGTGCGAGACCTAAAGAGCGATCGAACAGTTTTTCTTTGCGGTAGATTTCCTGTGTGGCCAAGCAGGCAGCGGCGGCTGCAGGGTGGGCAGAGTAGGTATAGCCGTGGAAAAACTCAATCGCTGTGCCTGGGCCAGCATTGACGATGCTATCGTGCACTTGGCGGCTGACTGCAACACCGGACATTGGGATCGCGGCGTTGTTCATGGCTTTGGCCATCGTGATGATGTCAGGTGTCACGCCAAGTAATTCGCTGGCAGTGGCTTTGCCCAAGCGACCGAAGCCCGTGATCACTTCGTCGAAAATCAACAGGATGCCGTGCTTGGTGCAGATTTGGCGTAAGCGCTCCAAATAACCCTGTGGTGGCACGAGCACGCCTGTCGAACCGGCGACGGGTTCTACGATCACGGCGGCGATGGTGGATGGATCATGCAAGGCGCACAGGCGCTCGAGGTCATCAGCAAGGTGCGCACCCCAGGCAGGCTGGCCTTTGCTGTAGGCCATTTCAGCCAAATTGTGGGTGTGTGAAATGTGATCAACACCGGGGATCAGCGCACCCGAGTAGGCTTTGCGATTAGCCAAAATACCGCCAACAGAAATGCCGCCAAATCCCACACCGCTATAGCCGCGCTCGCGACCAATCAGGCGCGTACGCTGTCCATCACCACGGGCGCGATGATAGGCCAGTGCAATTTTCAAGGCGGTGTCGACGGCTTCGGAACCTGAGTTCGCAAAGAAGATGCGATCCAATCCGGCTGGCATGACAGCAGCGATGGCTTTCGCGGCTTCGAAAGCGATAGGATGCCCCATCTGAAATGGAGGGGCGTAGTCCAACTCCATCATTTGCTTGTGCACGGCTTCAATGATTTCTTCGCGGCAGTGGCCTGCGTTGACACACCAGAGGCCCGAGCTCGCGTCGAGTACTTTGTGGTCATCGACGGTCGTGAAATACATGCCTTTGGCACTTTTCAGAATTCGGGGGGTTGCCTTGAACTGCTTGTTGGCAGTAAAGGGCATCCAGAAATTTTCCATGTCCACTTCTTTGGACAGGCTGACATTTTCGGTGATGGTGTTCATGGAAATCTCCAGTTAACAGTTCGATACCTTACTGTAACGGCTGGCTTGGCATTTATGCCAGTACAGTTGATGCGATTTGTGGCAAACTGTATTGAATTCGGGCGCTAAAGTCCGATAACTGTACTGGTTTAGACATGCCTGCTGCCCTGAACTTCAAACTTGATCGAGAATCGCCGCGTACGCTGGTTGATCAGGTTGTTGATGCAGTCACGATCGCGATTGAGCGCAGAACCCTGCGTGTCGGCGATGCGTTGCCTTCTGTGCGCGCACTCGCCAGCACGCATGGGCTCAGCGCGTTCACTGTGGCGGAGGCGTATCAACGGCTAGTGACGGCGGGGCAGCTCAGTGCGCGCCGAGGTTCGGCCTATCGCGTGGCGGATCTCCATGCTTCGCCGCCCAGCGTATCACCTGTATGGTCTGCCCCCAGCCTCAATGCAGCCTGGTTGCTCTCGGACGTGTTTGCGGACCATTCCGTCCCTACCAAGGCGGGGTGCGGCTGGATTCCGGGCGAGTGGATCAATGAAAGTGGCCTGCAACATGCCCTGCGGGCACTGAGCCGTGTGCCGGGTCCTCGGTTTGGTGGCTATGGACATCCGTTTGGCATGGCATCACTGCGCGAGCAGATCGCCACGTCGTTGCGGCGGTTTTCAGTGCCTGCGGACACGTCGAATATTTTATTGACGCAGGGCGCAACACAAGCGCTGGATCTCGTGGTGCGGACTTTATTACGACCGGGCGATACTGTGGTCGTAGAGGACCCTTGCTATTGCAATCTCCTGCAGATTTTGCAGCTGGCAGGCCTGCGTGTGATAGGTGTCGCGCGGACAGCGGATGGGCTTGATTTTGAGCAACTTGAGCAAGTGTTGAAACAGACAAAAGTCAAAGCGATTTTCGTCAACACAGTTTTGCAAAACCCATCGGGCTCCTCGTTGTCGATGACCAATGCGCAGCGTTTATTGTCGATCGCCGCGCAGGCGGGCGTATGGATTATCGAAGACGATATTTATCGCGAACTCGCGCCCCCCGAAGCCCCTTGCCTAGCGGGTCTGGAGGGCTTGAGCCGCGTCATTTATATTTCAGGGTTTTCAAAAACGATTGCCCCGACGTTGCGAGTCGGTTATGTCGCGGCGCATCGGGACGTGCTCGCGGACTTGGCGCGCACCAAGATGGCGGTGGGGCTGACCTCATCGCTCGTGGCAGAACGCATTGTGTCCAATGTGCTGAGTGAGGGTCATTATGAGCGTCACTTAGTCTTTCTCAAGGAAAAGTTACGTACTGCACACGCGAGTGTGGTGGCCAGAATGCAATCGCTTGGCATGGAGATTTTTGATCAGCCCGCTGCAGGTTTATTTTTGTGGGCCAGGTTGCCTATCGAGGCTGAGCGAAGCGCAAGCGTGGCGACTCAGGCTCTCAAACGGGGGATTTGGCTTGCCCCGGGATCGTATTTTCGCCCGGGTGAGCAGCCCTCAAGCTGGTTCCGTTTTAACGTCGCAAACTCTGAAAATGATGTGTTGTGGGATTTTGTTAGTACGCTTGGATGAAGGTGCCGCGCGAGCGAGTCGCTTAACCTTAGAGCAGCTTAGCGGTCTACAGCGAGATAAAGCGTCTCTTTGATTTCTTCCATGACTACGTAGCTGCGTGACTCTGCGGAGGCGGGCAGGCGCTTGAGAATCTCTCCGAGAAGTTGGCGGTATTTGTTCATTTCGGGCAAGCGCGCTTTGATCAGATAGTCAAAGTCCCCCGAGACGAGATGGCATTCCATCACCTCCGGGACGTAGCCGAGTTCTTTTTTGACTTTTTCAAAGACGTCATCGGATTTAGCCGAAAGCTTGATTTCAAGGAAAACAAGCAAATTTTTACCTAGGGCAGACGGATTCACCCGAGCGTAATAGCCCATGATGACACCGTCCCGCTCGAGTCGACGAACCCGTTCGGAGCAGGGTGTCGCCGACAGATTGACGCGTTCGGCCAGGTCGGTCATCGAAATACGACCATCACGCTGCAGGACATCGAGAATTTTGAGGTCAATTCGATCAAGTGGGCGCATAGTGCCTCCTTTAAGAGGCTATTTTAGTGATTTTCTCTGCGAAGCTGTCAGAATTAAGTGCAGAGACTTTTTAATGGTTTGTTTTACTTTTTGACCGCATCCACTATTTTTATCATCGTCTCGTTTTTGCCCCCTGACTTATTTGAGAGAACACAGATGTTTCTACAACACGCGCCTGAATTCAAGACAGCAGAAGTCTTTTCTGAAATGCCCACTCATTTACGACGCACGGGTGTTCCGTCCGAATGGGCGCGCGTGAATCGTGGTGGTGCGGAGATGGATTCATTTCTCGAAGGCCCTGTTTTTGATGGGGAGGGCAATCTCTATGTCACAGATATTATTTTTGGGCGTGTGTTTCGTATTGATCCAAGAGGGAGCTGGACGCAACTCATTGAGTATGACGGAGAGCCCAATGGGATGAAGTTCTTATCTAAGACTGAGCTGTTGATTACGGACTATAAAAATGGCCTGATGCTGCTCAATATCGAGTCGGGTGTGATTGCGCCCTATCTCAAGAGACGTAATACCGAGGGATTTAAAGGTCTAAACGATCTAACCTTCGACTCTCAGGGCAACCTTTATTTCACGGATCAGGGGCAGTCGGGCCTGCATGATCCCTCTGGACGTGTATATCGGCTGCGTCGATCCGGACACCTGGACCTATTGTTGAGTAATGTACCCAGCCCTAATGGTGTTGTTTTATCGCCAGACGAGCGAGTAATGTATGTCGGTGTGACGCGCGGTAACTGTGTCTGGCGAGTGCCATTGATGCCCGATGGAGGCGTTGCTAAAGTCGGTCAGTTTTTTACCTCTTATGGTCCGAGCGGACCAGACGGTCTGGCGATGGATATTGCAGGCAATTTGGTCGTTGCCAACCCGGGCTTGGGTTACGTCTGGCTCATTAATCCACGAGGCGAGCCGATCGCCGTATGGTCTAGCCCCAAATCATCTGCCGTCACCAACATCGCGTTTGGGGGTACTGACAACCAAAGTTTGTTTTGTACGGAGTCGGAGTCAGGCACGATTCTGACGATGCGAATGCCTTATCCGGGTGCAAAAGTGCATCAGCCCTGATAACTCTGTGGTTTCGGTGAGTATTCGGCAGCTATTTACTGAAATCATGCAGGCTTTTACAAGGGCCTATGAGAAAATACGAGATGATTTCCCTCTCTTATTTTCGCCTGCGACCATACATGAACATTGAACTTTTCACCCGCCGATCCCTGCAACGCTGCGTGTTGGTCGCGGCCGTCCTTTTTGGCGCCTCGTCACCCGCTTTGGCGGCTCAAGCCAGTGCCAATGCCAATGCGAATGCGCCGATCCTCGTGTTGAACTCGCTCAATGCGGATGTAAGCGTGATCGACCCGATCACCTTTACTGAGATCAAACGTGTACCGGTTGGCAAAGAACCGCACCACTTGTATCTCACGCCAGATGAAAAATCGGTGATGGTGGCAAATGCCGAAGGCGACTCGATTACGTTTCTAGATCCCAAAACGGCTGCAGTGCAGCGCACGATGACCGGGATTCTTGATCCGTACCACTTGCGGTTTTCGCCTGATATGAAATGGTTTGTGACGGCAGCTAATCGTCTGAATCACGTGGATATTTACAGGTGGGAGCGCAAAGGTGAGGAGTTCAAGCTTCATCTGGTCAAGCGTATTCCCGCGGGAAAAACACCGAGTCACATCGCCATCGATAGCAAAAGCAAAATTGCTTACATCACGTTACAGGATAGTCATGAGCTGACGGCGATCGAGCTTGAGACACAAAAGCGGCTCTGGACCATCAAGGTTGGAAAAACACCTGCGGATCTTTACCTGACACCCGATGACAAAACCTTACTCATTGGCTTGACCGGTGCCGCAGAAGTCGAAGCCTATGATCTGTCGAGTGGCAAGGCAGTGCTCAAGACGCGTATTCCGACAGGTAAGGGCGCACATGCGTTCCGCTCGCAGGGCGATAAGCGCCATGTATTTGTCAGTAACCGGACGGCCAACACGGTCAGCCGCATTGACTGGAAGACCCTAAAAGTCGTGGATACCTACCGCACACCTGCAGGCCCGGATTGTATGGAGATGATGGCGGATGGCAAGACATTGCTAGTGACAACACGCTGGGCGGGCAAACTCTCAGTGATTGACTTAGAAAAAAAGGCTGTGGTTAAACAGATCCCTGTCGGAAAGTCTCCGCACGGTGTCTGGACATTGAATCATGCGAGCCGCGATTAAGTTCGCCCTGTCAGTACTTAGCGCATGCGCCGCGAGTGCTTTCATGTTGAATGCGCATGGCGCAGCACAGTCATTGTCAACAAATACTGAGCAGGGCAACGTGGCGTCCGCTACAGCGGCCGCACCAGGCGCTTTGCCACCCATTATGATGGAGCAGCCCATTCAGCAGGTTGAACCAGCTCAACCGGCTCAACCGGCTCAACCAGCTCAACCAGCTCAACCAGCTCAACCAGTTGCACCGGTCATTCAGAAAAGCCTCTCGCCAGTGCCGCAACCAGAGCGTTGCGAGAGGCCGTTATATTTGACGTTCGATACGGGGCACATGGAGATAGCGCCTTTGGTCGATGACGTTCTTAAGCGTCAAAATATTCGCGCCACCTTCTTTTTAGCAAATGAGCGTACGCGAACGGGCGGCTCCAGTCTTGATGACGTTTGGGCGCCTTGGTGGAAAAAGCTCAGCGAGCAGGGGCATGTTTTCGCCTCCCACACTTACGATCATGTGTATTGGCAGGCTGATTTGCCCGACGGCAAATTTCGCGTCAGAGCAAGTGCGGGACCTCTGGAAGGTAAATCGCAGATTTGGAGTGCAGGGGACTACTGCCGTGAGTTGGTCCGTCCTGTCGCGCGTTTTACTGAGATGACTGGCAAACAGATGTTGCCGTTTTTCAGGGCTGCGGGAGGCCGCACTTCTCCCGCCTTGCTCAAGGCGGCTGCCGAATGCGGTTTTACCCATGTAGGCTGGTCCCCAGCAGGCTTTTTAGGGGATGAGTTGTCAAGTGAGCAGTATCCTAATCAGGTCTTGCTTGACCGCGCATTGCGTAACATTCGTACGGGTGATATTTTGCTCGCTCACCTTGGCATTTGGTCGCGTAAAGATCCCTGGGCACCCGCAGTGCTTGAGCCTTTAATCATCGGGCTTAAGAAAAAAGGATTTTGTTTTGCTACGATCGACACGCATCCGGCCTATCGCGCCTTGGTGCAATCACCTGAGTTAAAGCAATGATGAATACTGCAATTGAACTATTTGATGGCGCGCAGCAATGGCTGTTCGAAATGATCGTCCAGCCGTTACTTTTTAATCTAGAACTAAGCGGCTTTATCGAAGACGCCTATGACGGCACGATGTGGCTTCTGATTGGCTTGTTGCAAATCACATTGATCGTGGTAGTTTTTGGTACCCTGCAACGGCTTCGCCCTGTCGAGCCCGTAGTAGATCGCCAACAGATTCGTATTGACATCCTGTACACGCTGATTCATCGTCTTGGTTTATTTAGACTTGTTTTATTTTTCTCAATTCAGCCCGTCTGGGATTTGTTGTTTGGACAGGCGAGCCTGCACGGCTTTTCGACCTTTCATGTCGATCAGCTCTGGCCTGGCGTCACCGATATCGCTTGGGTGAGCCTGATTATGTATATCTTAATATTTGATTTGGTTGATTACTTTTATCATCGCGCACAGCACCGTTTTGCCTGGTTCTGGAGCTTGCATGCTGTGCATCACAGTCAGCGACAAATGACGATGTGGAGTGATAACCGCAATCATTTGTTGGATAGTTTTCTGCGAAGTATGGTTTTTGTTTTGGTCGCAAAATTAATTGGCGTGCCGCCTGGGCAGTTTGTACTGATCGTAGTGTTGACGCAATTGATTGAAAGCTATTCACACGCCAATATCCGTATGTCGTTTGGAAAAATTGGTGAGCGCTTGCTCGTCAGCCCAAAGTTTCATCGCTACCACCATTCGATTGAGTACAACGAATCGACAGCGGGTCCGGCGCGTGGCCATAATTTTGCCGTGCTGTTTCCAGTTTGGGATATTTTGTTTGGTACGGCCCGATACAACACAGACTATGCCAAGACTGGCATCCATGATCAGGAACCCGAAGCTGGGAGTCGAGATTATGGACGCAGCTTCCTGTCCCAACAGTGGTTGGGTTTGAAACGTATGCTTGGTTCTAAGACAGCTGGGTTTTGAACGCGGCTGGAGATCGCCGTTTAGGTATTTCGTTTACGTAATTGCTAGCGCAGGATGTTGATCAGTGCAGGGATTGACGGCGCAGAAATGACTTCTAGAGACTGAAAATGAATCGCGGCATGGATTGAAAGTCCCATGCCGCGATTTTTTACTCGTAAGCGAACTTAGTCAGAACCGAGTGATAGCTTATTCGGCATACGCTTTTCAATAGATGACTTAAGCAGCGCTGCACAACGGTAAAAGCCATGTGCGAATTTACCGTAGGGCATCGTCAGGAACAAAGCCATCACGACACCAAGATGGATGGCCAGCAGCAAAGCCATCGCGCTTGTATCGCGCCAAATCAATAAAGCCAGCCCAGTTAAGCTTGTCCAGAACAGCAGGGCGATAAAGCCACGGTCCATCGGTTGCTGCGCTTTGTCGCCATGTAAGGGGGAGCGTCTCTTATTCAGGTAAAACAATCCGGCAGGTCCAATCAGAAGTCCGATGCCACCCACGGTGCCCAGTATCACTGGAAGACTCGTATAACCATACGGCGCTTCCCAGCCAAAGACATAGTGATAGATCGTAGCGACCGAGGTTGCTGCAAAGCACAGCATGAAGCCATAAAAGGTGAAGTGGTGATAAATACGACGTCGCAAGGTGAATTTGTCGTCTTCGTCGTTACAGCCCTCACCATGGCCGCCGTCTAGATACTTGAGCTTCAGTGCGTAATGTGCCGCTTCTCCGACGGCGACGCCGCTGACTTGCCCGGGCGTAATTTCACGCCAGAATCGAACGAGTCCTATTAAAAGGGCCAGGATTGAAAATCCGAAGACTGAACCAAATAGAACGACCAGTGTGTTGTGCGGGAATACAGCATAAAAGTTACCCGCAAGAGGCTCATGCCAGAGTGTGCCCTGAGAAATCAGCGCCAACACCAGAAACAAGGCCAGACCAAAGGCGGTCGCCATAGAAAGGGTCAAACCATTACGCTTATACAAGGCTCCCATCGAAGCAGGCCACGCAAAGTCCGTGTAGGTCTCCATGCGAACTTTGGCCATTGCCTGAGGAACATTGACCATGAATTCGTGAGGGGGGGCGTACTGACAGGCATGCAGACAGGCACCACAGTTATGGCAGAGGTTCGCCAAATAGTTCAGGTCTGCTTTGTTGTCGAAACTCAGGCGACGAGTCATTGCGGGGAACACTGCACAGAAACCCTCGCAATAACGGCAAGCGTTACAGATTTGCATCTGGCGCGCGACCTCTGCTTCGTTTTCTGTGAGGCCTTTTTTGTGCCAAGTGACTGAGTGCTCAGACGCGCCCGCCAGGTTCTGTGCTTCGCGGGTCAGTGATTCAAGCGGTTGCATGCTGTACTGCTCCTTCTTTCATTTTTTTGGCTGCCTGTGCCGCCTGTGTGCCAGCGATCCGCCCAAATGCAGTACCAATGGACATACCGACGCCGGCGGTGTAACCCTTGCCTAACACGTTGCCGGCATTGATTTCTCCTGCGGCAAACATGTTGGGGCTGGCTTTTCCATCAAAAAACACACTGGCTTTATCGTCCGTCGTGAGACCAAAGTAGGTAAACGTCACGCCTGGCTTGACCGCGTAGCCAAAGAAAGGACCTTTGTCGACGGGTCGAGCCCAGTGCGTTTTCTCGGGGGTGATGCCCTCGGTGTGACAATCGTCTTGAATGGTGTGGTCAAACGTGCCCACCCTGCAAGCAGCGTTGAAGCTGTTCACAGTCTCCATGAAGGTATCGACATCAAGCTCTAGTTTCTTAGCAAGCTCAGGAAGTGTGTCAGCTTTCACGCCTGGAAAGACGGGCGGCATAAAATTACCAACTGATTTAGCGTCAATAATCGAATAGGCAATTTGACCGGGCTGCATGGCGACCAGGCGACCCCAGAGGGCATAGCGCTTAGGCCAAAAGTCCTCGCCCTCGTCGTAAAACCGTTTGGCTTCGCGGTTGACAACAATGCCAAGTGACACGCAGTCAATACGGGTGCAGATTCCACCGTCATAAAGTGGTGCGCGGGCATCGATGGCAACACAGTGGGCTTGGGTGACATCACCCATCGTGTCTGCGCCTTCGCGCATCATGACTTTAAGGACGACGCCCATGTTGAAACGGGTGCCGCGAATCAAAAAGTTGTCCGCAGGCCACTCACCCCGCTCGTTTTGACCCCATGCTTCGCGTAGCCAAGTCCTGTCCGACTCAAAGCCGCCGGAGGCTAAAACAACAGCATGACCTTCGTAACGCTTGTTGCCTACTTTTGCAGCAATGAATTTACCGTCTTTAATTTCCAGATCATCAACAGGGGAGTCATACAAAATATCGACGCCGAGATTTTCAGCACTCCGGTAGTAAGCATTGACCAAGGCTTTACCACCGCCCATAAAAAAGGCGTTGGTGCGGGCTACGTGCAGCGTGCCAGAAAGCGAAGGTTGAAAGCGAACGCCGTGCTTTTGCATCCAGGGGCGACAGGTTGAGGACTCGCGAATCACCAATCTGGCAAGCTTTTCGTTGGTGATACCACCTGTGACTTTAAGCAAGTCTTGCCAGAATTCTTCTTCAGGATAGGCCTCAACTAGAACGTCCTGTGGCGCATCATGCATGCAACGCAAGTTTCGCGTGTGCTGAGAGTTACCGCCACGCCATTCTTTGGGTGATGCCTCTAGAATCAGTACTGTGGCTCCCGCCTCACGGGCCATCAAAGCACTGCAAAGGGCAGCATTGCCACCCCCGACTACCACTACGTCCCACATATTCTTGCCTCGCGGTATTTTTGTTCGCGTTAAGATTCTTAAAAACGTGGCACATTGTAGGGGAATGTTTATAAGCTGTACTAGTAGAAACGCTAATTTTGGGGTATTTGAAGCCCGACCTGAGGTGATGCGCCGGAGAAGATTTGCGAGGAGTCTGCAGTGTCTGAGCGCCGTAGGCAGCCGCAGCCCGATGCGTCCGGACGAGCCGCGCAGAACGCACGAGCGGGCGCAGCATCGGACTCCGGTTGTCTGAGGCCCGCTCGGGCCGAGTTCGGAGTCGATGCGCCCGCTGGCGTTTTGCAAGGGAAGTGGGCTGCGCCCACCCGTCCGTCGTATCGGGCTGCGGCTGCCTACGGCGCTCAGGCACTGCAGACTAAGCTAAACGCAAGCCGCCTCAGACGGACAAATACCTGCGAACATCTTCGCTATCCATCTCTGAACGATCACCCGTTGCAACCACCTCACCCCGGGAAAGAACAACAAAGCGATCCGCCAACTCCCGAGCAAAGTCGAAATACTGTTCGCACAAGAGAATAGCGATGTCCCCGCGATTCCGTAACAAGTTGATCACGCGACCGATGTCCTTGATGATGGAGGGCTGAATACCCTCAGTGGGCTCGTCAAAGATAATCAGTTTAGGCTCAGCGACCAAGGCTCGAGCGATAGCGAGTTGCTGTTGCTGACCACCGGATAAGTCTCCACCTCGCCGGCTGAGCATTGTTCTGAGGACCGGAAACAGATCAAAGACCTCTTCTTTGATATCGCGCGCCTGACGACTAGTCTTTGTGGCCATACCCATCAGGATATTTTCCTCGACCGTCAGACGGGCAAATATTTCACGCCCTTGCGGCACATAGGCAATACCGAGCTTGGCCCGAGCATGTGGTGCCAGCTTGCTGATGTCGGTTCCGTTAAAAGAGATTGTTCCAGACCTGATATCTTGAATGCCCATCAGGCATTTGAGTAACGTCGTTTTACCAACGCCGTTTCGTCCAAGGAGGGCCACGCACTCACCCTGCCGAACAGTCATTGAAACATGACGTAAGGTGTGACTGCTGCCATAGAACTGGTTGATTTCTTTTACATCCAACATGATGCTACCTTCCCAAATACACTTCAATCACCCGCTGATCCTCTTGCACTTGTTGCATCGTGCCCTCTGCAAGGACCGATCCTTCGCACAACACAGTGACTTTGCCGCCCTGGGCGATTTGTGTCACGAAGTCCATATCGTGTTCGACCACGACAAGCGAGTGCTTGCCACGTAGCTCATTGAGTAACTCACCCGTGCGTTCTGTTTCTGCGTCCGTCATGCCCGCAACGGGTTCGTCAAGAAGTAATAGCAGCGGTTCTTGCATGAGTAGCATGCCGATTTCCAGCCACTGTTTTTGTCCATGCGAGAGCAGCCCGGCCTCTCGTTGTTGCTCAGCGTTCAGACGCAACATGTCGAGAGTCTCCGCAATTTTGTCGCGCTGTGTGCTGTTCAGGCGGGCAAAGAGCGTCGACTTCACATTTTTATTGGCCTTCATGGCCAGCTCAAGATTTTCAAACACAGTATGATTTTCAAACACAGTGGGGCGTTGAAATTTTCTTCCTATGCCGATATCCGCAATTTGTGCTTCGCTCAGCTGCGCCAGATCGTAATTTTGACCAAAGAATGCGGTTCCCGAAGTGGCACGCGTTTTACCGGTAATGACATCCATCATGGTTGTTTTGCCTGCACCATTAGGACCGATGATGCAGCGTAGCTCACCAACGCCAATGTCCAGCGAAAGATTGTTGAGCGCCTTGAAGCCGTCAAAGACCACGCTAATGGAATCTAGATAAAGAATGGCGCCGTGAGTCGTATCAACTCCGGTGCGTTTAGGTCGACCATAAGACGCCTCTCCCCCCGCACCGCTGCCAAGCGCATCGTCGGTGCCCGTTGTGATCGATTTTGCCTGTGAGGCATTCATGATTTCAGCCCCTTGAATCGTCGTCCAAGTTGACGCGCGAGGCCGACAATACCTTGAGGTAAAAATAGTGTGACCAACACAAAAATTAGTCCTAACGCATACAGCCAAAACTCTGGAAAAACGCTGGTGAACCACGTCTTTAGACCGTTAATCGTACCGGCACCAATAATGGGACCAATCAGGGTACCCCTGCCTCCGGTCGCCACCCAGATCACCATTTCGATGGAGTTTTCCGTCGACATTTCACTCGGGTTAATGATGCCGACTTGAGGCACATACAGGGCTCCGGCGATCCCGCAGAGTACTGCGGATACAGTCCAGATAAACAGTTTAAAACCAAGGGGCTCATAACCTAAAAAGCGCAGCCTACTCTCGGAATCACGAATCGCTGTCAGTACACGCCCCAATTTAGATTGAGTAATGGCGCGCGCCAAAATCAGCGAGCCGAGAAGTGTGGCCAAGCTGATCCAGTACAACACCGCCCGGGTATCCGCAGAAGTGATGTCAAAACCAAGGATTTTTTTAAAATCAGTAAAACCGTTATTTCCACCAAAACCGGTTTCGTTGCGAAAGAACAGCAACATCGCCGCAAAGGTTAATGCCTGCGTGATGATAGAGAAATAGACACCCTTGATTCTTGATCTAAACGCGAAGTAGCCGAACAAGAATGCGAGCACACCTGGTACGAGCACGACCAGCAGCATCGCGTACCAGAAATGCTCAGTAAACGACCAAAACCATGGGAAAGTTTTCCAGCTTAGAAAGCCCATGAAGTCAGGCAGCATGTCTGGTGAAGATTTGGCGGCACGCATGAGGTACATCCCGTGCGCATAACCCCCGAGCGCAAAGAATAGACCATGACCGAGCGAAAGGATGCCGGTGTATCCCCAAACCAGATCCAGTGCCAGCGCAGCCAGGGCATAACAAAGAAACTTACCAATGAGAGCGACGGTAAAGGACGAGACATGCAGCGGATGATCGACTGGAAAGAATAGATTTAATGCGGGCAGGCATGCAAAAAATGCTGCGACGATCACAATACCTGTCCATGTGCTGCCCGAATACAGTCCGGAGGACGAGGGTCGCGAAACGTTGGTGTGCATCATGCTCATTCTGCGCTCCTGCCTTTGGGTGCAAAGAGCCCCTGCGGACGCTTTTGTACGAACAGGACGATAAAAAGAAGAATGGCGATTTTGGCAATCACCGCACCCCAAAAAGGCTCAATGATTTTGTTGAGTATGCCGAGTCCGAGTGCGGCAACCACCGTACCCGCCAACTGGCCGACACCGCCGAGCACGACAACCATGAAAGAGTCGACGATATAACCTCGCCCAAGATCAGGCCCGACATTGCTTAATTGAGATAAAGCGACCCCTGCAAGTCCCGCGATGCCCGAACCCAGACCAAAGGCCAGCATGTCGACACGGCCTGTTGGTACCCCCACACAGTCGGCCATTCGCCGATTTTGTGTAATGGCCCGCACAAACAGGCCTAAGCGTGTGAAATTCAAAACCAGCCAGACGATCACGACGACAAAGAAGGCAAAGCCGATAATGACGAGTCGGTTGTAGCTCAAGGTCAAACTGCCCAAAATCGTGATGCCGCCGCTCATCCATGACGGATTGGCAACCTCTACGTTTTGTGCGCCGAAAATACTGCGCACAGCCTGCATCAAAATCAGACTAATCCCCCAAGTCGCCAGCAATGTTTCAAGTGGTCTGCCATAGAGCCAGCGGATCACCGTGCGCTCGAGCGCCATGCCGACGATTGCCGTGACAAGAAAGGCGACTGGTAATGCGGCCAGCACATACCAATCGATCCAGCCGGGCAGCCATTGTTTAAAAAGGGATTGCACGATGTACGTGGCATACGCACCGATCATCAGAAGCTCACCGTGCGCCATATTGATGACGCCCATCAGACCAAAGGTGATGGCGAGGCCGATGGCTGCAAGCAACAGCACACTACCTAAACTGATGCCAAAGAATATATTGCCGACCCAACTGATGAGTGCCTGATGTTGCTCAATTTGCTTAAGTGCGATAGCGGCGGCAGCACGGACAGACTCATCCTGCTCGGAAAATTGTCCTGCGCTGTTGGCGGTCACAACAGCAAGAAGCGCGGGCTTAAAGGCCGCATTTTTACTTTCGCCAAGGGCGATGATGGCGTCGCGACGAATCGCCGCATCTGGGCTTTTGATGGCCGCACTGGCCAACGCGACCTCAAGTGCACGTCGGATGTTTGGATCACGTTCGGCGCTGAGCGCACGCTCAATCAAGGGTGTGCGCGTGGGATCAGCTTCTTTTTGTAATCGTTGAGCTGCAGCGAGTCTGATGCTTATTTGAGGGGAAAATAGTTCTGAACTTGCGAGTGCAGATTGCAAAGCTCTTCTCAGACGGTTATTAAGTGTCAGAGGTTGTGCATCAGCAGGCCTGGCTTGTGTAATGCCGGTCGTCGGGTCAAAGACTTGCTGATCACCGCGTGCCAGCAGGACTTTTCCGTCAGAGGTAATCAGAACGTTGCCGTCCCCCAGAGCAGCCAACACTGCGGCTGCGCCAGGAGTCGAGAGAAGCCCCAGCGCTGTGATCGACTTGGCTCGCTCGTCGTTGTTGTCGCCGGCCAGACCGCTGAGGACCTGTGGTTCTACCAACTCTGCGGCAAAGCTCAATTGCAGCGGCAACACCAGCAAGACAGCTAGTAACCATCTTGTGAACGAGTGATAAGTCAAACGCATATGGGGACATTCTCATAGTTTTAAGTTAAAGCCCTTGTTTACCTTCGTTGCCCGCGATGTATGGGCTCCAAGGCTGTGCGCGAATCGGGCCTTTGCTTTTCCATACAACACTAAACTGACCATTCGCCTGAATTTCGCCAATATAAACAGGCTTATGCAGGTGGTGATTGGTTTTGTCCATCATGATGGTGTAGCCGTCCGGTGCGGCAAATGTCTGACCTGCCATGGCCGCGATGACTTTGTCTGTATCAACGGATTTGGCTTGTTCAACGGCTTGTTTCCACATGTGGATGCCGATGTAAGTGGCTTCCATCGGATCGTTGGTCACAGCGGTGGCGTTGTTTGGCAGGTTCTTGGCCTTGGCATACGCTTTCCATTTGGCAACGAAGTCCGCGTTCACAGGATTTTTTAGAGACTCAAAATAGTTCCAGGCAGCAAGGTGTCCGACCAGAGGTTTGGTGTCGACGCCGCGGAGTTCTTCTTCGCCGACAGAGAAGGCGACAACGGGTACGTCGGTCGCTTTCAGGCCTGCGTTACCTAGCTCTTTGTAGAACGGAACGTTGGAGTCACCATTGATGGTTGAGACAACCGCTGTTTTGCCGCCTGCGGAAAACTTTTTGATGTTGGCAACAATCGTTTGATAGTCGGAATGACCGAAGGGTGTGTAAATTTCTTCGATGTCGCTGTCTTTGACACCTTTGGAGTTCAAGAAGGCGCGCAAAATTTTGTTGGTGGTGCGTGGATAGACATAGTCTGTACCAAGTAAGACAAAGCGCTTAGCGCCACCGCCATCTTCACTCATGAGGTATTCGACGGCAGGAATGGCCTGCTGGTTTGGCGCGGCTCCTGTGTAGAAAACGTTTTTCTCGAGTTCTTCGCCTTCGTATTGAACGGGGTAGAACAACAGGCTATTCAGCTCTTTAAAGACAGGCAAGACTGATTTGCGTGACACGGAGGTCCAGCAGCCAAACACAACGGATACTTTGTTTTGTGCAATGAGTTCGCGGGCTTTCTCAGCGAACAAGGGCCAGTTTGAAGCAGGATCAACAATGACGGGCTCGAGTTTCTTGCCCATCACGCCACCTTTGGCGTTGATCTCTTCGATGGTCATCAATGCAACGTCTTTAAGCGATGTTTCCGAAATCGCCATCGTTCCAGAGAGTGAATGCAAAATGCCGACTTTGATTGTGTCTTGCGCAAAGGCATGCGGCATCCAACCGGTCATGGCGAGTAAGCTCGCGGCGGTCAGCTGTTTAAGGGCTAGTCTGCGTTGCATGTTCAAACTCCTGATTTGTTTGCGCCGGATTGGCCGGCTTTAATGGAGGGGCCGCATGTCGTCCAAGTTGGCGGGCGGCTATGCTGATAGTGTCCAAGCAAGACTCGTGCCAGTTAGATTTGGTGAGTTGGACTGCTCAATGAGTGGGTCAGTGTTCCGCGGTGACGGTGGACGGGTGGGCAGAGCCCACTGCCCTCAGTGAACAGCGTTGCGGTCGCATCGGCTCCGAACTCGGCCCTGCGGGCCTCAGACAGGCGGAGCCGATACTTTGCTCCCGCAACGCTGCTCGCTGAGGCTCGTCCTGACGCCACCGCGGAACACTGACCCACTCATTCAGCGAACATCAATGCAAGATAAAGAGGCATGAGCGCACTCATATGGGGCATGCTGGCGAAGTTTTATAGAGATTGACGCATGTTGGCGAAGGTGCTTAGAGACTGACGTCAGTGGGTGGGGATGTGGCTTTCCGGACACGTCAGGACGAGCCGAGTCGAAGGCACAAGTGGTCGCAGAATCGGCTCCGCCTGTCTGAGGCCCGGGAGGGCCGAGTTCGGAGCCGATGCGACCGCGTGCATTCGAAGAGGGTAGTGGGCAAAGCCCACCCGTCCTCCGTGTTCGGAAAGCCACATCCCCACCAACTGGCGTAACATAAGAATCAACCCATCAATCGCTTCGCAACCATCCAGCATGAACACCCCAACACACCCCTCAATCGAAGAGATGTCCGCAAGAATCGAGCAGATCAAAGTCCGGATCGCCCAAGCCTGCCAGCGCGTTGGACGTGATCCCTCCGAAGTCACGCTCCTCCCCGTCAGTAAAACCTTTGATGACCAAGCGATTCGACAGGCGGTGAGCTTAGGATACAAACGCTTTGGTGAAAATCGCACCCAAGAGATCGCTCAGAAAGCGCCACTCTTGGCAGACTGCGATATCGAATGGGTTGTGATCGGACAGTTACAGACCAACAAAGCGAAAGAAGTCGCTCGCTTAGCGCATGAGCTCCAGTCCCTGGATCGACTTGAACTTGCGCAAGCCTTGGACCGTCGATTGCAGCTCGAGGGCCGCTCAATTGATGTGCTCGTACAAGTCAAAACATCCCCAGAAGAAACTAAAGCGGGACTTGATCCGAGTGAACTCATCCCTTTTTTGCGTCAACTCAGCGGTTTTCAAACGATGCGCGTGCGTGGTCTGATGACCATGGCTGTTTTGTCCGAAGATCAGTTGGCAGTACGTCGGTGTTTTACACAGCTTCGAGAGATGCGTGATCATGCACGCCAAGAGGCGATTCAAGGTATTGAGCTTGATCGCCTATCAATGGGTATGAGCGGTGATTTTGAGATCGCCATCGAGGAAGGCTCAACAGAAATACGTGTTGGATCGGCGATCTTCGGTTCAAGAGGATAGTGCGCTGACTTATTTCACCACAACAACGCCACGCATGACAGGCGAGTGGCCAGCGAACGTGCATACAAAGCCATACCGTTCGAGCGCGTCAAGCGTTGACGCATCAAACGTGACGGACGTCGTCTCGCCGCCCCCCACTACGCTCGTGTGCGCTACGACACGTCGATCTTTAGGGTCAACATACTGTTGATCCGCGCCAGCCAGCATGCCTGTTCGAGAGACTCCGTCCAAGTCGCTCAGTTTGGCCAGAACCCAGTTGTGCCCCATTGCAAGTTTGGGCAGGCGGCCTCGGTGTTTGAGCGTGACAGTAAATGAGTGGCAGGCACGCGCGATCTCGATTTTGTCTGGCGTAAATTGAAGCTTGTCATCGGTCTCAATCGTGACTGCACAATCCTGGGCAAGCACGACTGAACCTGAAAGCACGAGCACCAAGCTCAGAAAGGTTTGGCTCCACGCGCCAGAGCCGGATAGAAAAGAGTGCATATTGATTATCACTTATTCAGGGCCGCCGCCGTGACCGCACAATGCGGCCATTGGGTCGACGTTCAATGTCGCCATTTAATTCCAACGTCAGTAGTTCGCACTGCAATATTGCGGGCAACATATTGGTTCGTTGTTGCAATAGGTCTATGGTGATAGGATCGTAGCCGATTGCGTCCCAAATGGGCGAAGGCGGTGTTGGGTGACTGACACTTTCCGTGATCAGTCCAGAATCATGATTCGGCTCAGAGGGTGTCATGGGGCTGGGATTGAATGCTGATAACTCATTCAGAATATCGGCGCCAGACTCGACTAGTTTCGCTCCCTCCTGAATCAACGCGTGCGGACCCCGCGAGAGTGGTGAATGAATTGAGCCGGGAATCGCAAACACCTCTCGATCCAGCTCGACGGCGAACTTTGCTGTCAGGAGTGAACCACTTTTGAGCGCAGCTTCGACAACCAGTACGCCGCGTGTGAGTCCGGCGACGATACGATTTCGCCGCGGAAAGTGTTGAGGTCGAGCGGGTGTCCCGAGCGCAAACTCAGACAATATCAAACCATCAGTGTCCAGTACCTGTTTGACGAGATCAACATGATTGCGAGGATATACAAGATCCGCACCCGTTCCGAAAACAGCAATCGTGCCGCCACCACGAGCCCCTGCGGCAATCGCACCCCGATGCGCGGCAGCATCGATGCCATGAGCCAGACCGCTCACCACACACCAGCCCTGTTCAGCCAGATGGCGCGCGAATACCTGCGCATGATCCCACCCGTCTGGCGTGGCGTTGCGTGCGCCTACGATTGCGAGTGAGGGTTGTGCAAGCCTTCTCAGTTGGCCCTTGGCATACAAGACCATTGGGGCATCCGCGGTGTGTTTAAGAAGTGCAGGGTAGTGAGCCTGATCTGGGGTCAGGATGATTTGGTCAGCTGCAGAGGCCCACTCCATCGCTTCATCAATTTGTTTGGAGACCGTTGATCCCCGCGCCGATAACAGCCTTTCGCATAGAGTTTTTGGGACGAGTGCCGCCAATTGACTGGCAGAGCATTGGACGATCGCCAAAGGGTTGGTAAAGTGGTTTAAGAGGCGTTGACCTTGGATCGGACCCAGTCCGGGTGTCAGGCTCAGGCGGAGCCACGCCGTTAGCATTTCAGTGGGTAGGGTATGAGGCATTCCTCAGTCTGCCATAGGCCTCACCCACTAAGTGGAGCAAATCGTCCAGCAAAATCCTCAAAATCATATGGAATTCGTGTCGAATGCGTGTGGAATTAGTCGAATTTTGACTGTTATTAATTTAAAATCGTAATCAGTTCTATAAATACGTGGTTCTGCGCGATGGCCCTGCTTAATATTCTTCATTACCCCGATAAACGCTTGCATACGGTTGCCAAACCCGTGCGTGCGGTGGACGACCGCATCCGCAAACTTGTCGCCGATATGACTGAAACAATGTACGAAGCGCCGGGTGTGGGGTTGGCCGCGACACAAGTCGACGTGCATGAGCGCGTTGTGGTGATTGACGTGAGTGAAGATAAAAGCGATCTACGGGTATTGATCAACCCTGAAATTCTAAATTTTAGTGATGAGCAGCAAACCTACGAGGAAGGCTGTTTGTCGGTGCCTGGTGTGTACGACGAGGTTGACCGTCCCGCCAAGATTCGTGTGCGCGCACTGAATTTGCAGGGCGAGCCCTATGAGTTTGATGCTGAAGGCCTATTGGCTGTCTGTGTGCAGCATGAGCTGGACCATTTGAACGGCAAGGTGTTCGTGCAGCATCTGTCCATGCTCAAACAAACTCGGCTCAAGGCCAAGCTCCGTAAAGAGCTTCGCGAACTGGAGCGCGTTTGACCTTGAAGCCCCGTCTGCATGCATACTGAAATTTTGGGATATTCCGCCGCGTTTTTAACCACAGTGGCCTTTTTTCCGCAGACGATCAAAACGATCAAGTCGCGTGACACGGCTTCGATTTCGCTGGCGATGTATGTGATGTTCACGATGGGCATTGCCTTGTGGCTCGGCTATGCTTTTCTGATCGGCTCAATGCCGATGATCATCGCCAACATTATTACTTTTGTTCTCTCGGGCACGATACTGGTGCTAAAGCTCAGCGAGAAGCGTCCGACCACCCGGAAATAAATACGGATGCTGGTTGGCGCTTGCCTCCAGGCCGTTGCAACTCAAGCAAACGAAGTGTGCCCTGTCCGGTGGCGATATCAATTCCATCAGCACTCGCCGCAATGACGTGTGCGACATGATGGTCTGATGGCGTGGCGGTCGTCGCGACCGTCGTTGTTGTCTCGGGCATGGCCACGGCATTCCAGACTTTAATAGGCTCAGCGATGTTCGGCAGTCTGAGCGTCGCGCCTGGCACAGGATTAAAGGCGCGCACGCGACGGGCAAGCTGCTGCGCACTCTCATTCAAATCTAAGGCTGCTTCTGCTTTATCGAGCTTGGCGGCATAGGTTGTGCCGTGTTCAGGTTGAGGGGTGGGAGAGAGTCCCCCGGTGGGTAAGGCTTGCAACGCTTGGACAATCAGTCGCGCGCCCTGCTCGGCGAGCTTGTCATGGAGCGTGCCCGCATTGTCTTGCGCATTGATGTCAAGCGCTTCAACGAGCAGCATGTCTCCTGTATCAAGACCCTCGTCCATTTGCATGATGGTGATGCCTGTATGGGTATCGCCGGCCTCAATAGCCCGTTGAATCGGAGCCGCACCACGCCATCGCGGTAATAAACTCGCATGAATGTTCAGACAGCCATGGCGAGGCGTCTGCAAGACCCAGGCAGGCAAAATCAGACCATAGGCCGCGACCACCAAGACATCGAGTTGTGCGGCATCAAGTGCTTGTCGGGCGGCGAGCGCATCCTCTGGGTATTTGCCATCCAGACGCAGGCTGCGGGGCTGGAATACGGGTAGATCGTGCTCCAGCGCGCATTGTTTTACCGCACTGGGCGTGAGCTTTAGGCCACGGCCCGATGGACGATCAGGCTGCGTCAGCACGAGAGGCACTTCAAAGCCAGCCTTAAGGATTGCCTCTAGAGCGAGACGCGAAAATTCGGGAGTGCCAGCAAAACCTACACGCATGAAAAATTGACTCTTGAATTAGATTTTTTCGGCCCAAAGATCGTATTCATCAGAATCCGTCACGCGCGCGCGCACAATATCTCCAGGTTTGAGTGTGGTGTCGCTGTCGACAAAGACGCAGCCATCAATTTCAGGAGCATCGGCGCTTGAGCGACCGACGGCGCCATCCTCATCGACTTCGTCAATGAGGACATCTATTTCGCGACCAACACGCTTGGCCAGGCGGGCTGTTGAAATCTCTTGTTGGTGGGCCATGAAACGATCCCAGCGCTCTTGTTTGATCTCTTCAGGGACTGCGCCTTCTAATGCATTGGCGGGGGCGCCCTCCACTGGGGAGTATTGAAAACAGCCAACGCGATCGAGCTGGGCTTCGGACATCCAGTCGAGCAGGTACTGAAAATCACTCTCAGTTTCGCCTGGGAAGCCGACGATGAACGTCGAGCGCAAGGTGATGTCGGGACATTGTTCCCGCCAGCGGTGAATGCGGGCCATGGTTTTGTCTTCGAAAGCGGGTCGCTTCATCGCTTTCAAAATCCGCGGGCTGGCATGC
>JAURZO010000169.1 GCA_030653405.1 Zwartia sp. | reverse complement strand
GCGGCGCGATCAACACTGTGATCATGCGCACCATTGATGTGTTTTATGCCTTCCCCTCGGTGCTGCTAGCCATTGCGCTGTCGGGCGTGCTCGGTGCGGGGATTACGAACTCGCTGATTTCGCTGACTATCGTCTTTATCCCACCCATCGCCAGGGTGGCTGAAAGCGTCACCACACAGATTCGGGGTCGCGACTTTGTTGATGCAGCCCGCGCCTCAGGTGCGAACGCGTTCACGATCGTGCGTGTTCACGTCTTGGGTAACGTTTTGGGTCCGATCTTTGTCTATTCGACCAGTCTGATTGCTGTGTCGATGATTCTGGCTTCGGGCCTGAGCTTCCTGGGCCTGGGCGTTAAGCCGCCTGAGCCTGAGTGGGGTCTGATGCTCAACACACTGCGCACGGCTATTTATGTGCAGCCCTGGATCGCTGCCCTGCCTGGCGTCATGATTTTTGTCACTTCAATCGCATTCAACCTCGTCTCGGATGGCCTGCGTACCGCCATGGAGATCAAGAACTGATGAATACCTCTTTAGATACACAAACGGATATTGGCGGTACCGCTCAACCCCTTTTGATGGTGAAGAACCTGATCAAGCATTTTGCCCTTAAAAAGGACATGCTTGGTCGAGGGGGTGGTGTTGTTCGCGCCGTGGATGGCATCGATTTCATGGTGCGCAAGGGCGAAACCCTAGGCGTAGTGGGTGAGTCAGGCTGCGGCAAGTCCACGACTGCACGTCTCCTGATGAACTTGATCACACCAGATAATGGCGACATCGTTTTTGATGGCATGTCGGTTGGTGGACGCGATCTTTCGCTCAAAGAGTTTCGTCGTCAGGCTCAGATGGTTTTTCAGGATAGTTACGCATCGCTCAACCCAAGATTGACGATCGAGGACTCGATCGCCTTTGCGCCGCAAGTCCATGGCGTCTCCAAAGAAGACTCCATCGAACGCGCTCGAGATTTACTCAGACGCGTCGGACTTGACCCGGTTCGATTCGCCGAGAGATACCCGCATGAGCTTTCTGGCGGTCAGCGACAGCGCGTCAACATCGCCCGCGCCTTGGCCTTGCAGTCACGCCTGATTATTCTGGACGAAGCCGTCTCTGCTCTGGATAAGTCGGTTGAGGCTCAGGTGCTGAATCTTTTGCTCGATCTGAAGCAAGACTTCGGTTTGACCTATGTGTTCATCAGTCATGACCTGAATGTGGTCCGCTACATTTCTGATCGCGTCATGGTGATGTATTTGGGTCAGGTGGTTGAGATCGGAGATTGCGAAACCCTTTTTGAATCGCCACAGCATCCCTATACGAAAGCCCTGCTCTCTTCGGTACCCTCGATGGATCCGGATAACCGCACCGAAGAGCCACCGCTTTCTGGCGATCC
>JAURZO010000167.1 GCA_030653405.1 Zwartia sp. | reverse complement strand
CAGCGAGTGCCCGCATCATCGCAACTGAGCTGTCTTTGTAGGCGTTAAGTAAAGGGAGGGGGTCTAAAACAAACAGTACATGCATAACGTTTAAGCAGCGGCTTCTTTGGTAGGCGCCTTCTTGCGCGGTGACAACACCATCACCATCTGGCGACCTTCTAACTTAGGCATGGCTTCGACCACGGCCATATCAGTCAAGTCATCACGCACACGCTCAAGCACACGCATACCGAGCTCTTGGTGCGCCATTTCACGGCCGCGAAAGCGTAACGTGACTTTGGCTTTGTCGCCCTCGTCCAGAAAACGCTTCAGGTTACGTAATTTGACCTGATAGTCGCCTTCATCCGTTGCTGGACGAAACTTAACTTCTTTGACTTGAATAATTTTTTGTTTGGAGCGGGCTTCGGCTAACCGTTTTTGTTCTTGGTATTTGAATTTGCCGTAATCCATCAAACGGCATACTGGAGGATCAGCGTTAGGCGCGATCTCAACCAAATCAATGTCATTTTCTTCAGCCATGCGAATGGCGTCGAAAACTTTAACAATACCGAGCTGTTCGCCCTCTATGCCTAATAAACGCACCTCAGGAACTCGAATTTCACCATTGATGCGATGTGGTTTTTCTGTTGCGATGTTGACGACTCCTAGTAGTTAGGCCGACTGCGGTGCAGTCGAACCGGAATTGCGGCGTAATGCCACGTCTTCGTTTAGCAGTGAAATAAATTGAGCCGTTGGCATCACACCAAGCTCAATACCACCGCGTCCACGTACAGCCACTGTCCCTGCCTGGCGCTCTTTTTCTCCGACCACCAAGATATAAGGGAGCTTTTGCATACTGTGTTCACGAATTTTATAGGTAATTTTCTCACTGCGTAAGTCTGATTCTACTCTAAAGCCTTGTTTCTTCAGGCTTTGTGTGATTTCTGCCGCATAATCAGCCGTATGCTCAGAAATACAGCATACAACTGCTTGCACAGGCGCCAGCCACGCAGGCATCGCACCAGCATGGTTTTCGATCAACATGCCGATAAATCGCTCGAACGAACCAAGAATCGCACGATGCAACATGACAGGCGCACGGCGCTGATCTGAGGCATCGACAAACTCGGCACCGAGCCGTTGAGGCATTGAGAAATCAACCTGAATAGTGCCGCACTGCCAATGACGCCCAATGGCATCTTTGAGTGTGTACTCGATCTTGGGGCCATAAAAAGCACCCTCACCTGGTGAGACTTCGAACTCGCAACCCGTACGCTTAAGGCTTTCCATCAGTGCAGTCTCGGCCTTATCCCAAACCTCATCACTACCAATTCTCTTTTCTGGGCGCGTCGCGACTTTGTACAGGACTTCGGTAAAGCCAAAGTCTGCATAAACTTTTTGCAATAAAGACGTAAAGTCCGAGCATTCGTCTTGCAACTGATCTTCGGTACAGAAAATGTGACCGTCGTCCTGAGTGAAGCCGCGCACACGCATCATGCCGTGCAAAGAGCCAGAGGGCTCGTTGCGATGACACTGGCCGAACTCGCCGTAGCGCAGCGGCAGATCACGATAAGAATGCAAGCCGGAATTGAAGATCTGAACATGGCCTGGGCAATTCATCGGCTTCAAGCCGTAGACGCGATTTTCAGACTCAGTTGTGAACATGTTTTCACGATAGTTATCCCAATGTCCGGTTTTTTTCCAGAGGGAAATATCGAGAATCTGAGGCGCCTTGACCTCTTGATAACCGTTGTCACGGTAGACCGCGCGCATGTATTGCTCGACTTGTTGCCAAATCGCCCAGCCCTTAGGGTGCCAGAAAATAAGACCAGGACCCTCTTCCTGAAAATGGAACAAATCCAGATCGCGGCCAATTTTGCGATGGTCTCGGCGCTCGGCTTCCTCAAGCATATGCAAGTATGCATCTTGATCTTCTTTGGTGGCCCAGGCGGTACCGTATATACGCTGCAGCATTTCATTGTTGCTGTCGCCGCGCCAGTAGGCACCTGCGACTTTCATCAACTTGAAAACCTTGAGCTTGCCGGTACTTGGGACGTGCGGACCGCGACACAGGTCAATGAAATCGCCTTCGCGATAGAGGCTGATGGTTTCGTTACCGGGGATGGCACCGATGATCTCGGCTTTGTAAGCCTCGCCAATCCCTTTGAAATACGTCACTGCATCGTCTCGTTTCCATTCTTCGCGCGTGACGATTTCGTCCTTTTTGGAGAGCTCCGCCATTTTCTTTTCAATGGCTGCGAGATCCTCGGGAGTAAAGGGTCGCTTATACGAAAAGTCGTAATAAAACCCATTGTCGATTACTGGACCGATGGTCACTTGGGCATCAGGAAAAAGTGACTTCACTGCGTAAGCGAGCAAATGCGCCGTCGAGTGCCGGATGAGGTCCAGGCCATCGGCATCCTTAGCCGTGATAATTGCCAAGTGGCTATCGCTTTCAATACGGTAGGTCGTATCAACCAGACGGCTTTCTCCAGCAAGGGTGATACGCCCGCCCAACGCCGCGCGGGCAAGCCCGGCACCAATAGACTGGGCAACCTCAGCTACCGTAACCGGACCTGGATATTGACGCTGCGACCCGTCGGGGAGCGTGATTGAAAGCATCTGCACTAATCCTATAACAAGGCAAAATAACGTACAAGTTTACCATTTCATCCTCAATATCCTGCTTGATTGCCAATAGACAGGCGTCCAGCAGAACAAGCGAACTTAAAGGTTACATGGGAGTACGTATGTCGCTTGTGAATTGGAGGTTGAGAATTACTTGATTAACAGCTAAGGAGAGTTCTGCTATTGTTGTTGAGCAAACCTTACATTCACGGAAGTTTCATTCATCACAACCAAGCTACTTTTACTTAGCAACATTTACTCTGAAAAATAAAGGCAGGTGAACGCACATGGATGGCTGGAGAGCACGACTAGGATTTTTGCTTCCACCAGGAAACCCGAACGTAGAACCAGAGTTGTTTGCTCTAAAGCCTTTTGGCGTCTCTGTTCACTTCGGACGCATGATTGCCCGCGGCACCCCCGGCGCGCATGACGGCCAAGATGCACGAACGCAATCTCAGCTAGATCACATCGACGAACCAACAGAAATGCTGGCCCTTATCCGCCCACAGGTGATTGCGCTCGCGCACACTGCTTCGAGCTACATGCTGGGGCGCGAAGGCGAGCAGGCGCTCACCGCAAGACTTGAGCGTCAGTACAACGTGCGGTTTACCTCTGCTTTTGCAAGCGTCATTGCCGCCATGAATCATTTGGGCGTCAGTAAAATCGCGCTTGGTACGCCCTACGCCGAAGCACAGACGCTTGCAGGAAAAGGTGCACTTCAAGAGTACGGAATGGCTGTCGTCAATGTCCGCAGGCTTGAAAACGTACGAAACATTTATGAAGAAACGCCCGAACGTGCCTATGCCCTAGCCAAGGCCGCCAACACACCTGAAGCTGAGGTTGTCTTTTTGAGCGGTGTCGGGATGCCAACAATTGAAGTTCTGGATGCGCTTGAACGTGATTTGGGTAAGCCGGTCATTTCAAGCGTCGCCGCGATGATGTGGCACTGTTTAAAGATCGCGGGCGTTGAGCCAGTTGTGCCTGGATATGGACGCTTGCTTCGAGGTGCTTAAATTCAGACGAGTCTGTCAGACTCTAAAGAAGGCCCGTTCAAAATCGAAGAGCCGCCGTGTTTGATGAGTACTGCTATTTAATGAATACTGCTCATCCCCCGATATGAACTGCACTCCAAAAGTTTGAAGACGAAAAAAAGCCCCGATGTCGGGGCTTGAATTTCAATAATTGGTAGGCGGTACTGGAATCGAACCAGCGACCTCCACGATGTCAACGTGGCGCTCTAACCAGCTGAGCTAACCGCCTGTAAAGACCATGATTATATCGGTTTTAACTATCAGCTGTCAAAGCGCTTGAATCATCGGCTTTTTTAACAGCAGAAACAAAAGCAGCTATCTTGTTGGCGGATTTAATACCCGGTGTATCCTCGACACCACTGCTCACGTCAACAGCCCATGGGCGGATG
>JAURZO010000166.1 GCA_030653405.1 Zwartia sp. | reverse complement strand
AGGCAACTTGCATCTCGATATCGGGTCATTTGTCCGGATGTCGTGGGAAGAGGGTTATCTGACTGGCTTGCAAGTCCTGCGTTTTATGCTGTACCCCAATATGCATCAGATATGGTGACGTTGATCGACCGTCTGCAACCCAGTCGACTTCATTGGATTGGTACCTCAATGGGTGGGCTGATCGGGCTCGTCTATGCAGGCGCCCGAACACAGTCACGCCTTAAACAGAACACACCAACACCAGCACAGCGTCACGCGGTCTTGCCTGACGCGGGGTTACGTCTGGACTCTATTGTCCTGAATGATGTTGGGCCACACATCGAGCCTGTTTCGCTTGAACGCATTGGACTGTATGTGGGCGAGTCTGTGAGCTTTACGACTTTCGGCGATGCAGTTCAGTATGTTCAGTCAACCTGTGAGTCATTTGGACCTCACAGCCCCGAGCAATGGGCTGACCTGACCCGTTATGTATATGTCGAACAGGATGGAAAGTGGATCAAGCATTACGATTTAGGCCTTGCTGAACCATTCAAACACATGACACCCGAACTTGCTGCGCAAGGTGAGGCAATGTTATGGGGGGCGTTTGCTTCGCTTAACTTACCTGTGCAAATCATTCGCGGTGAGCTCTCTGATTTGTTATCTGTCGATACGAGTAAAAAAATGTTGGCATTGCAGCCGCAGGCACAATTGGTTGAGATTTCCGGTGTTGGGCATGCGCCGACCTTAATGCACCAAGATCAGATCGATGTTGTGATCAATTTTTTAAAGAGTCAGGACTAATGAGTCCTGACTGTCTTTGGACGGCTTTAAGATGAAAACTGAGACTAAGAGTTTTTGCGCTGATTTGCATTGTCACTCGACCGTATCCGACGGTGTTTTTGCGCCCGACGAAATCGCGCGGCAAGCCAAGGCCGCTGGTGTCACGCTTTGGTCGCTGACCGATCACGATGAGCTCTCTGGTCAGAAATTAGCCCAAGAGACTGCAAAAGAGCTCGGGCTGCAGTATTTGACTGGTGTTGAGATTTCGGTGACATGGGCAAATCAGACTGTTCACATCGTAGGTTTAGGCATTGATTCAGAGGATCCGACTCTGCTGGAGGGTTTGCGCCGGACGCGTGCGGGGCGTGCGGAGCGCGCCAAAAAAATTGGTGATCGTCTCGCCGCTCTCGGTATGCCCGGAGCTTTCGAAGGGGCATTGCCGTTTGCTGGGAATCCTGAGCTGATCAGTCGGACCCACTTTGCTCGATTTTTAGTTCAGGCGGGTTATTTTTCTGAGGTTCAGGATGTGTTTGATCGCCTCCTTAAGGATGATGGCCCAGCCCATGAGCCCATGGAGTGGGCTTCACTTTGTGCGGCATTGACATGGATTCGCACTGCGGGCGGTGTATCGGTCATTGCTCATCCAGGGAGATACAAATACACATCAACACAGTTTGGTGCGTTGTTCGACGAATTCAAAGATCTTGGCGGTCGTGCAATTGAGGTGATAACAGGCAGTCACAGTCCCCCCCAATTTGCAGAGTACGCTCAGGTTGCAAGGCATTATGGTTTTGAGGCCTCATGTGGCTCCGATTTTCATAGTCCTGACGAAAGTCGAGTGCAACTAGGCGGATTGCCGCCGTTACCCGCCGACTTAAAGCCTGTTTGGCGAGACTTGGTGTAGATCAATATGAATAAAGCATTTGTCAAAGAGAGTGAGGGTGCTGAAGACGAGGACTTGCCAGAGGCCTTGGCGCTACCTGCCGGAACCAAAAATTATTTGACGCCCGGGGGTTATGCAGCCTTACGCGATGAGCTTGCGGAATTAATGAACGAAGAACGACCTGCGATGGTGCAGATTGTCTCTTGGGCTGCCTCGAACGGCGATCGCTCAGAAAATGGAGACTATTTGTACGGGAAAAAACGTTTGCGCGAAATTGATCGCCGCATGCGATTTTTAACTAAACGACTCGAACTCGCGGAAATTGTTGATCCGGCGCTTCAGACGCATCGTGATCAGGTTTTTTTTGGATCCACGGTTCTGTATGCGAACCAGAATGGAGAAGAACAACGCGTGACAATCGTAGGTGTCGATGAGGCCGAACCCTTGCAGGGGAGAATTAGTTGGATTTCCCCGGTTGCGCGTGCGCTAACGAAGTCTAAAGTCGGCGATACTGTCAGCCTCAGAACGCCTGGTGGTATTGAAGAGCTCGACATTCTGGAAATATCATATCCGGATTGATTAATTCCACTTGTTCATAACAACGAGGCATGGCCCTCGCGACTATCAGGCCACTTGAGCTTAAAGTCCGTCGCCAGAAGTCGTGCATTGCTCAAGCGCTTGCTGCCGACAAACGAAGGAGCGGCACCATCTGCTGGAATTGGACCACCAACCAGTTTAGCTAAATATTCGTAAAGCGCTCGCATCGGTAGTGGCGTGCTGTCTGTAATCAGAAAGATTTGCGAAAGCTTATCCTTATCCAAGAACATCAGATGTTCGATGGCGGATGCTGCATCATCAATATGAATGCGATTGACCCAGTGCACGGGCGTCGAGGGCGCACTTGCCTGTCCTAGCTTGAGTCGATCCAGCAAATAGCTTCGACCCGGACCGTAAATGCCCGATAGCCTGAGACTTGCGGTGGCGATGACACGCGATTGCTTGAAACTTGACAGCCACTGCTCGGCTTCGAGTAGGACACGGCCATTAAAGTTCTTTGGTGAGACGGGGGTATTCTCATCGACCCATTCTTCGCCATGCTCGCCATAAACAGCACTCGATGAAATAAACAGAATCCTTTCCAGCGCTGAATTGTCAGCGCATCGAACCACATTCTGTAAGCCTTGAAGGTAGACCGCACGGTAGTCGGCTTCTGTGCGTGCGTTCGGTGCTGCACTAAAAAGAATATGTGTGATGCCTGGAGGTAATGTCTTGAGCGTTTCTGGCTGTGCCAAATCAGCATTGAACCAAGCAAAGCCTCTAAGAAAATCCGGGCTTTCTGCTTGAGAACGGCGCAGTCCCCAGATCTGAGATTCTGGATATTGCTGAGAGACCAAGCGGGCCACACGCAAGCCCAGGTCTCCACATCCGGCAATCAATAAACGAATGGGGGTGGTGTTTGTCATGGCGCGGATGTTTTTAATGATGTGGACACGAGGTTGGGTGAAAAAAACCGTTCTTTTAATTCTTCGAGACCGAGTCTTTCCAGCAACGCTTCAAGGCGAGCGGTTGTATGCGGCTTGGGTGGGCCTTTGCGCTGCGCAATCAAAAGTTCGTTTTTCATCGAATGTTCCCAGCCAACCAGCTCTGTCACCGTGACTTGGTAGCCATGCGCTTCGAGTTGAAGGCAGCGCAAGGTATTGGTGACCTGGCTGCCAAATTCACGCGTATGCAAAGGATGACGCCATATCTCAGCGAGCGGATCTTTGAGTTGTTGTGCTTTATGTTTACGTAAAACGCTGGCGACCTCGGCCTGGCAGCAGGGCACTAGCACCATAAACTCAGCACGCTTAGCCAGACCAAAACGTATTGCATCATCAGTCGCTGTATTGCAAGCGTGCAGGGCAGTCACCATGTCAACCTCAGCGGGGAGGGAGGGAGATGCGATCGAGGTTGCCACCGATTCATTTAGAAAACGCATTTGGCTAAAGCCAAGGCTGCTCGCCAATTGTTGCGCTTGTTCAACCAACTCAGGTCGTGTTTCGATGCCGACCATATGCGCGCGTTTGGCATGGTGGCGCAGGAATAAATCTACAAGGATAAAACCCAAATAAGACTTGCCAGCCCCATGATCCACCACGCAGAAATCTTCCCGCCTAGCCTGTACCTGTTTGAGTAGGGGCTCGATAAATTGGAACAGGTGGTAGACCTGTTTTAACTTACGCCGACTGTCTTGATTCAGCTTGCCATCGCGGGTCAGGATATGCAGCGCTTTGAGTAGATCGACTGACTGTTCGGGGCGAATTTCTGGAGTAGACATGATGATGGAGTGTGACAGGCAGTAGACATTCAGGCATACTAATGTCAAATAAAAGGTTTAACTTAGGTTATGAGCGTATAAGATTTTTGTTCACGTATGAAATGCGATCGTGTGATGACGTGGCTAAACGACTCAAAGACGAAATGGCTACATTGCACCTTAACTTTAGTCAAACTCATTCAAGTCTTCACACCTTGATGGAAGTCCTGCTATGGCTTATTTTTCAAAGCATCTCGTTGATGGCTTCAAAGGGCTCTGTCTGCTCTTTGATCAGGAGCACCAGGCACAGCTTGCCGCTTCTGAAGTCTCCAACTGGAGCGTTGATTTAGGGGCTCAAGCTTACCTCAATATCAAAATGGGGATGCACGATGGCTGGCATCTTGTTCAGATTTGTGCCTCCGAAGGTCTAGAGGCGCTCACACCAGGCTATGACACGCTGGACTTGAGCAAGCGACTTGGCTTGGACACGCAGTCCCACCCCGAACAGCTTGATTTAGAAATCGTGTTGTGTTTGGCTCGTGCGCCTGTTGCATATTGCTTTCCATCGGTACAAGAGCTCAAAGCAGCCGTTAGGGTGCGTCATTTTGCGGTCGATGCCGCACGACGTACCGAATTGGCTTTTAACCCCGATGGATATGCGAGACCCGAGGACTGCTGGGTTTACGACGAAGGCAGTGGTTTTCTGCTCAGACCTGGGGTGGATATGGTCGATGCGCTGATTAAAACGACCCAACCAGAGGTCTCTGGTCAGCAACTCTACACATTTTCTTGTGGCCGGGCCGCTGAGTATATTGTTTTGCTGGCCATTGCCCAGGAGCTCAAGGGCCACCACCCGGCTCTTTACGCGAAACTTCAAACACAATGGCAGACTAGAGCGCTATTGGCAGACGATTTCAACGATGCGTTCATTTATGAAATCGGTAGTTTGGATCACCCCCTACCGATGCGTTTTTACGTCCCGGGAAGTCGTCTCTGGTTTAGAAATCCGGATAGTCATTCTGCTGATGTGGAGGGTTTTGAAGGCTCTTGGGTGGTCTATCACGGAGGCGGAGAGTTTTGCAACCTTTGGGAGCGTGCCAAGCCATTCAGTCTGATCGATAAGTGCCTTGAAATTTACCATTGGCGTGATGGCGTCTATATTGATGACGATGGCGAGATCAAGATGAACGAAGACATCGTACGCGAGCGTGTGAAGCAGACAAAAGAGTCTGCAGGAAGCGTGAGTCGTATTGTGGAAAGAATGATGCGTTATCGAGATGTACGAGGGGTCTATCAGGACGGAGGCTGCATCGATGCTTCTCGTGATGTGGTGCGCTGGGTATGCCCGGAAACGTCTGATTTGTCGCTAGGCGCTCAGTCTGTCACGACTTGAGCAAAGTCATGTGGGTACAAAATTTGCCTCAAGCATCGTTCTATCCTGGACAAGGTCGCTACAATTGAGAAATTCAGGGCCGCCGGGTACACACGATGTCAGATGTAATCGCGTTAATTTTTGATTTCGACGATACGCTCGCTCCAGATAGCACTTCAGGCTTTTTGGAAAGCATCGGTGTCGACACGCAGCAGTTTTGGACTGGACGCGTCGATCCACTGCTCGCACAGGACTGGGATCCAGTACCTGCTTATTTGCATGAAATGATTGCTTTGTCCAAGAGCGGCGAGTATGGCTCAATCACGCAGGAGCGACTCAAAAATTGGGGTCAAAACCTACCACTACACGCTGGGGTGGAAACGCTTTTTCGTCGATTGCGTGAACAGGTTCGACACGTACACCCGCAAGTCCAATTAGAATTTTATTTAATCTCCAGCGGTATCGGTGACGTGGTGAGACACACCCGCATTGCCTCGGAGTTCACGGCCATCTGGGCGTCAGAGTTTATTTACGGTCAGAACGCAGGCATTGAGTTTCCCCGTCGTATTGTGAGCTTCACCGACAAGACTCGGTATTTATTTCATATTCAAAAGGGGATCGTCGGGCCAAGTTATATCGGTAAACCTTTCGAGGTGAATCGCAAGGTTCCCGAAGACAGATTACGTGTGCCTTTCGATCAAATGGTTTTTGTTGGTGATGGCTATACCGACATTCCTTGTTTTTCCCTTATCCGTAGTTCAGGCGGTTTTGCCTTTGGGGTGTGGGATCCTAAACACCGGGATAAACGCAGCAGAGCGTGGGGTTTTATCGAGGATGGTCGTGTTTCCAATCTGAATCAGGCGCGTTATGACGATGATGCAGAGCTCTATCAATGGCTCGAAGAGGCACTGACCAGCTTGGCCGGCAGGATCGCGCTTAAGTCTCGCCTCTATCGTGGATGAGGCCTTCATGCGGCTTGCGATGCAACAAGCCTTGCTTGCTGAGGAACAGGGTGAAGTCCCCGTCGGTGCAGTGCTGGTCGACAGTCGCGGCGAGCTTTTAGGTACTGGCTTTAATCGCACGATCCAAGATCAAGATCCGACCGGACATGCTGAAATCATCGCGCTAAGAGCCGCTGCGACGCGCATGAGCAACTATCGTTTGCCGGGCGCTTCTCTTTTCGTGACGCTTGAGCCCTGTACGATGTGTATGGGCGCTATCATGCATGCGCGCCTGGCTCGGGTGGTATTTGCTGCGGCAGATCCCAAGACCGGCGCCTGTGGCAGTGTGATTAATTTACCTCAAGAGCCACGTTTAAATCACCACACAGAAGTGGTGGGTGGTTTACTTGCAGACGAATGTGGCGAGATGTTGAGAGCGTTCTTTCGACGTCGTCGCGGCAAGGAGATGAACGTTGAGTCGTAGTACATCCGCAAGTCAGTTAGTGACCGTTGCTGCCAAGCCAGATCACAAAGGTATTTACATCATTTCTCCCTCCAGCGCGGTGGCCGAGCCCAAGGTTCTGGCCCGTGGCGTCAAGCGCCTTGAGAAAATGGGATTCAAGGTTGCGCTAGATCGCACGGTGCTTGCACGTGATCAACGTTTTGCTGGAACCGATGCACAGCGCCTGGCTGCTTTTGATCGTGCCGTGAAACAAAAACTCCCTATCGTGATGGCTTCTCGGGGTGGATATGGGATCACGAGACTGTTGCCACACCTCAATTGGGAGGCGTTGGCCAACTCTGGCAAGCGGTTTGTGGGCCAAAGTGATTTCACTGCCTTTAACCTTGCGCTCTTGGCGAAGACCGGCATGATGAGTTATGCCGGACCCACTGCATGTTTTGATTTTGGTGCGCCGAAAACAGAAATTCTGACGACGGAAATCTTTGGCGAGGTCATGCGTGGCGAGCTTGAGATTTTAAGTTTTGAGTCTGCTGGCGCTGACCCTGTTGATTGTCGAGGTGTTTTGTGGGGTGGCAACCTCGCGATGATCACAGCCTTGATTGGTACGCCCTTTATGCCAAAAATCAGAGGGGGGATATTGTTTGTTGAAGATGTCGGTGAGCATCCTTATCGTGTTGAGCGGATG
>JAURZO010000164.1 GCA_030653405.1 Zwartia sp. | reverse complement strand
CTTTTATGCCGGGCAGATCATTGCCGACGAGTCTCCAGAGCTCGCACTACGAGACCCGCAGGTCATCAAATACATTATCGGCGAAACGCATGCCGCCCGTCTGCAGGAGGCAAACTGACATGCTTAAGGTCAGCAATCTCTATGTCTCTATCGGTGCTGTGGACATCCTGAGGGATGTCTCTCTCGAAGTCGGCGCAAGCGCCATGGTAGGACTCGTCGGTCGTAACGGTGCCGGCAAGACCACCCTCATGAAAAGCCTGATGGGTCTGTTAAAACCAAAGTCAGGTTCGATCGAGTTTGATGGTCATAATTTCGTCACTACGCCCGTCAATCACCGCAACAAACTTGGCGTGGGCTACATGCCTGAGGATCGCAGACTTATTCCTGATCTGACTGTCGAGGAAAATATCCTTGTCCCCGCGTGGGCCAATAAAAATATTGATGGCCCCTCGCGACTCGAATATGTATACGGCATCATTCCTGAGCTTCGCGAGTTCGCACCACGTCGTGGCTTGCAACTGTCTGGTGGTCAGCAAAAACTGGTGGCGTTAGGTCGCTCATTAATGGCTGGCAAGAAGCTCTTGCTGCTTGATGAGCCCTTTGAAGGCGTCGCACCCGCCTTAGCTCAACGCCTGGCTGACGTCATCAGTCAATTAAAGTCTGAGGGCATGTCTGTGGTTTTTTCTGAGTCGGACCTTCAATACTCCCGACATCTGGTGGAAACCATCGTGTCGATTGATCGCGGTGCTGTCAGTGTCCAGACCCTCTAAAACGAGAGCGCGCACGCGATGACGTTGACAACGGCTACGCTTCAGGCAGCACTTTCCAAAGCAAGCTGCGACCCTATGGTCAGCGCGCAGCTTGAGAAACTTGAGCTATGGGTACGTATCGTTTCGGGTGATGACGTGTTGTTTGAGCACGGACAGGGCCTAGGCGACACTCCGAGCGTCATCATCAATGCTTCGTACTCGACCTGGCAAGAAGCGTTTAATCTGCATCCAAAGCCTGGCTATCAATCTGTAGGTGCGCTGTATCGTCTCTGTCCGGACTTTTCCATACAAGCCCAGACTATCCATTTGATGCAAGCACTACCGACCATCGAATTGCTGCTTGAGTCGGCGCGTCAAGCTATCCATCAAACTGACATACCACTCCTCAACACGGACGATCTCAGTCCGATCAAAGGGGAATATCTAAAAACACCACAGGGATGGGTATACGTTGAGTCAGCGGGTAACCCTGATCTCCCCGCTATCTGCATGCTTCACACTGCCGGCGCGGATAGTCGCCAGTGGCATGGGCTGATGAGCATGCCGCAAATGCTGGAAAAGTTTCATATGGTGGCGTTTGACATGCCTGGTCACGGCCGCTCTTCACTCCCCGATCACATGGCAAATTGGCAATGGCATCTCACGCAAGATTTTTACAGCCAGACAGTCAACGATTTTATTCAACGCCGTTTTAATGCCCCAGTCATCCTCATGGGGTGCTCGATGGGCGCCGCCATTGGGCTTGAACTGCTCGCCAATCGCTCTGCGCTGTTTCGTGCGGCGATTCTGCTTGAGACACCCTACCACTCACCTGGACGACGCACGCCCTACCTCGACCATCCCAAAGTCCATGGCGCTCGACTCGCCGCGACTTGGGTCGCATCGTTACTGAGCCCCCACAGTCCGTTGTGGCGACGCAAACTCGCAACTTGGATTTACTCCCAAGGTGCGCCAAGCGTTTACGATGGTGACCTTGCCTTTTATAGTGATGAGTTTAAAGCGAGCGACCATACGGTCAAGATTGACACCTCTTCTACGCCGCTGTGGTTGTTGACTGGTGACTACGATTATTCTGCGAGTCCCAGCGAAACACGACGCGTCGCCCAAGAAGTCAAAGGCAGCGTGTTCAAAGAAATGAATGGCTTCGGACACTTCCCGATGACAGAAGATCCAGAACGCCTGTACCGCTTGTACCTGAAGGACATTCTTTCTGCCCTCGCATAAGCACCATCACACTTTCACCGCCCCAAATAGCGACCAATTCTGACAAATACCGAACGCGGTTCAACTTTGATTTGTCAGAAGTATGGTTCAACCGCTATTCTGCGCTTGAAATTCCAATCATTCATTGGATGCACTAGTAGCAAAAGGCAGAGGGCATAAGCGTGACATCAACACAATACCTGAGTATGTGGCAAGAAGAAATACAAGAGCACGCGGCCTCCGGAACTTTTGCGCAAACACTTCAAACGGTATTTGGAGAGGCTAAACAACCGCAACTGTTAAACACCTTTATCGATGGGTTGACCCGTGGCGATATCTCTGTCTTTCCTCAGATCGAAATACTCGACAATCCGTCAATGCAAGACCACCTGGGTGCCTATGCCTCAAGCACGCAAACCATTTATCTCAACTCTAGCATCCTAGGACAAACGTCACTGCTCTCTGAGGTCTTGACACATGAACTCGGCCATTACATTTCGGATCGTTTTTATACAGGTCAAGAGCACGCCTCCGATGCCGTCGAGTTCACTCAACAACTGCTTGGTCAAGACCATGCCTTGCACCTGACACAAGCTCAGTCACACTCAGAACATCAGACCGGCCATCTCGTCATACCGGGTTCCCAAACAAGTCTAGACGTTTTATGGTTTGACACCAATCTCCATATCAATTGGGCTCAGGCACAGCTGCCGATGCTGAACGCGCGGGCTTTTGATTTCATCAAAGATGCTCAGAATGACTCTGATGCGTTTTATGCGCCAATCAAGAGTGGCATTTTTTCACCGTACGGATTACAAACGAGCAGCGCTACCCACTTTGATAACAATAATATCCGTGGGGGTCTAGAAACCCTTCGCAAACGCTGGTCTGACGGCGTCGATCAATTTGACCGCGAAGAGATTCGTAACGGCACCTACTCTGGGGCTGGCGACAATTCACGAGTGGGACCTGACTTTGTTGGTACCACAGCTGGCATCGAAAATCTCCTTTATCGCTTTGGACAGATTTCGCATGCGATTCAAGATTTTTATTCGCACTCCAACTGGTTGGAGTTGATTCGAGCGGACAACGGGAAATGGATTGGAAAACAGTCGCTTCTCGATTCAGGCTTGGATCTTCCCACTCAATTAAATCCAAGTGACTATATTCCCAATGCGAACGGGGTCATGGTCGCAATGAGTGGTCCTGATTATGATGCGACGTTCAAGCGAGCGGGTGTCGGCACCTATGGTCTGAAATCACAAGTCGTGAATTGGTGGGTCACACTTGATCAAACAAACTGGGGTAAAGTCTTCGCCTCACCTAAAGCACTGGCAGGAGCAGACGACTCAGTGGTGACCGGACTGATGACGGGAGCCGTCAACGGTGCCGTTTACTATGACACAGACTACAGCGTGGCCTTACGTGCAGTCGACCGAACCGGTATATTTGATCAAGAATATTTTCGGGGTTTCTCACATGGAGGTTTAGCCGGCGCTGTCTTAGGTCAATGGGTCAGTCCACTCTCGAAAGACAAAGAGGACAACGGTCGCTTTGCGGACAAGGCCGTAAACAAAAGCCTCTTCGAAGAAGCGCAGGTTCTGGCGGATCTTCAAGTGCGTCATGATTGGGACCGAATGGGCAACCTGATTTTTAAACACCACGGGGTAAGTGGGCTTCAAAAATTTGCAGACTTTGCCGTCATCGAAAGCGAACGAAATCTGTACGTATCCACTTACAGTCAAGCAGGAGGACGATGGAATTGGAGCCCAATATCATCAGAGAACACTGAGCATGTCTCAAGCTCCATTGAGCCAGATATTCGTTATGTACAAGTTTTTTTTGATAGCGCCGAATCGAACTTCACCACGACTGACAACAAAACTTACCTGACGCAATACGAACAAGACGGACGCTGGATAGACTCTGCCGCGGGCCTAGTGAGCTCACATCACGCGCACAACGATGAAGAAAGCGAGGATGTCTATAAGCCCGCCGATACACAGTATGCCGAACGAGGTGGTCGAGCACTTTGGTCAACACCGCTTTTGGAAAGCGGTCACTATCTTGGCACCCTCCATCATGTTCAACTTATCAACACGCAAGCGCGTGTCTATATCAATCATTTCGATATCGGGAATGATGAACTCCGGCTGATTGACGGTGCCGGTCAGCTCATCGAAGTCGTTGATATCGATCATGGTGACTTTGATCAGCTCCGTGAATCGCTGCTTCAGAAATACAATATTCTGATCAATGCCCGACCTGAAAGCCAGACTCTGACACAAACAAAAATAATATTGACGGCCAAGGCGATTGGTCCTGTACTTTTGCAGGCCTCCGATTTTTTTGGCGATCAAGACTCTGTACTTGCTACGGGACACAATCCCCTTAATAACCAGTACAGTGCCTTATCTTTTGTCAGTCACGATGAAACGCTTTCCTGGCTTAGATTGCGCGAGGACGGCTTTCTTGAAATCAGTGACCTCTCGCAAGTCCCTCGAGGAACCTATGAGGTGTATGTCAATGTGAGCGATGGTGCTGCGATGCTTGAAGGCGCCATGATCACACTTGCGATCGACCCCCTCGTCTCCATCGGTGACCATACTTTCAAACCAGACACCCCACTTGAGGTGACGTTCCGTACCGCCGGCAGTGGCGCCATTAGTATTTATGGTCAAGTCTATGACGATGCCGGTCGAGCCGTCTCGATTATGCAGCATCTCGCGCTTCGCATTGGTGACGCGGCGGGTACGCCTCAAGGTGTTGACGCCGATGTTATGTTCTCTAATTTGGCAGACCCCGCCAGTCACGGCGTCATGAAGTTTTTCTCATATGCACATGACTCCGATACGATGACCATGCTGGACTTAGTAGAAATCGGTCAAGACCGCTTTGCGCTCAAGAGCCAAGATCTGGTGATCGCCGAACTTGCTGTCGGCAGACAACCGAGCATTTTCCCTTATATTGACGAGCTCTACATACCTGCCCTCGATGACATGATGCTTGGCATTCCTTTAGTGCCACAAACAGGCTTCGCTGAACCAAAAATTCCAGGTCAAAACTATCAGGTCACACTCGACACGATTGCCTCGCGTGAATCCTCTTTGGATGGGGAGTTTGGATTATTTCTGGGTGATTTGCAGACGGGATATATTGTGGATGCCGCCACCGGCATACAACTAGAGGACGCCATCCTTGACGTAGACCACATCAGTGATTACGCCGTCTTCAAAACATCTGTCGCACGTGACGGTCAGAAATACGATAGTGTCTCGTTTGAACTAGATGCTGAGCTCAATCTTAACAACCTCGCTTTGTTGCCCTACTACATTGTCCAATTGCCAGATGGCAAAGAACTCTTTTTAGGCAATAGTATTGGCACTCGTGATGGGGTCAGTCACATCTCACGTATCGGACAAAACGCCTTTGGCGTCGAGGATCTAGTCGGTGGAGATTATGATTTTGACGATATTGTGGTCAATATCAGCTCCTTTGCGATTACTGGCTTTGCCTGAACGCACCGATCACCAGCAATCTGATCGCATTTAGGGAATGACAGCCCAAAGTCAGTCTCATGTTGTATAACTTCATTTCTTATAAAAATACTGGAGCCCTACATGCGCCTCTTATCAACGATGACCCGGACACTAGTTGCAAGCGCTGCTGCGATGACTGTGATGTCTGGCGCTGCTTTAGCACAGTCCGACTACCCAACACGCCCGATCACTGTCATCGTGCCACAGGCAACCGGCGGTGCCAATGACACCATCGCACGTATCGTGACGGCCAAGCTCAGCGAAGTGCTCGGTCAACAGTTCGTTGTGGAAAACCGTCCAGGCGCGGGTGGCAATATCGGCACAGCCGCTTCAGCCAAAGCAAAACCAGACGGCTACACCTTGCTGCTGACGACCAACAGCACCCAAGTGATCAACCCCTGGCTGTACAAAACAACAGGCTTTGATCCACTCAAGGACTTCGCACCGGTCGGACTGGTGGCTAGCGCCGGCTATGTGTTGGTGGCCAATGCCGCGTTCCCGGCTAACAACGTTGGAGAGCTGATTGCACAAGCGAAAGCGAATCCAGGCAAGATCAATTACGCCTCCGCTGGTAACGGCACACTCAATCACCTGATTGTTGAAATGTTCAAACAAAAGGTCGGTATTGATATGCAGCATATTCCCTACAAAGGGGCTTCTGCAGCGGCGACCGATGTCGCGAGTGGACAAGTACCTGTCTCCGTCCAGAGCGCGCCCTCCTCGCTGGCTTTGTTGAGTTCTGGCAAGATCAAGGCATTGGCCGTGACGAACGAAAAGCGCATTGGCGCCCTGCCAAACACACCATCTATCAGCGAGACGATCCCTGGATTTGGTTCGACACCCTGGTATGGCATCCTTGCGCCAGCAGGTACGCCTGCTGTCATCGTGGATAAGTTAAATGCCGCGATCAAAACAGCCTTGGCCGACAAAGCCGTGCAAGAGCGACTGCTTAAGCAAGGTTGCGAACCAATGGAAAGCACACCACAACAGTTCGCCACGCTACTTAAGGATGATCTGGCTAGCTGGGAAAAAATCGTCAAAGACTCTGGTGCGCGCGTAGACTAAACACTTAGTCAAAACGTACAGACTGAATCCGACATATTCTGATCGCTTACCTTAAAAAGGCTGCTCCCATTTGGGTTGCAGCCTTTTTAACTCATTAAAACTGACCGAAGAACTGACACTGTTTTTATAGATCACCTCAAACTCAGTCGATCTTCGCTCCTGAAAATTCAACAATACTGCCCCATTTCTTAATCTCTTCTCCCATATAGTCCGTAAATTGCTTGGACGTGCCACCTAACTGGGCATAACCCAGATTAGACATTCTTTGACGTACCTCTGGTTTTGCCAAAATAGTGTTTACGGCCTGATTCAATTTTTGGACGATCTCTTTCGATGTCCCCTTGGGGGCCAAAAAAGCGAACCATGTTGTTGACTGAAGCTCAGGGAAGCCAAGCTCTTTCGTTGTTGGAACATCAGGCATTACACTTGTACGTGTATCAGACATGACGGCTAAAGCACGTAAGCGGCCGTCTTTTACCAAAGCACTCACTGCCATTGTGCCTGGGAAGACAGCCTGAAGATCCCCGCCGATCAAATCTTTGTTCACCGCGGCTGGGCTCGTGTAGGGCACATGAACCATTTTCACGTCCATCGTCTTTTTGTATAACTCTGCCGCCAAATGCCATGAACTTCCGCTTCCTGTTGAGCCAAAATTAATTTTGTTTGGATTCTTTTTGGCGTATTCCGTCAAGTCGTTCAGCGTCTTAATTGGCAAGCGGGCATCAACAGTAATAACATTAGGAATGGATCCAATCAGCACAATGGGTTCAAAGTCAGTCACAGGATGAAACGGCCTTGTTTTATACATCGTCACCGCTGAAATCAAGGTGCCTGTCCAGGAAAACAAAATCGTGTAGCCATCAGGATCAGCTTTTGCAACAAGAGAAGCACCGATGTTGCCGTTAGCTCCCGGACGATTTTCAACGATAAAGTTTCCACCCAGTGTCCGACCGAGTTCTTCAGCCATCATTCTGGCTAAGGGATCTGAGCTGCCACCAGGCGCTGATGGCAAGATAATTTTCACGGGCTTCGCTGTTGGCCATGCCTGCGCAAATGCAGAAAATCCAGATAACGCAACTGTTAACCCAAGAATAGTCGCAACAAGGCCCTTTATCCTGCTGAATAAAAATTTCATACTGTCTCCTAATTTTTTATATTTTGAAACATCATGGTTCACCCCCCTTTGCTGACTATTCGATAGACATTCCTCCGAATTTTTGAAATTGATAACGCCAGTGATTACTTAATAAAATAATTGCGTTTAGTTGGCTTTTACGTTCGCATTTTTTACTGTGTCACCCCATTTATCGTACTCAGCATTAATGAACTTACCAAATTCAGATGGTGAGGCGTTTGTAGAAACCTCAACAGCTGCACCGGCCAGAATTTGCTTAACCTTAGGCTCTTGAACAGCCTTTAACAATGCACCATGTAACTTTGCTGTGACATCAGCTGACATTTTTTTCGGACCAATCAAACCAATCCAATTTACCCCTACAAAAGACGGCATCCCTTGTTCACCAGATGTTGGCAGGTTAGGCAAAAATTCAGAACGCTTATCGTTTGCCATCGCAATTCCTTTCAAGCTGCCGCTCTGGATTTGCTTGTGCACCGCAGGAAGATCAACGACGATTGCATCAACATGACCGGCAAGGGTATCGGTAACAGCAGGACCAGCTCCTTTATAAGGCACATGCACGACATTACCACCCGCAGCATTCCTAAATAACTCAATCGTTAAGTGTGGCAAGCCTCCGGTGCCAGATGATGCCACGCTAATCTTTCCTGACTTCGCTAACGCGACAAGCTCGGCAAGATTATTTGCTCCTACTTTAGGATTGATCGCCATCGTTAGCGGTGTGATGCCAATTAAACTGATTGGCTGAAAATCATTCCGTGAGTCATAGGAAACGTTTCCATGCGTATGTGGCGTGATCACTAAAGGGCTGGCACTACTCACCATTAACGTGTAGCCGTCGGGCTTAGCATTTGCCACATAATTTGTGGCGATCATCCCCGAAGCACCTACTTTGTTTTCAACCAACACAGGTACACCGAGAATTTTAGACATCGGCTCAGCGATCGCACGAGCCGTAATATCATTTGATCCGCCTGGAGAAAATCCGACAACCAAAGTAATCGGCTTGTCTGGAAAACCGGCCGCATGGCCAACGAAAGGAATGATTGACACGACTGCTGCAATACTGGCATAACCCAGTACCCGAATTGCATTTCGGCGCGATGAGTGAAGAGTTGTATCCATGAGCTATGACCCCTTGCTTGTATTGTCAAAATTCTGGTTAACTATTTTGGTAGTGCGGTGCTTTGAAGAAGAACTGCGGCATCACTCTGATCTTTCATATTCAGACAAAGTGTTAAGGCATGACTGGATTGCTGCTGTCCAAGCACGGGCAGAGCTAAAGACTCAAACTTTTTGATGAGGGCAGCAGTTGTCATCGGATTGCTCGCGCTGCCAATCGCATTCGTCACAACAGACTCTAATATCTTTCCGCTTTTTAACTTTACCCTGACCCTGGCTTGATTATCCTTAAGATTAGAATCAACAGTTGCTTCTGTCATTTTTTGGAGAGCACGAACAACAGGGTTTTGAATCGCGTCGATGCGTCCTTGTTCGAGTCCGGCTGCTCCAAACACGAGACTTGCTGCGACCCAGTGGAATAAACTGACTTGGGCATCAAGCTCATGATTAGGGAGCTTGCGCCAAGTGAGCGTCAACGCATCTTGATGGATATCCAACTCAACGCACTCAATGGCTGCAACATCGACAGCGTGTTTGCGAACGATTTCTAAGCAACCATCAATAGCAGGATGAATAACAATCCCGCAAGGATACGGTTTATAAGCATTATTCATCAGTTCATAGTGCGAGCCTAGGTCACGAGTGATCAAATCTGCGTCTGCCGTCGAAGAAAGAACCTGCAACAGACCATTACGACCATCGATACTAATGGCACTACATTCAAATCCACCTTTCGCCATGACTGCTGCATCTAAACCACTACGCGCAGCTAGACCCGGAACGTAAGCAATAGCCATACTCCCGTGCGTGGCTCTCAGACCGCAAGCCTGTGTCGCTGCAAGCCCAATTGCCCAAACCATCTGAGAATGCGAGAGATGGAGCAAATGTCCGACTGCAATCGCCGCCCCGATACCACCCGACAACCCAGTGATGTACCAACCCATATGGGCAGTACCACCAGCTCGTATCGCGTTGCTGATTCGGCACTGTAATTCAATACCTATTGCAATAGCCGCAAGTAACCGTTCACCTGTAACGGGTGTTCCAATTTTCGAAAGGCGGTGAGCCATTGCCAAGCATGCCGAGGCAACGGGAGCTGTCGGATGCGTGATTGTTGCGAGATGAGTATCATCAAAAGTCTGAGTAGATGCGCTGAGTGCTCCTAAAAGAGCCGCATTTGATAGCCCACACGATTCAGAGCGACCTGCAATTGGAATCTCTCGATCATTATCCAAGAGCTGTACGCCTTTGTTTGCCGCACTCATTGAGGTAGTCACAGCTCCGCCGATCGTACATCCCAAATAATTCAAAAGCGCCCGGACCGATTCATTCTGAATATGAGCCGGAAGAGTCGCCCAACCGTACTCTTCCATGTAATCCGCGATCTTAGTGGCGGCAGTATCTTTCGCAGCGGTCATGCTGGCTTTAGCCTCTGGTGAGTGGGCCTTGCAAATCTCGCGACCTAACACGATTCAGACGAAGTGCTTTGTCCGAACCTGCCGCATGCCCCCGTTATTAAGATTGTTCCAACTTGCAGAACCCTTTTTATACTTATCGATTCTAGGAATGCGTTTCCAATTTGTCAACGCAAGAGTATTCGTTTCCTCGAATCAATCGAATCCGCCTTCAATGCCGTAGATTTCTAAGAATCAGTCTGCTTGAAAAATCTTAACAACCATTGGATTACCTGCTCTGGAGCTTCCTCATTGACATAATGACCGCAAGGCAACGCCTCTCCGGACACATTATGAGCACGCTCGCGCCAAATTTTCAAAGGATCAGTAAACTGTTTACCCACCAAACTGTGCTGGCCCCAAAGAACGAGCAGAGGCAACTCAAGCTTGCGAACGAGATCCGCAGTATCTAACTCGCAATCGATCGTCGCGGCTGCTCGATAATCTCCACAAGACCCTCGAATCGTTTTTTCATTAAAACAGCGCACATACTCATCCCAGATCTCAATCGGAATATGATTGAGATCTGATGTGAGCTTTAATAATTTTTTACGTAAAAACCAATCCGCGGGGACACTGCCCATCATGCGCTCTGGCAGATCGGCAGGTTGAGCCATAAACGGCCAATGCCATCCAAGCATTGCGCCAACTCGCCCCATCGCATTCCACATATCGAGCGTCGGGACGATATCGATGACCGCGGCCTTAATAATTTTTTCAGGATGATCGAGGCACATACGGTGTGTGGTACGTGCGCCACGATCGTGACCTGCGACATAAAACTTTTCATAACCTAATGCTTGCATGACCTCGATCTGATCCTGAGCCATCGCTCGAAACGAATAGTTCGCATAATCAGCATCCTCTAAAGGAGCAGAGCTGTCACCATAACCACGCAGATCAGCTGCCACAACATGAAAGTGCTCTGACAACCTGGGTGCGATTTTGTGCCACGCAACATGTGTTAATGGATTTCCATGCAACAACAAAAGAGGTGGTCCGTTGCCACCATGACGCAACCGAATAGTCGCACCTGAAGTCTCGATATCAGTGAGGGTGAAGCCCGGCATAATCGCCATTCATACGTCTCCTATTTGAGGCCAAACGTCTGACGACAAAATCAGTGTTGTGCAGACTCTCTATTTTCTGTGAATTTCGTCCACGATTTCTCTGGCCTGATTCGATAATTTAACAGCCTCTGCTGCGGCATCGGCAGCCATTCTTGAGGCTGATGCGGCTTCGGTCGATGCTTTGAGCAATGACTCCTCTGCCTGATGAGCGACTGCGGCTGAGGCTGCCGCTGCCGCTGCCGCAGCTGCAGCAGCTGACTCAACTGCTGCCAGTGCCGCAGCCACTGACGCTGTCACGGCCGACTCAACAATCATCAGTAATGCAGGATTTCCGGAAGCTTCCCTCGCGGCAATCATGGCATTCATTGCAGCCAATCTTGATTGCTCTGTGGATTTAGCAGCACGTTTAGCCGCGTCAGATGAGTGAATCGTGAGCGCATTCAAGCTCTGCAAAGCGACCGCATAACGCTTGCTGACACCCTTATAGGTATTACGCAGGTCTTCTAAGTCAACTTGCATCGCCTCGAGCTTTTTATAGACGTGGTCAAGGCTTTGATTCATGAACTTCTCCAATAGCATTAGCCCAAAGAGTACTCCGAATCCTTGAATCACCATGGATATCTGGTAGGGGTTGATGTAAATGAAGTAAATTGGTACATGGCTGATCCTTCAAACACCAATCACGGCATCGAGACATCCCATCAGTTTAGGATGAAGGACATTGCCAAATCCATTGATTTGCTAAACGAGGCGATCAAACAAGATCAGCAAGGCTTTGCGGGGAAATTATCCCCCTTAGAGGTCATGAAGCTTCGTGCTGAGAATGCAGAAGCCGCACTTAAAGTCAGCGATATTGCGCTCGAGGCGCTTAAGGTATTACAAGCTAATAGTATTGAAATTATTAAAGCGAGCGATCTCGCAATGGTCGCCATGAAGGCAACCATTAGAACCAATGATGCCGACGCACATCACAAACAATTAGCATTAAATGAGCTGAATAAAGTTATTGAGAAAAATACTCTCAATTTTAAGGCATCCGCGTCTGCTTTAAATGCCGTGACCGAACTCGCATTTAGTGACTCTCTCACTGGTCTACCCAATAGACGACTCCTACAAGATCGACTCAAACAAAGCATCTTTAACAATAAACGCTGGGAAACACACAGTGCAGCTATTTTTCTTGATTTAGACAAGTTCAAGTTACTCAATGACAGGTTCGGTCATGAAGTGGGTGATGGGATGCTTGTTTCAGTGGCTAATCGATTAAAACTAGCTGTTCGAGAGACTGATACCGTTGCAAGATTTGGTGGCGATGAATTTGTTGTTTTGTTGGAACGACTGAGTGGTGACTATACTGAGGCCAAGGCGGAGGCGGAAGTTGTTGCAAATAAAATAATCACCTTGTTAATACCTCCTTACGACTTGAGAGTCCGAGGAGCAAGACAAACTCCAAGCACCGTCCCATATCAAAGTTTTGCTAGTCTAGGAGTTGTCATTTTTGATGACGACGAAAATAACGAAAACAATATTCTCGACTGGGCCGATGAGGCAATGTACTGGGCAAAAAGTGAGGGAGGTCGAACTATTCGTTTTTACGATGCGATTGCCTCAACAGAGCAAACATTAGCGAGGTTATACAATTTAGCCACTGAAAACGACATCGAAACAGCCAATCATGGCATTCGAATGCAACAGTATGTCAGGGCGCTTGCCAATCGCGCTCTACAGATGAACCTGTACCCTGGCGAATTGAGCAACAAAGTGATTGATCTGCTCTTTAAGGCCACTCAATTGCACGACATTGGAAAAACCAAAATTCCCTATTCAATTCTTCATAAAAAAACCAAACTTACAGACGAAGAATGGATGGTGATGAAAACCCACACCACCCGCGGAACGGAAATTTTGGAAGAGGCCAAGAGACAAAATATCAGCCTAACAGAGTTTCTGGATACAGCAATAGATATTGCCGGAGGTCACCATGAACGTTGGGATGGTGGCGGTTATCCGAATGGCTTAGCAGGCACTGCAATTCCTTTGGCGGGACGCATCATCGCGATCGCAGATGTTTACGACGCGCTCATCAGTCGACGCAGCTACAAGGCACCATGGCGTCATGAGGATGCACTCGCTGAGCTCACTGCAAAGTCTGGTCAACAATTTGATCCATTTTTGATCGAGGCATTGATACGAGAGGAAAATAATTTCAGACTCATTGCGGAGTCCGCTCAGGATTGATGGTTTACTCCTGAGGCAGCAAGTCTCTTTGCGATATACCTCTACCGACTCGGAATTTCTAATTTTGATTGGTTCTCTCTGAAATAATTAAATCCGCAGTCTGATTGTTCATCCGTACGACCAGTTTAAGTGGAAAGACTCGATCTGCAGAAGACGACGACACGAGTGTTTTGGAGCTCGAATCGAACTTCAACCAACTCGGCAATGGACCACCAGACTCTGTTGTCACAACAATGTTTTGTAGATTGACAGCGGCATCACCAATTTTTTCAGGAAGCTTGAAAGAAAACTCTTCACCACTCGCGATGATTGCCTTCGGCACTAGAACGGTCACGAGTCCCGTCATCTGCGGCTTTGGCTCCCTGACAAGTGATACGGAAATATCTTCATAGGTTACCAATCGCTGGCCCTCAGCAGCCACACCTCTGATATCACCTGATGCATTTAGGCTTGTGGCGGATGTACCGCTAGAAGTGGTGCTAGATGTGCCACCCGAGGTCGTGCCGGACGTCCCACCTGATGTCGCGCCTGAGGTCGTGCTCGGAGTTGAACCGGAACTTGTACCCGACGTACTACCCGAAGTGGTGCCGGACGTTCCACCAGAGGTGGTACCTGATGTGCCCCCTGAGGTCGCGCCTGATGTCGTACCCGAAGTTGCACCGGAACTTGTACCTGACGTACCACCCGAAATGGTGCCGGAGGTCCCACCAGAAGTGCCACCTGAGGTCGCGCCTGATGTCGCACCCGAAGTTGCACCGGAACTTGTACCCGACGTATCACCCGAAGGAGTGCCGGAGGTCCCACCAGAAGTGGCACCTGGTGTGCCACCTGAGGTCGTGCCTGATGTCGTACCCGAAGTTGCAACGGAACTTGTACCTGACGCACCACCAGCAGTGGTGCCGGACGTCCCACCAGACGTGGTGCCAGATGTGCCACCTGAGGTCGTGCCTGATGTCGTACCCGAAGTTGCAACGGAACTTGTACCTGACGCACCACCAGCAGTGGTGCCGGACGTCCCACCTGAAGTGGCACCTGATGTGCCACCTGAGGTCGCGTCTGAGGTCGTACCCGAAGTTGAACCGGAACTTATACCCGAGGTATCACCCGCAGTTGTGCCGGACGTCCCACCAGAAGGAGTGCCAGAAATGCCACCTGAGGTCGCGCCCGATGTGCCTCCTGATGTGCCACCCGAGGTCGCGCCTGAGGTCGTACCCGAAGTTGCACCGGAACTTGTACCCGACGTGCCACCCGAAGGAGTGCCGGAGGTCCCACCAGAAGTGGCGCCTGGTGTGCCACCTGAGGTCGCGCCTGAGGTCGTACCCGAAGTAGCACCGGAACTTGTACCCGACGTATCACCCGCAGTGGTGCCGGATGTCCCACCTGAAGTGGCACCTGGTGTGCCACCTGAGGTCGTGCCCGAAGTTGCACCGGAGCTTATACCTGACGTACCACCAAAAGTAGTGCCAGAGCCCGGAATACCGATTCCCTGCCCTGCGCCTTGACCCGGACCGGCCCCATCCCCGGGGCCTCCTGCGCCTTGACCCGTTCCGGCCTGGGTATTCGCACTAGCTCCAGCATTAGCACCTGCACCCGAAGCAATCACCGATGTTGAATCAATCCCCTTGGGATCACTCTGACCGATTCCCTGCCCTGCGCCTTGACCAGGACCGGCCCCATCGCCAGGGCCGCCTGCACCTTTACCTGTTCCAGCTTGAGTGTTGGCGCCACTCCCCACGTTTGCACCCGAACCCGAGGATGTTGTTGGAGTAAGCGCCGTACTCTTATTCCCAGTCTGACCTGAGGTAGGTTTCGTGTCCGCAGTGCTGTCCAAAAACTGACCATCATCTGACGCTGCTTCAGAAGTATTTGATGAAATTGAGACTGCAGGTATGACCAGCGTTGAAGGCGATGGAGCCATTGCAACTAATACAGAAGATGGAGCGGGTGATGCTATGCCAAAAACGGGTTGAGCAATCGCTAGAATTCCACCTATGTATCCAATCTTATAATTTGCGTTCGTTAATCCTGACGCCACCAGAGAGTACGCACCCGGATTAATTGCACCTTGGCTCGTACCCAAGTAAGTCAGCGTCCCTGCCAGCACACTCGTGGATTCTCCATTAACGAAACCAGTCGCCTTGATGCCATTACCACCAAAGAACGCCACACCAGTGAAAGGCTGAGCCAAATCATTGGTGATGATCGTCAAACTCGCTGGTGTAATGACGCCGATGTTTCCATTGGCAGGCCCTCCAGTCAGTGTGTAGCCATAGACAGGCTTACTGCCCGACGCTGCACTCGTTGAGGTAGATAGTCGCGATGCACCACTCGCGCTAACTAAAATCCCGGTCCCCGCATTTTGAGACGCGTAGCTGCCACTCACTGGATTGTTGACTGGGACAACCACATCGCCATTCACACCGCTTCCAATCAATTTGTAATTCGCACCTGTTAAGGAAGAACTCGTACCACCGTCATAAACTTTGGTCGCATTGCCAGTTAAAGCAACACCGACCGTTGGTGCCAAGCTATAAAGAAGTCCATTCCCCTGACCAGCAACAGCTGTGACGCCATAATTCGCAGCATATTGAACATAATCGAAAGCAAGACCACCTGTTACATCTGCAGTACCACCAGAAAATGGGCTCGCATTTGTGCTCCAAACTTGCCAAGACTTGGATGAATCAGAAACGTTTAAAGCCGAGGCGCTGCTGTTATTGATGAACTGCGCTGCAGACACAACGATATTGCCATTCCTCGCGTTAATAGACTTGCCAGACGCGATCGTAGTTGCCCCAGCACTGCGTACAAAAATATCGCCAGAGGATGTCGACACATTCGCATTAAAGTTGACTGCACCACCATACAAGCTGATAGGTCCATTCACAGCGATATCGTTTGAAAAACTTAAAGAAGCAGTGTTTGACGCCTTACCAATTGTTAAACCACCCAAGCTGCTATCAAAATTAAAATCAGAAAAGCCTATGGCACTTGAAAAAGATACGCTCGTCGGTAACGGCGCAACCGTCATAGAACCAGAGCCTCGAATATTTAAACCAGTGGTGTAAATTGAATCTGCATTGAGTGTGATCGCTCCAGTCTGAGAGGCCTGACCAAGTGTGACCTTGGAACCTGAGGTCGCAATACCTTCAGAGATTAATCCACTCCCTTCTACTCCCCTCAAACTCAGCGAACCAGAGGATGTATGTATGAAAGACCCGCCAAACATGACGATGCCATCGTTATTGTTACCACCGTTTGTACTAGTTCCTCCAGTACCACTAATACTTACGGCGCCACGACCGCCAGCAATAATAGGTTTACCAGATTCAATTTCGACGCCGCTATTACTGTTACCTGAGTTGCCACCTCGACCTTGAATGTCAATATCGCCATTTAAAGTTGTAATGTTGGCATTGATATAAACGCCTGCGCCAGCATAGTTAAGTTGACGCCCAGTGTCGGCGATCAGCTGAATATTTCCACCCGCAACATTTGTGGCAAGATTCGATAACACATGAATACTGCCACCGTAAATCGTAAGCGAACCGGCAATATTGATATCACTTCCCGCAGGTATATTGATCGATGAGGTATTGCCGGGCTTTCCAATTGTTAGTCCGCTCAAAGATCCCGTATTAAATACTGTCGGAACAGTGTATGCAGAACTAAAACTTGTCGATGCGGGTTGAATCGTCAACACACCAGCGCCACCAAAGCCGCTTGTCATCATGCTCGGCGCATCATTTTCAAAAATCAGACTTCCTGCACTGATTGTTGTTGCGCCTCGATAGGTATTATTTGCCGTGAGCTTAATTGTGCCTGCACCCTGCTTGGTGAGAGAGCCAGACCCTAAAGCAAGCTGACCAGACACCACACCAGAACGACCCGCTGAATTCAATACGAGATCAAGACCACTACCAATAGAAGTGATTCCAGCCGAAATAAAAATATCATTCGCTGCATTCAATGTCAGAGTCGCGGGCCCCCCCGTTGATTTGATGATCGAACTTGTTATGGTGATGTTACCTGCGCTCGCTATATTGCCATTCGACCCCAATGCACTGTTATTGACGAAAGTATCGACAACGACACTAGTCCCTGAATTCAGAGAATTCACAATTGTCGAAGCTTGCGCTACACCAATGACATAATCGTATGGATCGATCAGCCACACGCCCCCCTGCCCGTTTGCCGCCTGCGTACTGATCTGTGCTCCAGCAATTTCAACCTGAGCTCCCGACGTTTCAATCTGGCCACCACTCCCCCCTTTCGGGCCACCTTTAGCTTCGATAACGCCTTTGACTACAGTCGAAGACTTGATATTTTTAGTATCAGACCATGCAACGACTGTGCCTCCACTGCCCTTCTGCGTCGCATTCGCTTGTACAACAGCACCAGATTCAATCGTTGTATGTGTTGCTTGCAGAAGAGAGGGATCTTTTCCTTGCCAACCACCACCGACAAATACTTCGCCTCCGCCAGTCGCACCCGAAGCATGAATACGCGCGCCCTTGCGCACTTGAACATTCTGACCGGTCACTTCAACGCGACCACCTTTTGCCTCTTGACTTGAAACATCAAGCACACCGGATACAACAGTTGTACCTGTTGATCCCGCATCAAGGACTATTCGACCACCTTTTTGACTCAAGCCCTGAGCTTCAATAACACCCGTATTCACCACTCGACTAGAAAGTTGGTGAATAGCTTTTGCCGACATAATCACCAAACCACCAGGTGCTTGAACAGCCTGCTGATTATCAATCAAGGCCGTCATATCACCTGCAGTCACAGTCACGCTATCGAGCTTATTAAGCGGACCGAAGTTCAAAGTGATGGATTCCCCACCTGCCATGGCAACGGCACCTTGACGAGCAATAATAAAACCCTTATTGCGAACATCCGGGGCAAGTAAGGCAACGTAACCACCAATATCTGTTTCTATTTTTCCTTCGTTGACAACACTTCCCTTTGCGCCACGACGACTAAAAGTCGTCTTGCCGTTCATAAAATCTTCATCTGACATTTGATGCGTTGTGGCCACGATACCGCCGACATTCACGCTCGCACTCGGTGCAAAATATATACCTGCTGGGTTCATCAAATACACTTGACCATTGGCATTGATCTGGCCATATATTTGGCTCGGCGACATGCTGTCCACGCGATTCAGTGTCACAGACTTGCTATCTGGCTGAACAAAATTAACCGTTGCATCCTTACCCACGTCAAAACTATTCCACTTGATTGACGCCCGGTTTGTCGCCTGATTAACAGTGGTCACATTACCTGATTGCTTAATATTTGCCTGACCTGCAGTCACCACGCCACCCGAAGGAGATTGCCCCCTGGGAGGTACTTGAGAAAAAGCTGGTATGCAAAAAATACTGATGAGCACACATACCAATGGCTTGAGCCTGAGCTGACGCGTTTGCTTGACCAAGGGCTGGACGACTTGATGAGTTTGATCAGACATGGAATCAGAATGAAATTGAAGCGTTCAACCAAAATCGGTTGGGACTCAAACCACCATTGTTGGTGAGATAAGTTTGAGCGGCGTCAGAAAGGCCACCGGTACGGTGCGCCCATGTGGCTCGCACTAGAATATTTTTAGGTGCATTCCACGTCAGACTAAGACCAAGTCCTTGCAAAAGATATGAGTTGGCGCCAGTATTACCAGGGTAGTCCGAGTACTTCAGGCTTTGCACGTTAGCCAGGTCGTAAAAGGCCGTCACTAAGAATTGGTGGGGTAATCTAAAGCGTAGCTCAGCGGTCAACAAATTGCCCTGAGTCGCTGCACCTTGACCAGGTGCGTAAGCACGCACCGCATAAGGACCACCCATGAACATTTGTTCAGAAGAATCCATGTTCTTGTTTGCCAGCTGTCCAGACAACGCGACATAGCCAGAAATATCGCTGGTGATATTTTGTAATCGATTGAGTGAGTATCTGATCTTGGTGAATTTACCGCCGGTGTTGATTGTCTCTTCGTTAAAGGACTGTAGTGGAGATCCATTTAAAATCACGTCACCTGCCGAGAAAATAAGAGCACCTGTGCTTATGCCACCTCCTCCCAAGCCGTCCATCAAATTACCCGAGATTCCCGCACTTAAAACAGACGTCTTATAACGATTTGTAATGTTTCCATCACTACGGTTTTCATAGTTGCTGTAGTTGTAAAAACCTATCGCATATAGATTTGCGGGGCGACTACGCAGTATTGGATATGAAGCCTCGAGTCCACCTGATTGAGACTGCCCACCCAGCCGCAAATCATCCCAACTACGATTTGTCACCCGATAGTTCAAGGCGCTGGCATTCACGCCCAAACGCAAACCATCCTGTCCCACTGGTACGGTATAGGACAGCCGCCCAAACGTGACGCCTTCTGAATACAACCCGTACACGATGGCCTGATCACCAAATCCCAAAGGACTATTGATGTAAACGTTACCAACGGCTCGCCATATACCCGTTGATGGATCACCGAAATTGTCTACATCCAGAAAACCGTCTGCACGAGGCTTATCTGTGACCAACACATTCAAGTCTGTCTCACCCTCTTTAGTCCCACGTTGCAAAGAGCTCACCACATTGACATCCGGCAGGTCATTGAGGGTCAACACGGCACGATCAAGCTTATCGAGTGACAAGCCTGAGTCCTGCGGGAGATGGCTGCCGATCCATGATTCAACGCGCTCTGTACTGACACGCTTTGACTGATTGTCGATCCGTACCCCACCCACGACAGCCTCCACGACTTCGATCGTCAACGTACCGTCGGTGACATCTTGAGCGGGAACCAAGGCACGAGCAAGCCAACCTTTTTGACGGTAGTACTCGCCAATTAATTCCGTCAGTCCTTTTATCTGAGCAAAGGACATTGAAGTATTTTTATAAGGCGCAACAAGCGACTGTAGATCCGCATCAGATAATTTTTGATTACCTGTAAATTTAAATTGTCTAATTAATACTTGCTGTTGACCCGGAACAGTCGGAGCCAACTTTTCAGGTGCTACACCAGGTTTGGCAGGCGGTAAAACCATTAAAGGCTGTTCACTCTGCAATTGCTGCATCAGTGAGCCCGCAGACGGTTGGGCTAAAGCCGAACTATTGAACAGACCTATAAATATAAAAAATAAAACTGAATACGCCCGAATGCTTACTTTGAATTGATACATGCTTTGTGATGGTACTCAGTGATAATTTTTATTTTGGACTGATTTAAATTCCTTTTGGATTGTATGCAATATGACGGCTAAAATCTGCCGCCAATAGCGTACGCTATTTGATGTATATTTTTGTTTTAAAACAGTTTATTTATAATTTAGCTCTGACAGTTTGCCGTCAGCAACCTTAAGCAAACTGTAACTGCGCAAGACGTGCATACAGACCACCTTGGGCGATGAGCTCAACATGTGTTCCCTGCTCCACCACCTCGCCTTGATCAAGCACAAGGATCCGTTCCGCACTCAATACGGTTGCGAGTCGGTGAGCAATCGTTAATGACGTTCTGCCTGGCAACACGGCATCCAGAGCCTGCTGTACCTCTCGTTCCGACTCCGCGTCCAAGGCACTGGTCGCTTCATCCAAAAGCAGGATCGGTGGATTTTTGAGTATGGCGCGCGCAATCGAAATCCGTTGCTTTTGACCACCCGACAGACGCACGCCTCGCTCACCTAAAAAGCTGTTGTACCCTTGTGGCAAACTAGAAATAAACCCATGCGCATGAGCGGTCTTTGCCGCTGCGATCACCTCATCGTCCGAGGCCTCGAGTCTGCCATAACGAATATTTTCCATGGCGCTTGAAGCGAAAATGACTGGCTCTTGCGGAACAATTCCAATCATCTTGCGTAGCTCTGCCAACGGCCATTGAGAGATGTCTCTGCCGAAAATCTGTATCTGTCCGGATGTCGGTTCATAAAAACGCAGCAACAAGGCAAAGAGTGTGCTCTTGCCAGCGCCAGATGGACCCACTAAAGCATAGCGCGCACCTTTGGGGACGGCAAAGCTCAAATGATTCATCGCCTGAAAATCAGGCCGTGACGAATAAGAAAATATCACATCACTGAACACAACAGAATTAGATTGAGGAACAACCTCAGCACGTCCCTTTAGTGACCCACTCGTGAGCGCCGGCTCGGCCTGCATTAACTCAACTAACCGCTCCGTCGCGCCCGCCGCCCGCTGCAGGTCACCCCAGGTTTCAGATAACGCACCGATGGAACCTGCTATCAACACGGCATAAAGCACAAACTGGGTGAGCTCTCCTAACGACATCACACCTGCTGTCACTTGCCGCGCGCCAATCCACAGCACAAACACAATGACAGCGAACGCCATCAAAATCGCTGTAGCGGTCAACAGCGAACGCATCGTGATCCGCTTTTTTGCCTCAGCAAAGGCCAGCTCCACTGCGGACTCAAAACGCTTCTGCTCGTGGGGCTCTCGCACAAACGCCTGCACAGTCGTGATCGCATTCAACACCTCGCCTGCCATCGCGCTGGTATCGGCCACCTTGTCCTGACTGACCCGTGACATTTTGCGGACATGCCGACCCAGAGCCCAAAGGGGCAGCACAATCAATAACAATAACGCGATCATCACACCCGCGAGCCAGGCGCTCGTGACTAACATCATCGTCATGCCACCGAGCAACATCACAAGACTGCGAAGAGCAATGGAGATACTCGATCCAACAAGCGTCTGCACCAAAGTCGTATCACTTGTCAGCCGAGAGAGGACCTCACCAGTCTGCAACGTTTCAAAATATCCGGGACTTTGACGCAGGACGTTTTCAAACACGCGCAGACGAATGTCCGCCACGACGCGCTCACCGAGCCACGACATCACATAGAACCGACTCGCTGTCATCAGAGCAAGCGCAATGGCCAACAGCAGCAGGTTGATGAACTTTAGATCAATCGCATCGCTCGTCAATCCGGTATCCACCAGATCTCTGAAGGCCAAGGGCACCGCGAGCGTGGCACCTGCGGCAAGCAGCAAAAATAACGCCGCCAGAAACCATTGAATTTTGTAGCGGGAGATCACCCGATATTCCCGCAACCAGCGGGTGAGACTGCTCATTTTTGTGGCCATAGTGACTAAGTGTAAGACAAAGTTAGAGCACCAAGGGCGCGCCATAACCGGTTAATTCGAGATAACCTCGACCGAGGACCTTGTCGTTTTCTTTGAGCTCGACCGCACCCTCATAATAAAAACCGCCCGTACTGGCGCGAGCATCGACCTCCTGGTCCGCCATCAGAGGCTCTAATGTGAACGTACGTCCCGCCACGTGCAGCGTAAACCTCTCTGGATACTCAACTAAAGAGCGGGGCGAACGCCATCGACCAGCAGGCTGCCACTTGATCTCTTGATGCTGCTCGATCACTTGACCCTGCGCATCGCGCCAGTCCCATTCGCTAAACAAAGATTGACCCACCGCATCTCGGATACGAAATGCCATCAGACTGCTGCCGTCCAGCAAGTTCACCCCGATCCAATCCCAACCTACGGCTCCAGTCATCAGCAGGCTGCTCGACCATTCGTGATCAAACCAGGCCGAGCCCGACAGATTTAAAGGTTGCTGCGCGGCTCGACCACTTAATGATGTATTTTTTAAGGTCACTTTAGCCGAAACGTTCAATTGCGGCCGACTGTAGTAGTGGCTTGCGAGCTCTGGCGCGGGCCCTTTGCGAGAATAGCCGCCCTCACCACGCAAAACAGGAGCCTGCGTCGATGTTGCTTCAAGCTCAAGTATGAAATCGTCACTCGGAATGTAGACCTGATAACGATCATCACTCGTGCGTTTCAGGGTCCAGCCAGAAAGCTGCAATGCCGTGTCGGCAGTTTCAAACGAGGCGCCAGCAGGCCCTGCACGCCCCGCAATCTCTGCGTGCCGCAACTTGCCCTCATTAGGCAAAGCCAAAGCCGCATGCGCAAACATCAGCTGCCGAGGTGCGAAACGACTTGGGTTGTTGTCAGGGTGAAGCACTCGACTTCTGAAAAACGTGACCTGAAAACCCATAGCTGAAACACCCGTACCCAGCCAGCCCGTGAGATACCACCACTCTGTTCGATAGTCAGGGTGGGCACCAAAATCTCTTGGAAAAACAAGAGGTCTTGGTCGGACACCCGGATAGCTCGGGGCTGTGACTTCTGCCAATGCGAGCAAAGGGCTCGTCGCCGCCAAGAGCAACATATTTTTAAACCACCGCCGACGAGAGTCACCCTGCATCACCAGTCCTCACGCAAAGACAACGCCAATCGATCAGCATTCAAATTTCTTTTTGATGCCCAAACGGCTGCTGCAATCCCCAGGAACACAATACTAAGCATTAAGGCGATAAGTGCCACGACCGGTAAGCTTGTCTGCATCGTCCAATGAAAAGACTGAGGATTGACCCGATGAATCAGCACCTGACTCATGAGTAACCCCAACACCGTCCCCCAGCACGCGGCAAGTCCAAGCAACATCCCTGACTCAAGTGTGATCCACTGCGTGCGTTGCGATGCAGACTGTCCCAGATGTTGCATGAGCGCAAATTCCTTTTGCCTCAAGAGTGCCTGACCTGCAAAACCCGCTGCAACCGAAAAAATAGCGACCAACAAAGCTGCGATCTCAAGTGCATACGTCAAAGCAAAGCTACGATCAAAAATCTTCAAGGACAAGGCTCTGAGATCAGCGGAACTCCTGAACTGCAGTGCGTCAAATTGTGGAAACTGAGCACGCAGCCTCCCAAGAACTTCAGTGGGACTTGCAGCGGGCAAAAGCCAAAGCGCAAGATCAGTACTTCGCAAATCCTTTGTCAAACCTTGGTAGGTTGAGAGATCCATCACAATCGATCCATGCTGTCTGCCATAGTCACGAAACACCCCTGACACCCAAACAGACAATGGACCACCAGACTGCCCCCCTTGACCCGTAATCGGTAATGTATGCACCTGACCAGGCTCCCAGCCGTATAGATCTGTCATCGCCTCTGAAACAAACACTTCTGGTAACAGCGGCGTTGAGCTTTGAGTTTGAGAAGAAATCCCTCCCGTGAGAGGCAATACCTGCGCGGCACGCCCTGCAGGAACTGGTCGCGCGATCAAGACAACCTCAGGTCGATCCGGTCTGAATAAGATTTGTTGTTGCAGGGTGAATTCCATTCGTGCAATCCCTGGCATCGAGGCAATCGCTTGCACTAAGCTAGGATCATTGACGAGCGCTTGATTTAAATCTGAACGACTCAAGCTCGCATACAAATCTGCAGGCAACACTTGATCAAGCCATTGCGTAACCGAGTCACGAAAGCTGGCCACCATCACCACCATGGCGACCGTCAATGCCAGCGCGGCAACCACGCCCGCAATCAGTCCCGCAGCGCTCGCAGGTGCCTGAGCGAGTCGCCAGACCGCAAACGTCCATGACGAGGGTAGCGTTCGATCAAGTAGCAAAACGCGAGACAGAAATGAAAAACACTGATAAACCAAGGATGGCGTTAGCGCTAACCCAGCAAACAATAGAAATGCGATCGACAAATAGGCTGCGATCGGCAAACCACCCAGCGGTGGCATGAAGGCCAAAACCAAGCTTATCAGGGCCAAACCCACCGCCACGCGATAATGCAAAACTGGTTTGAGCATTCGCTCTGCTGCCCCCGCTCTGAGCTGCGCAACAGGTGAACCAATCGTCGCGGCTCTAGCCGGAAAATAACCAGCCAACACACCAACACCCAAGGACAACAACCAGTAACCCAACAGGACGGCTCCATCAATCTCGAGTGGCGGTATGGAAGATGAAAAATAGCCCCCACCCAGATCACCCCCGACGACACGCAAGAGCACAGAAGCCAGCAACAGACCTACGCCAATCCCAACCATTCCCCCAAGGGCCGCAACGATTAAGGCCTGCGTGAGCACCAAACCAAACACCCATCCACGCGTAGCGCCCAACACGCTCAGAAGCGCGAGTTGTGACTGCTGACGCAAGACGGAAAAGCTGATGGTGGTGAACACCAGAAATGCGCCAGTAAACAAAGCGACTAAGGCCAAGACGCTGAGATTGACACGATATGCGCGAGATAGATTCGACATCCGACGATCACGATCGTCCGCGGTGACCAGCTTGAGACCGAGATTCAGGCCCTCAAGCACCTCAGCGAGATCTTTCACACTCCGCCCGTCAACAAGCTGAATATCCAACCGATTCAACCGACCCAAACCATCGAGTCGCCATTGGGCAACGCCCAAGTCCATCACAGCCAGGCTCTGCCCGGCTGCGCCCGGCACCAAGCCAGCCACCTTGAATACTTCTTCTTTGCCACCAAGTGTGAGCGTCAAGGCATCGCCCACTGCCACATCGAGTTGTTTTAAAGCCGCAGCAGAGAGAAAAATAGCGTCTTTGGAAAACAACGCCAGCCTTTGGCTGCCCTCAACCGAGGGCATTAGCGCAGGCGTGACGCGCGCCGCCTGAAAAACATCCAAGCCGAGAACACGCAATGACTGTGTCGACCTCTCAAGCACAGGACTGACCGCCCGTATGCCCAAGTCTGCCTGACGAGATACGATCTCATCAAAAAGCGTGTCACTAAAATCACCCGAGGGCATGACTAACTGTGCCGAGGCCTGACCGTTCACCAAATCAATCGCCCGGCCAAACTCACCCAGAGCAGAACGATTAACCGTATGGATGGCCACCGCCAAGGCAATGCCTATTGCGACGGTCAAGCCAGCGATTAACCAGCGCCCCGGTTGCGCGCGGAATGCAGAGGAAAGAAGCCAGTAAAAAAGCATCAGCCGGTTAAAACAAAAGTGCGATCAAGCCGCGCAGCAGCCTCTGAGGAATGCGTGACCATCACTAACGCCGCACCTTGCTCGCGACAACTCCGGCATAACAAGTTGAGCGCTTGATCAGCAGTCTCTGGGTCAAGATTGCCAGTCGGTTCATCAGCCAGCACGACCTCAGGCTGGTGAACCAAGGCACGGGCGAGTGCAACACGCTGCTGCTCTCCGCCAGACAGTACCGCAGGGAATGACAACTTCGCAGCTGAGAGTCCAAGCTCGCCAAGCAAGCTTTCGGCACGACCTCGCGCCAGAGCCAGAGGCATTCCTACCAACAAGCACGGCACCATGACGTTTTGCAGTGCGTTAAGGTGCGGCATCAAGTGAAACGCCTGAAAGACAAATCCAATCGCTGTGCGGCGAAGAGCGAGCCGCTCTGCCTGACCGATCTGAGCGAAGTCCCTGCCCTTAAAGAGCATCCGTCCCTCATCTGGCTGATCCAAACCCGCCATCATGTTCAGCAGGGTCGACTTACCCACTCCGGAAGCTCCTTGGAGAGCAAGTTGCTCGCCTGCGGCGACGGATAAATTGAGGTGACGGAATAGCCAGCGATCCGAAGACACGCGCCTGGACAGGCTCTCAGTCTGAAGCAACATCATGAGTCGACTGGCGCTCCGCGTATGAAGGATTATCGACTGTACCACCAAGTTAGGACGACAAATACCTAAGCACAACAGTGACTTGGCAATCCATTTTGATCGGATATAAAGATAAAATCGGATCACCATGGGCATACGCCCACTCGTCAACATTGAGCGTTAATGAGTGCGACCGACCAGAAGAGCGGTAAAAAAACCTCTATCGTGTCAGACCCTAATGGGACCGGACGCAGGTTCTCCATCTTTCTCATTATTGCTTGCCAGATTGCAGCGATGGCGCTTTGGTTTTCTGCCTCTGCTGCTGTGCCGAGCCTCTTAGACGCCGACCAGCTCTCCACGGATGCCGCCGCCGCACTGACTTCCGCCGTTCAGCTTGGCTTCGTTGCGGGCACCCTCGCCAGTGCGGTCTTTGGTCTTGCCGATCGCTTCGATTCCCGCGCTCTGTTTTCTGCCGCTGCCTTACTCGGCGCCTCGCTCAACGCAGCGCTTTTACTCACAGGATTTGACCATCCTATGGCACCCGTACTGAGATTTGCCACTGGGGTTTGCATGGCGGGTGTCTACCCGGTCGGTATGAAACTCGCCGCCGGTTGGGCGGCGGGTAATATGGGACTGCTCATGGGCGCATTAGTCGGCGCAGTGACCCTCGGGTCGGCCATGCCTCATCTTTTTTATGCCTTTGTGAGTGTCGGATGGCAAATACCGGTTGCGCTCGCCAGCGGTTGCGCACTTGCAGCCGCAGTGACCATCCAGTTTGTTCAACTCGGTCCAAAACACGCCAAATCAATGTCGTTTCATTGGAGCGATCTCAAAGCGCTCTTTCGCAACAAGCCCATCCTCTTGGCACAAGGCGGATATCTTGGACATATGTGGGAGCTCTACGCCATGTGGGCATGGCTCGGCAGTTTTCTTGCCTGGGCGCTGCCTGCCTCTGGATTACAAATCGAACTTGGGCACGCCTCGATCTCGTTAATCACATTCTTGGTAATGGCCACCGGAGCGATCGGCTGCCTGCTTGCTGGCCTGATTGCCGATCGCGTCGGCCGAACACTCACAACAGTCGGCGCATTGCTGCTAAGCGGAGGTTGTGCGTTACTGATCGGGTTTTCAGTCGATGCAGGTCCAGTAGTCGTGATCCTGATCGCCACTGTCTGGGGAATGACAGTTGTTGCAGACTCTGCACAATTTTCAGCGGCAATGGCCGAGCTCGCCGAGCCCCGTTTGATCGGCACAGTATTGACCCTGCAAACGAGCCTCGGTTTTCTACTCACCGCTGTCTCGATCTGGCTGATTGGACAAATCTCGGACGCGGTTGGCTGGCGCTATGCTTTCATCGTGCTCGCCATTGGTCCATTACTCGGCGCACTCAGCATGTTGACGCTACGCAGACAACCCGAAGCGATTAAAATGGCTGGTGGACGACGCTAGCTATTTTGAAGCACCACACACGTATGAATGAATGACTACGGCTTAATCGCAATCTTCAGGACACCATCTCGCTGATTTGCAAACAAATCGTAGGCGGCAACGATATCTTCAAGCTTGTAATGGTGGGTGACCAACACACCTAAATCGATCCGGCCTGAATCAACGACCTCCATGAGTCGACGCATGCGCTCCTTGCCTCCAGGACAAAGAGCGGTTTTG
>JAURZO010000148.1 GCA_030653405.1 Zwartia sp. | reverse complement strand
CAACAGACCTTGGTCGATGGCATGAAAATTGCCCGTCGCATCATTGGTCAGCAAGCGCTTTCACATTATGTAGATTTCGAAATGAGTCCGGGTGACAGCGTACAAACCGATGCCCAGTGGCTGGACTTCGGTCGAGCGAATGGTCAGACCATCTATCATCCCATCGGGACGTGTCGCATGGGCTCGGACGATGAGGCCGTCGTCGATGTGCGTTTGCGCTTCAAAGGTCTACGAGGATTGCGTATCGTGGATGCATCGGTGATGCCGGCGATGGTCTCGGGCAATACTCAATCACCGGTGATGATGGTGGCTGAACGTGGTGCGGATTTGATTCTGGAGGATGCGGCCGCAGCCTGATGTCATTCGGGCAGTGTCGAATAGTGCATCGCCAAGGCTAAAAAGGCATCGATGCCAGGATCCTGCCCGGTTTCCTCTGCAACGATCGCTCCGACTGCGCCAGCAATCGAAGCGGCCAGACGGGCGTCCAGGAACAACAGGCGAGAACGTCTTGCCAGAACATCTTCAACCGAGCGGGCATATTCGTAGCGGACCGCGAAGCGCACCATGGCTTCGGTGAGTCCCATTGCAAGTTCGTTTCGTGCACCGGGCAAGGTGTCGAGAAACGCTTCCTCATCGCCATATGCGGCTCTTCCCGGTGCTTCGTGCATCGAATGCGCGACGACTTGCCCGGACTGCGCACCAATCAGGACCGTATGTTCCGTCACACAAGGTGTTGTTTGTGCAAGTAGCTTCGCCTCATCGCAATGCGCCAGAACGTCCTGCGCCATCGCGCGATACGTCGTCCATTTGCCACCCGTCACTGTCACAAGTTTGCTCGGACTCACCAGTACGGTGTGTTCCCGGCTGATTTTTTTAGTGTTTCCAGACGCGTCAGTCGGGGGTTTGACCAAGGGTCGCAGGCCAACCCAGATACTCTTGATGTCAGCACGCGTGGGTGCGCGCTTGAGGTAGCGTGCAGATTCTCGCAAAATGAATGCCAGCTCTTCACTGAAGGGATTGGGCTCCAGGCTCAGGTCATGGCGAGGTGTATCGGTTGTGCCCAAAATCACCTTGCCTAGCCAAGGCACTGCAAAGAGCACCCGCCCATCGCTGGTATGTGGCACGATGAGCGCTTGATCGCCTGGTAGAAATTCGCGATCCACGACAATGTGCACACCTTGGCTGGGGGCAACCATTGTTTCACTTGTCTGGCCGCGTGCTTCGTCATCGAGCTGACGAATCGCATCGACCCAAACGCCCGTGGCGTTGACAACGCACTTGGCTCTGATGGTGTAAGGCAGACCGGTCTCGACATCTTGTGCCAGAATGCCGTTCACGCATTGATCCTTATCGTGGAGTAACTCAACGGCTTGGCAATAATTCAGCAAGACGGCTCCATGTTGCGCGGCTGTTCGCGCCAGTGCAAGCGCCAAGCGCGCATCATCGAACTGACCATCCCAGTATTGCACTGAGCCCTTGAGTCCCTCTGCGCGAATATTTGGCAAGGCGGACTGAGTCTCTGCGACGCCTAAGAATCTCGTGCGGCCAAGGCTGCGGCGGCCTGCCAGCAAGTCATACATCAATAAGCCCGCACCATAAAAAGGCTTTTCCCAAAAGCGATGGCAGGGCATCACAAAGGAGAGCGCACGCGCAAGATGGGGGGCGTTGTTGAGTAGTGTTGCGCGCTCGTGAAGCGCTTCATAGACGAGTGAAATATTGCCCTGAGCCAGGTAGCGCACGCCGCCATGCACGAGTTTGGTTGAACGCGATGAAGTGCCTTTGGCAAAGTCAGCCCCATCAATCAGCACAACGGATAATCCGCGAGTCACGGCATCTAATGCGATCCCTAACCCTGTCGCTCCGCCACCAATGACCGCCAAGTCGTAAGGGAGACCCCGCTCAAGCTTGGCGAGCAGCTCAGCACGGACTGTGGGCAGTGGCAAGGTGTCAGACAGCGAGGCATTATTCATGTTGATAGTTTAGTCCTCTGACCAGCCTCGAGCGCGTTCGATCGCCTGGCGCCACCGCGCGCGTTTGGTGGCACGCTGCGCGTCAGACCATTGAGGTTCAAAGCGTCTGTCCTGTTGCCAACAGGCAGTGATACTGTCTAAATCAGACCAAAGTCCAACGGCAAGGCCAGCCAAGTATGCCGCACCTAGCGCAGTGGTCTCGACAATCTTGGGACGCACGATCGGCACGCCAAGAATATCTGCCTGCATTTGCATCAGCAGATTATTTTTCGAGGCCCCGCCGTCGACGCGGAGTTCAGTGAGCTTAAAGCCAGCATCTTTTTCCATTGCCTCAAATACGTCAGCGACTTGGAGCGCGATCGCTTCAAGTGCCGCGCGAGCGATATGTGCCTTGGTAGTCCCCCGCGTCATACCAATCAGCGTGCCACGCGCATGACCATCCCAGTGAGGAGCTCCCAAGCCGGTAAAGGCGGGTACAAGATAGGTATCACCCACATCGGGTACGCTTGCGGCAAGGGCTTCGACCTCGGGCGCTGTCTGGATGATGTTCAAGCCGTCGCGCAGCCACTGTATGGTCGCGCCCCCCATAAAGACTGAGGCTTCAAGGCAGTACGTGGTCTGTAGTACAGGCGTCGTTGAAGAGGGGCGTTGCCAGCCGACCGTGGTTAACAAATGATTATGGCTCGTCACAGGTTCTGCACCTGTATTTAACAACATAAAACAACCCGTACCGTAAGTGTTTTTAGCCATGCCGGGCTCAAAACAGCCCTGCCCAAAGGTTGCCGCCTGTTGGTCGCCAATCAGAGCGGCAATGGGGATCGCATGACCAAAAAGAGAGGCATCCGTTTGTCCACAGATACCAGAGCTCGGGACCACCTCTGGCAAGACCGCGCGAGGAATATTAAAAAGAGCGAGGAGCTCATCATCCCAAGCAAGCGTATGCAAATTAAAAAGCAGTGTGCGAGAAGCATTGCTGGGGTCGGTGATGTGTGCAGCACCGCCGGTCAGATTCCATGCGAGCCAACTGTCGACCGTGCCAAAGGCCAGCTCACCACGCTCTGCACGTGCACGGGCACCCTCAACGTGATCGAGTAGCCAAGCGAGTTTTGTTCCTGAAAAGTAGGCGTCCAGCACCAGGCCTGTTTTAGCTTGAATGTTTTCAAGGTGACCTTGTTGGCGTAACGTCACACACAAATCGGCGGTTCGGCGATCCTGCCAGACAATGGCGGGTGCAATCGGTTCGCCCGTTTGACGATCCCACAGAACCGTCGTTTCGCGTTGATTTGTGATGGCGATTGCGGCAATGTCCTCTGGCAAGCAGGCGCGCGCGACTAATTGCTGAGCGACCTCGATCTGCGTGTTCCAGATATCGACGGCATCGTGTTCAACCCAACCCGGGCGCGGGAAATGTTGCGCATACTCCTGCTGTGCTGAGTCGATTGCCGAGCCAGCGTTATCAAACAAAATGGCCCGCGAGCTCGTCGTGCCTTGGTCTAGTGCGAGGATATATTTCATTGAATCGTTGGGTTTGATGCGAAAAAGAGTTCAAAAAAGTTGTACTGATTATGCATCTGCTTGAACGCATGATGAATATTTCATCAATGTCTCAGCGTTTACCCTTATTTCAATGAGATTAATCGAAGTCGGGGAGAACCTGAGTCGCGTTTACCCCTTAGAAGTGCTTAAATCCCGAACAAACTTATTATTCGAATAAAAATATAGATTGGGTACGGGACACTTCATTATGATGACATCAGAGTATTTACCATTTGATCCGTTGGTCGAGCCTAAGCACAAGTTGCCGGCTGGCACGGTGGATTGTCATTTTCATGTGTTCGAAGATCCCAAGCTCTATCCCTACACCGCTGATCGGTCCTACACCCCTAGCTTGGCACCCTGGGCCGCCTTCGAAGCGATGAATCAGGCGATCGGAGCAGATCGCGCCGTGCTGGTGCACCCCTCGGTCTATGGTCACGATCACAGCACGCTGTATGACACTATGCACGCACATGCGGAGCGCTTGCGTGCGGTCGCGGTCTTGTCCGTTGATAGTACGGATGCGGAAATTGAGCGTTTGCATTTGGCAGGGACGCGCGGCACGCGTGTCAACATCTTGTTTGCCGGTGGCAGTCAGCTGAGCGATGCGGAAACTTTAGCGCGGCGCATCCAACCTTTTGGCTGGCATATTCAATTTTTAGTGGATGTGGCGGCAAAGCCCGATATTCCGATGTGGGCCGCCAAGCTAGGCGTGCCTGTCGTGTTTGATCATTTTGGCCACCCTTCCAAACCAAGCGTAGATGACGCAGGTTTTCGAAATATGTGTGCGCTGGTTAAAGAGGGCACAGCCTGGGTCAAGTTGTCCGGTGCCTACCGAGTCGTTGACCCCGCCAATCAGTGGGCGGCGATTCAGCCGTTTGTCGATGCGTTGTTAAACACAAGAACAGATCGCTTAGTCTGGGGTACAGATTGGCCGCATCCGAATATTCCTGCACCTATGCCAAACGATGGTGACATCGCTGATACTGTATTTCAGTGGCTACCCTCCGAGGCGTTGCGTCAACAGATTTTGGTGAAAAACCCTGAGCAGTTGTATGACTTTGCTCCGTTTGTAAACCGTTAGAACAGAATTTAGCCATTCATTTATCAAGGAGATAAAAACATGAAACGTCGTCACCTCTTAGCTCTTTCTGCCATTGTTTCCGCAGCCTTTACGTTTTCGATGCCTACAGTCGTGAGCGCGCAAACGGTTCTCAAACTGGGCTGGACAACTTCCGACAGCCCAACTGACCCCTATGCGGTGGGCGCCCATGCATTCAAAGATGCTGTTGAAAAACTGACCAAAGGCTCGGTTCAAATTCAGTTGTATCCAAATCGCCAGTTAGGTGATGAGAAGCAGATGATGGAAGGCGTGCGTTTTGGCACAGTGGATTCCGCCATCATTACCAATGCTGTGATTGCGCAGATCGAGCCTGCTTTCCAGATCAACGATTTGCCCTTTTTGTATTCCAACGAAGCTCAGGCGCAAAAAGCGCTTGACGGTAAAGTTGGCCAGGATCTGTCGGCATTGTTGGCAAAAAAGAACATTATTGTTCTGGGCTACATGGAAGGTGGCTTCCGTCAGATGATCAACAATAAAAAACCCGTCAGCGCGCCAGCTGACGTGTCGGGTGTGAAGTATCGCGTGATGCAGAATCCAGTATTTATTGACATGTTCACTTCACTCGGCGGTGCAGCAGTACCGATGGCGTGGGGCGAGACGTTCACTGCCGTGCAGCAGGGCACCATTGACGGTCTGGAGATTCCGATTGCCGTGATCGACAGTAGCAAAATGTATGAGGTGACAAAGTTCCTGTCGCTGACCAACCATACCTATTCTGCAATTGAGCTGATCATGTCCAAGCGTAGCCTGGATAAATTAACGCCAGAACAGCGTGCTGCCGTGATCGAGGCGGGTAAGCAAGCGACGGCCGCCCAGCGTGTAGCCGCCGGCACCAATGAAAAAGCTTTGCTCAGTGGCTTGCAAAAGAAAGGCATGACAGTCAACACAGTGGGTGATGTCAATGCATTCCGTGCCTCTGTGCAGCCGATGTATGAAAAAGCCAAAAAGACTGTGGGTGAAGCGATGGTCAATCAGGCCCTCGACTCTGTGAAGTAAGCAGGAAATACCGATGCGCCGCTATTTTGATTATCTCGAGAGGGGCCTGAAGCTCGCGGCAGTGACGCTCGTGCTGCTCATGCTTCTGGCCCTCGCGGCGCAAGTTTTCCTGCGTTATGTTTTTGGCAAGTCCCTCAGCTGGAGCGAGGAGCTTGCCTTGTTAGGCTTTGCCTGGGTCATTGTGATCGCCACTGCCATTGGGGTGCGACGCATGACACATGCGCGGATGGATCTGGTCCTGAATATCCTGCCAGCCTCACTGCACAAGTGGCTTGAGCGAATGATCTCCGTTCTGTTGCTTTTGTTGGGAGTATTCATTGCGTATTCGGGCTGGGGCTATTTGCAGGAAACACGAGGTTCGACCTCGGCAGCCATCGGCTTTCCGATTGAATTTCTGTATGCGGCAGGACCGGTATTTGGGATTTTGGTCGCCTTGTTTTCGTTCGAGAGGCTGATGCCTTGGGCGGAGTCTCTCGATGAGTAGTGTGGCGTGGCTGTTATCTGCTGGCTTCGGTATGTTGATGCTGCTCGGAGTGCCGTTCGCGTTTGCGATCGGCATTGTGGTCGCGCTCTCCTTGTTGGTGGCAGGCATCGAACCGATGCTGCTGCCGCAATCCATTCTCGCGGGGACGCAATCTTTTTCCTTGCTCGCTATCCCGTTTTTCATGCTGGCAGGGGAGTTGATGACGGCTGGCGGCTTATCCGCACGACTCATCAAAGTCGCTGACGTGTTTGTTCGCCACCTCACCGGTGGCTTGGGTCACGTGACTGTTTTAGCCGCGGCGATTTTTGCCGCTATCTCAGGCTCAGCGCCCGCCACAACCGCCGCGATCGGTGCCATCATGATTCCTGCCATGGCTGAGCGCGGATACGGCAAAGGTTTTGCGACCGCTTTGGCGGTGAGTGCAGGCGTGCTTGCACCCTTGATACCGCCCTCTATTGCGTTTGTGATCTGGGGTGTGATTGCTGAGCAATCCATTTCCAGACTCTTTAGTGCAGGCGTATTGCCTGGACTGGTCATGGCACTCGGCTTGATGCTGGTGTGTTGGGTGCATGCCAAACGCAACAAGATCCCAACGCAAAAGCGAGCCAGTTTGCAAGAAATCCGCCAGGCACTGCGAGACGGGATCTGGGCGTTGCTTGCGCCGGTCATCGTGCTAGGTGGTATTTATGGCGGTGTCTTTACACCCACAGAGGCCGCTGTCGTGAGTTGTGTGTATGCACTATTCGTCGGCATGGTGATCGAAAAGCGTCTCAAGTTCGCGGACCTGTCACCAATTATTTGGCGTTCGCTCAAAATTACAGCGATTGTGATGTCAATCGTGGTTTTTTCTGCAGGCTTTGGCATTTTGATCGCCCAAGAGCAGATTGCACCAAAGCTGGCTGCATGGCTGACTCAAAATATTCATGAAAAATGGCTGATGCTCTTGATTCTGAATGTCGCTTTTTTCCTGCTCGCTGCGGTGATGGACGAGATTGCGATCATGGTGGTGTTGGGGCCGTTATTGATCGCGATTGCAAAAGGTTTTGCGATCGACCCGATTCACTTCGGTACGATTATCGTGACAAACGTCGCGATTGGAATGGCGGCGCCGCCGATCGGCTATTGCCTATTCGTGGGCATGGCCATTAGCGGCCTGAAGCTCAGCGAGGTCGCCTCGAAAATTTGGCCATTTATCGCGATTATGTTTGGTGTACTGATGCTCGTGACCTATGTGCCCGAGTTTTCACTGGCGCTTCAGTCGCGTTAGTCAAGCGTAGCCAATTTAAGCGCGTGCTTCACAGCCCATCAAACAGATGGACTGTGATTCAAAGGCCAAATTTGGTGTAGAGCGGATCCTGAATGCCAACCTCTGCAAAGCCCTTGGCACGAAGCAGGCATGAGTCGCACTGTTTGCAAGGCTTGCCATTTGGCTCAGGGTCATAGCAGCTTGTTGTTTCTGCGAAGTCTACCCCTAACGCCATTCCGCGTCTGATGATGTCGGCTTTGTTCATGCTCAAGAGCGGAGCCCGAATCTTGAGTCGCTGGTGACCCTCGACGCCAGCTTTAGTCGCCAAATTACCCAGGTGTTCGAATGCTTCGATGTATTCGGGTCGGCAGTCGGGATAACCGCTGTAATCCATCGCATTAACTCCCACAAAGATATCCTGCGAACCGAGTACTTCGGCCCAGCCCAGAGCAAGGCTTAAGAAAATCGTGTTGCGGGCAGGGACGTAGGTGATGGGGATGCCCGTGCTGATGTCTTCAACCGAATGTCCTTTGGGTACGGGAATATCGGCCGTGAGGGCTGAGCCGCCAAAGCTTCGCAAATCAAGATCGAGCACGACGTGTCGGGAAACACCTCTTGCGCGCGCGAACTCTTGTGCTTTTTCAAGTTCAACAGCATGGCGTTGCCCGTAACGAAAACTCAAGGCATACACCTCGTAACCTTCGCTTTGGGCAATCGCTAAAACAGTGGTGGAATCCAGACCACCACTGAGCAAACAAACGGCTTTTTTTGTCATACCTGATCCACCGATTACTTAGCGGTCGGCATGACGAATTCGGCACCCTTGCCGATGGTTTCAGGCCAGCGCTGCATGATGGATTTTTGCTTGGTGTAGAAACGCACCCCTTCTTCGCCATAGGCGTGCATGTCGCCAAACAGACTCTTTTTCCAGCCACCAAAGCCATGCCAGGCCATCGGAACGGGGATGGGCACATTGATGCCCACCATACCGACTTGGATGCGGCGACCAAACTCGCGTGCGACGTTACCGTCGCGCGTGTAGCAAGACACACCATTGCCGAACTCATGGGCATTAATGAGCTCGACGGCTTGAGCAAAGTCTTTGACACGCACGCACGACAAAACAGGGCCAAAGATTTCTTCTTTGTAAATACGCATTTCAGGCGTGACGTGATCAAAGAGAGAACCACCTGTAAAGAAGCCATGTTCGTGTCCGGGGACTTTCAGGCCGCGACCATCCACCACAAGCTTGGCACCTTCTTTGATGCCGATGTCGATGTAGCCCTCAATGCGCTCGAGCGCCTGGCGGGTCACGATCGGCCCCATTTCTGCATCGAGTTCGAGACCGTTTTTGATTTTGAGCGTCTTGGCGCGCTCGGCCAGCAGAGGCACAATTTTGTCGGCCACATCACCCACCAACACGGCCACCGAGATCGCCATGCAACGCTCACCGGCTGAGCCATAGGCTGCTCCGATCAAGCCATCCACAGCTTGATCTATGTCGGCATCGGGCATCACCACCATGTGGTTTTTGGCACCACCGAGTGCCTGCACGCGCTTGCCAAGGTCTGCGCCGCGCTGATAGATGTATTGGGCGATGGGTGTCGAGCCCACAAAGCTGATTGCTTTGACATCGGGGTGTTCAAGCAGGCCGTCGACTGCGACTTTGTCACCCTGTACCACGTTAAACACGCCATCGGGCAAGCCGGCTTCTTTGAAAAGCTGCGCCATAAAAATCGAGGCGGAAGGGTCGCGCTCGCTTGGTTTGAGTACAAAGCAGTTACCCGCCGCGATCGCCACCGGGAACATCCAGCAAGGCACCATGCAAGGAAAGTTAAACGGCGTAATGCCCGCGACCACGCCAAGAGGTTGACGCAGTGTCCAGTTGTCGATGCCTGTTGACACTTGATCCGTAAAGTCCCCTTTAAGCAGTTGTGGCATGCCGCAGGCGAATTCGACGATGTCGATGCCGCGCATGACTTCACCCTGTGCATCGGTAAAGACCTTGCCATGTTCTTGCGTAATGATCGAGGCCAACTCGTCCTTTCGGCTATTCATCAGGGCAAGGAAATTGTTCATGATGCGCGCGCGGCGAATCGGCGGGGTATCTGACCAGGCAGGGAACGCAGCTTTAGCGCTCGCGACCGCCTCGTTCACGGTCTCGAGGCTCGCGAGTTCGACTTTGCGGGTGGCTTGGCCGGTGGCAGGATTAAACACATCCTGACTGCGTGCGCCAGCATGACTGACGGGTTTGCCGTGAATCCATTGCGTGACCACAGCTGGAATATTAGGCATTGGAGGCTGCTTGGACATGCGTTTTCCTTAAAGTAACGCGCGGTGTTTGAGTCGCACCCGCTTAAAAGTCGATCAATCAATCCTCTATTGTAAGATGGCTCGGATCGGCGGTAAGTGATGATTGGTCGCTTTTCTTGATCTTGGTTAAAATTTCGCTTTTCCTTGGAGTCATTCCCCCATTATGAGTCTACCTCTGTCCGGTAAAGTTGCCCTGGTCACTGGAGCCGCTCGCGGCATCGGTCGTGCGTGCGCCCTGAAATTGGCCTCTGCGGGATGTGACATCATCGCAAACTACTACAACAGCTCTGATGAGGCCGAGGCGGTATGTGCCGAAGTGCGTGCGATGGGCCGCCGGGCCATTGCTATCCAGGCGAGTGTGGGCGTGCCTGACAGCGTGGCCGAAATGTTCGAGATCATCACCAAAGAATTCGGTCATTTGGATATCGTCATCAGCAATGCCGCCTCAGGCGTACTCAAGCCTGCGATGGACATGACGCTCAAGCATTTTCGGTGGTGTCTGGAAACAAATGCATTTGCGGTCAATCTGCTGGCGCAACATGCGGCGCCGCTTATGAAAAATGGTGGTCGCATTATCGCGATGTCCAGTCTCGGAGCCCAGCGCGCCATGCCTCATTACGGCTTTATCGGTGCGTCCAAGGCTGCCCTTGAGTCACTGGTCCGCACATTGGCGCAGGAGCTCGGTCCACGCGGCATTCGAGTCAATACAGTATCGGCCGGCGTTGTGGATACCGATGCACTCAGTCATTTCCCAAATCGCGATCAGGTTTTGTCTGAATTCGCCGCGCGTACGCCGGCAGGACCGAGCTTGTTGCCCGCCAACGTTGCAGATGCGGTATATCTCTTGTGTCTGCCTGAGGCGGCATGGGTCAACGGTCACACTTTGGTGGTCGACGGTGGTTTTGCCATTTCGGGTTGAGGATCATGACGTTTAAATCAGGTTTGGCTGGCAAAGTCGCCCTTGTCACAGGTGGCTCGCGCGGGATTGGTCGCGCCATCGTCGAGACCCTTGCCAGCGAAGGCGCGGTCGTAAATTTTTTTTACAAAGGCAATCAAGCAGCTGCAGCGGAGGTGGTGGCTGCAGTGACTGCTGCAGGTGGGCAGGCGACAGCCTTACAGGTTGATGTGAGCGACTCAGCCGCTTGCGCCGCTGCAGTTGAAGCAATCGCTGAACGTTGTGAACGTATCGATATCCTTGTTAATAACGCGGGTATTGTGCGAGATAACTTGATGGCGGCGATGGACGATGAGGAGATTTCCTCTGTTCTGAACACCAATGTGGGCGGCATCTTCAATGTGACCCGCCCTGTGATTCCTTTCATGATGTCGCAACGTGCCGGTCGCATCGTCAACTTGTCCTCCGTGGCGGGTGCCAAGGCAGGTCGCGGACAAACCAATTATGCCGCCAGCAAAGGCGCGGTCGACGCGTTGACCCGCGCAATGGCCGTTGAGCTCGCGCCACGCAAAATCCTCGTGAACGCGGTGGCGCCAGGTGTGATCGAGACGGAGATGTCCCAGCAGGTTCGGGATCTCGCCGAAGATGAGGTCAAACGTAATATTTTGTTAAAACGCTATGGCGCGGCTCAAGATGTCGCGAATGCTGTAGCATTCCTAGTCTCAGATATGGCCGCTTACGTCACCGGACAAGTCCTCTATGTCGATGGTGGTTTTAAAATGGGCTGAAGCCGCGCCAGTTGCTTTCTTCAAGTTCAGCTGCGGGGCGGGATTTCCCTGACAGTTGAGTTAAACTTGTGTGCGCTGACATATATACGGAGTAATTCATGGCTGAAGCAGTCATCTCTAAAGAAGAAATCATGGCGGTCTTCCCGACCGTTCAAAAAACGATGGCCGATGCATTGGGCTGTGATGTTGATGATATCAAGCTTGATGTTTCCCTGATCGAAGGCCTCGATGCAGAGTCGATTGACTTCCTGGATATGGTGTTCCGTCTCGAGCGTGCGTTCAAGATCAAGGTGCCACGCGGCAAGATCATTGAGGATGTGCGTGGTGACATGCCTGTTTCCGAGTTCGAGGAAAACGGTATCCTGACCGAAAAGGGCTTGGCGCGTTTGCGTGAGTACTTGTCAGAGATCGATGCCTCGCGCTTCAAAACCCCGATGCGTGTTGACCACATCGCGCGTCTGTACACACCCGAAACATTCTGCAAGCTCGTGATCCGCGCTCAGCGTGAGTCACAAGCCGCTGGCTGACATGGTCGTGCAATCGGCGATGGCCAATGAGGCCTCGCCAACAGGTCGGTTTGCTGCTTTTTCCTTTGTCGACCGTATTACTGAGATTGATGGGACCAGGCGTGTGCGTGGTCTCTACACTATACCGCCCGCAGTCTCTCACTTTCCTGTGAGTTTGGTCGCCGAGGCGATCGGGCAGCTGGCTGCGTGGGTGGCGATGTCTGTCGTCAATTTCTCGCATCGTCCGGTTGCTGCGCTGGCAGGTGATACGCGGATGCATCGTTTGCCACGAGCTGGAGACACACTCGAGCTCATTGTTGACATCGAGTCTTGTGATGCTGAGTCCATCCAGTATCGAGGCCGCGCGCTCGTGGATGGTCAATTGGTTCTGGAGCTCAGTGATACGCTTGGCTCGATGCTGGATATCAACGAATTTGATACGCCCGAGGCGCTTCGCGCAGATTTTGAGCAACTTACTTCGATCGGACGGGCGCCCGGTGCTTTCAAGGGTGTGCCGGCACCAGTACTAAAAGACATACCAGGTCCAAATGATCGACAGCGACTGGAGGCATATCTTTATGTGCCCGAACAGGCTGATTTTTTTCTGGATCACTTCCCTTTGCGGCCGGTCTTTCCCGCTACATTGATGCTTGATGCTCAGTTGCAACTGGCCCAGCGTTTGGCCAATACGACTGCGGTCGGAACTGTGGGCGTGCGCAGCATCACCAACGTCAAAGTCCGCGCCTTTACGGCGCCCGGTGCGACCCTCGTACTATTTGCCGAGCGTGCAGAGTCGGGCAGCAGTGAGTCCGAACCCATTGTGATTAAAGTCGGTGCTCAGGCTGATGGCCGCACCATTGCAGGCGCCAAGATGTTTTTTATGCCTGACACCGGAGATACTGAATGACTGCAAAACGTCGCGTAGCGATTACTGGGATTGGACTGGTCACTCCGGCGGGCTTGGATGTTGCTTCGACTTGGGCACGCATCAAGGCTGCTAAAGGCTGCGCAGGTCCGATCACCATTTTCGATGCGTCTGGTTTTTCCACTCGCATCGCAGCTGAGGTCAAAGGCTTTGATGATTTACCTCCTATTGACGATCGTAAGCTCCTGAAATACGCGAGCCGTGCGCATCGCTTTGCCCTTGCGGCAGCTGATCAGGCCATCGCGGATGCTGGGGTTCGGCCGACGCAACAAGATGCGTCTCGTTGGGGGTGTGTAGTTGGCGCAGGCATGATGACGGTTGCCCACGAGGAAATTGCAGCGATTCAAAAAGCGGCGGCCCCCCAGGGTGAGCTCGAGCCTTCTGCGATATTGACCGAGCCGGTTGCTAATGATGTGATGGCGTTTAGCCGCAGCCTGTCTACGGCCGGTGTCTCGTTGCTATTGCGTAGATTTGGCATTCGTGGTTATGCGTCTACGGTTCACACCGCGTGTGCGTCAGGTGGTCAAGCGATTGGTACAGCGCTGCGTCTGATTCGCCGGGGGGTAGCTGATCGCGTGTTGACGGGTGGCTTTGATTCAATGATTTCACCAGTTGGCTTGGCAGGTTTTTGTCTGTTGTCTGCTGTTTCACCGGATAACGATGCCCCGGAGCGTGCGAGTCGTCCCTTTGATCTGACACGGAACGGCTTTGTGCTTGGCGAAGGCGCAGGATTTCTCGTGCTCGAAGAGTGGAACAGCGCGGTCCAGCGGGGCGCAACCATCTATGCAGAGTTGGCGGGTGATGGCAATTCTTTGTCTTCATACCGGATCACGGACTCACATCCCTCTGGCGACGGCCCGATTCAGGCTATGCGTCGTGCGATATATGACGCCGGTGCCACAGAGGCTGATGTTGATTATCTCAATGCGCATGGCACTTCGACTCCGATGAATGACCGCAGTGAATGCGCAGCGGTGCACGCAGTATTTGGCGAGCGGGCCATGGAGGTCGGGGTGAGCTCAACCAAAAGTGTCACGGGTCACCTGATCGCAGCCGCGGGCGCTGTAGAAGCAGGCTTTTGTGCATTGGCGATCCGTGATGGTTTGATGCCTCCGAGCGCCAATTTGCGCGAGCTTGATCCTGATTGTGACGTCAATATTGTCCGTGATGTGCCCAGGTCCGCTCGTATTGGCATGGCGCTCTCCAATTCACTCGGTTTTGGCGGTAGCAATAGCTGTTTGGCTTTCCGTCACCCCGAAGAAACCGCAGCGTTGATCGCTGCAGGACGGTAATCCTCATGACCCGTATCGTTATTACCGGTAACAGTGCCATTTGTGGTGCGGGCCTGGATCCCGCCAGTATTGTCGATGTGCTGCTCGAGGGGAGATCGGTGTTTTCTCCTATTGCCGCTTGGGATGCAAGCACTTGGAGAGGCAATCTAGCCGCTCAGGTTCAGGATTACAACGGTGGCAAGTTATTGGGTGACCGTAAGCTACTCAAGCTTGTTCGGCGCTCAGATGTCTTTGGTATTTATGCGGGTACGCAGGCGATCGAGCAGGCGGGGTTGTCATCTTGGCGTGAAGCGTTGGATGAAAAGGCTCAGGCGGACTATGCCGATCAAACGGGTTGTTACGTGGGTTCCGGCGGTGGGGCTTTTGAGGTCAATTACGACTTCTTTCCTTTGATGGCAGAGACTGAGGGGAGTTTGCCAAAGTTTGGACAGGAATTGTCCAGCATGGTGAATCCGATGTGGTTGTTGCGGTCGCTGCCGAACAATGTACTTTGCCATGTCAGTATCCGCAATCAGCTCAAAGGCCCAAACGGTTGCATTACCAATCACACGACGAGCGGCCTGCTTTCAATTATTGAGAGTGCTTGGGCTTTGCGTGAGGGTGATGCTGATCGTGCTGTTGCGATCGGTCATGACGCGCCGATCGAACCTCAAACCCTGAATTATCTGGATCGTGTGGGTCTGGTGTCTGATGATCTTTTGCGACCCTATGACAAACGGCATGATGGATGTTTGCTAGGCGAAGGTGCTGCATCACTGGTACTAGAAACCGAAGCCTCTGCGCTTGAGCGCGGTGCGACGATTTTAGGTGAGTATCTTGGTGGCGGTGATGCCTCTGAGGGCGAGGGTATTTTTGATGTGCGCGAAGACGGCGATGGCTTGAGCCGGGCAATCGAATGCGCACTATCTGATGCGGGCCTCAAACCTGCTGATGTGGGCATGATAGTCGCGCATGCGAATGGCACGCAGGGCTCGGATAACTCCGAAGCGGCTGCGCTTTTGCGGGTTTTTGGTACCGATATGCCCCCAGTGACAGGGTTTAAATGGTCGATCGGTCATCTTTTTGCAGCTTCAGGTGCGATCGATGTGGCCATTGGACTCGAAGCATGCCGGCGCAATGTGGTGCCAGGCATTGCTACTCTAGGTGAGCTTGCAACTGCATGTGCCGGATTGAATGTGAGTCAGCAAAATCGTCCTGCACGCAGTGATGTTGTCTTGATTTTATGTCGAGGCTTTGCCGGCACAAATGCGGCGGTCTTGTTACGCGCTGCCCGACCTGATTGAGCGGCGTGACGCAGTCATCCTCTTTCGTTGAAAGCGCTTCTTTGCCAGATGGTTGCGCTGTTGATACCGTTGAGATCGAACGCGTCGCTCGGTTGATCGAGGCGATGCCAGGCGAGCTTGATAAGCTTTTTTCAAAGCGTGAGATCGAGGATGCCGGTGAGGGGCCAGGAAGGATTGCCAGCCTCGCGGCAAGATTTGCTGCCAAGGAGGCCTGCCTCAAGTTGTTTCCAAGCGAGACCGCTTTAAACACGATTACTGCAATGGATTTTTCTGTGGTGCGCGATGCGTACGGTGCTCCGTACATCGCTGTCACCCCCGCTGCTGAGATTGTGCTGGGTCGGCATCTTGTCCAAGAAATCAACATATCGCTGACTCATAGTGAAACGACTGCGACAGCTGTCGCGTTGCGTAAGCCCAAAATCATCAAGCCCTCTTGGGGTGGTCAGTTTATTTTTCGCTGGTTGCCCTATCGCCGTAAAGTGATTTTAGAAAATCTCAATCGCGTATATGGTGCCCATGTTGATGCAGCGCAAATCGCGTTGCTCGCGCAAGCGCATTACGGTCATTTATTATCTTTAGTAAAAGAACTATTCCAGTTCCGGTTTTTATCCGTTGCCCGCAAAAAATCGATCGTTCGTGTAGAGGGCGTGGCAGGTATGATCGAGGCGTTCGAAGCGGGCAAAGGGATTTTGATTTTGACTGGGCACTTTGGTAATTTTGAGGTGTCCACTGTAGCGGGGATCGAGCATTTTCCTCAGGTCAAAGGGCGGATTCACTTTTTACGACGTCCTATTAAACCCAAGTGGCTTAGCGATCTGCTGACGCGCCGATTTAATCAGGCGGGATTCGGGGTTGTGGGTCGACGAGGTTCGTTGGAGGAAATCGTAACCACTATCGAGGGCGGTGATGCGATTGTTTTTCCTTTCGATCAGTATGCCCGTCGTCCTGAGGGGATAGAAGTCGAATTTTTCGGGCAGGCTGCAGGCACGTATAAAAGTATGGCGGTGATTGCAATGGCGACAGGCGCACCAGTCATTCCGGCCGCTTCATGGCGCGAACCCGATGGCACGCATGTCCTCAAATTTTTTCCACCACTTGAGCCGATCGTCGATGATGATGTCGGTCAGGAAATCATAAAGAATACCCGAGCCTATAACCGCGCGTTAGAGCTCTCGATCATCCGGCATCCAGAGCAATGGTGGTGGGTCCATCGCCGCTGGAAAAATCAGAAGCCACGCACTGCGCAACCTCGCAGCTAAAAAAAGTCCTCCATTTGTCTGACTTGCTGTCAAACATCAGGAGGACAATCAGGTTACTGACCTTGTTCGTGCTTGTCGTAAATAAAACCACCGAGTGCACCAGCAGCAGCGCCACCAATTGCACCCCAAATAGGATTGCCACCGGCAATGGCTGTAATACCAGCGCCTGCCGCGGCACCGATTGCACCGCCCGATAGGGTGCGCTGTTGGGTCGTATCCATGCCTGCACAGCCTGTCAGTGTCAGTGCTGCGACGACTGGGAGAATAAATAGCGTTTTTTTCATGATTACACTCCTGAGATGCTTAAGTCCAACTATGTACGACTAGGTCTAGATTAGGGCGCAATGTATGCGCGGGATCTTGCGTGCGCCTGATGGCACGCTCAAGATATGGTCTAGTTTTTCTTGCAGGGTAAGGTTTCAGCCAAGTACCGAAGGATCGTGTCAGCAGCCGATAACTGATTGAATTTAGGGTTCGAAGCAGACCATTTTACAAAACCATTAATGTAGTCTTGGCGAGTTCCTTTGGAGTTTTCAGCACAAATAAAGTTCGGCGCTCTTTTGGGATGCCGTGTGATCAGGTATGTTTCATAGACGCCTTGACCAAAACCGTGGCAAAAATTCTGCGAAGAGATGTCAGAGGTTTTAGTGCACAAAGCCACGAATTCTTGAGTCGTGGTTGAAGCTCTAGGAACCTGAGCCGATGCCGTTGTGGCACCGAAAATAAGCGCACAGGCGCCTAATGCGAAAAGTTTACGATTCATATTATTCTCCATTCGGGAAAAATCGAGTTGCCTGCACGAGACTTAAACTAAAACTAAAAATTACTTTCTAACGTATCTATTTGAGAATGTTAGCATTTTGCAGCTTAGAAAAAGACAATTTGTCACTAGCTTGGCGTTACACTTCCGTTGCAGCTTTTAACAAAGCTTAACAAACTTATAGAGACCGATGATGTTAAGACAAATTTCAAAAATTGCACTATCTCTTTTGGCTATATTTGCTCTGGTTGCGTGCGCACCCACAGGGTCTAGTGCGCCGATGGAAATCCGTTCTGGCGTGATCGAACAAATTAATTCAGCACAGATCAAGAGTAGCCACGAAACAGGTGTGGGCGCAGTCGTCGGTGGTTTAGGTGGTTTGGGCATTGGTGCGCTGATCGGCGCAGGCACAGGCAAGACTGTCGCGATGGTGCTCGGTGCGATTGGTGGTGCTGTGGCCGGCAATGAGATCCAAAAGCATTATGACAAGCCTGTAGAGGGTCAGCAGATTTTTGTGCGCACGAGCGGTGGTGTGTTGGTGTCTGTGACGCAGCCGACAAGCAATCTTCGTGTGGGTCAAAAGGTCTATATCGAGGGCTCCGGTACTGAAGCCCGCGTGATTCCTCAGTAATTGTTAATTTCTGCTTGAGCAAATCGCTTGAGCACAGCATTCAAAAAGATTTTGATTTGCTTAAAAAAAACGCTGCAACAATCAAATGTTGCAGCGTTTTAGTATTTAAAAAGACTTGAATCAGGCCTTTTTAATCCAAGCATTACACCAACCTGGACCGGCAACCAGCTTGCCGGGGAAGATACTACAGGTTCCGGCGTCTGCGGACTTGCTTGCGTAAAGTTGACAGTTAGAGCACAACTGACCATCTTGGTACTTGGACCATTTGGCCTTATCGACCGTTTTTGCGTCTGCTTTGTAACCCAACGCAACAGCTGTAGGCTCGGCCTCACCCAAGAGAGCCTGTGCCTGTGCCTGACTGGTCAGGGAAAGGGAGGCTAAGCCTGCGGTTGTGTAAATCATGAACTGGCGACGTGATGATTGCATGTCTGTGTCCTAAATAAAGGTTGCATACCCATCGATGCACTGATCATTTTATCCCCAGTGCTTGATTGATCACCCAAACAGTGCTGTTGATTGAGGGAATACCTTCAAAATGCACTGTTATGGTCGTTGTGAGTGACCCGAGTCGACAAAAGCTCGGTTACGCAATATCGGTAAGCCCTTGACCCACAGCCCTGGGTTCCTTACATTGCGGGATTGCCATTGCGCCATCGCGCTCACTTTCATAAGCTGCAAACTCATGATTCACATTACTGAAACGATCGAGCAATTAAACCAACGCTTGGCCCGGGGTGAAATCACCCGCGAGGCACTTGTCGTCGATGCCCTTGAGGGCGCACAAAAATCATACGCCAAGAGTGTTTTTACTAAGCTTTACCCCGGTGCTGCGCTGGCGGTCGCACGCGCAGCCGATGCCGCCCACAAGGCAGGTGTGATTCAGCCTGCGCTGGCGGGTTTGCCTGTTTCCATCAAGGATTTGTATGGTGTCGCGGGCGAGACCACCATGGCGGGTTCGATT
>JAURZO010000124.1 GCA_030653405.1 Zwartia sp. | reverse complement strand
TCGGGCTTGCGTTTACTAGCCCCGTGGCCTTGACTCCCGTCATCAGCCGCTGGTTTACGCGTCAGCGTGGCATGGCTTTGTTCTACTTGTCGACGGGATCGATGGCCGGTATCGCCGTGATGACACCCGTGCTGACCTGGTCGATCGAGTCGTTTGGCTGGCAGTCGACGCTGCTGGGTTTTGCGATCGTCTTTGCGCTCTTGACAGTTCCGACCGCATTGTTTGTGATCAATGACGAAGCCCCTGAAAACAGTGATCTTTTACCCTCGCAGATCAATGCAGAAAATAAGAAAAGAGCCGCAATGGTCTCGGCGATGACATTCGCGCAAGCCGTGCGCACCGTCGTCTTTTGGAAAATTTGCCTCGGACTGTTCGTCTGTGGCTTCAGCATGAACCTGCTGGGAACCCATGGCATGCCAATGTTGATGGATCACGGCTATGACTCGGCGACGAGCGCGCTGGGGATCAGCATCATCGGCATCGTGGCGATTTTTGGGACGCTGGTGCTCGGACGGCTGGCGGATAAGCTCGAGCGGCGCAGTATCCTCGCGGTGATTTATTTTGTGCGCGGCCTGGGCTTTTTCGCGCTGGTGATGGTCGGGACACATGTCGAGCTGTTTGCCGCCTCCGCCATTGGTGGCTTGGTCTGGGCGGGCAGCATCGCGATGTCCTCCGCTATTTTGGCGGATGCGTATGGTGTGCGACTCGTAGGAATTTTGTATGGGTTGGCTTACCTGGGCCACCAGTTTGGCGCCACCTTCAGCTCATGGCTGGGTGGCTGGGGCTATGAGGCCTTTGGTACGCACTGGGTCGCGTTCGGGCTTTCCGGCGGTCTGTTAATCGTGGCCGGACTGATCTCGATGACCTTGCCTAAAAATGCTGTTCGCGCTTGAATAATCGTTCGATGTCCTCGGCAGGCATCGGTCTGGCGATCAGGTAGCCTTGGGCTTGCGTACAGCCCATTTGCTTGAGTAGCCGGAGAGTCGCCTCATCTTCGACGCCCTCGGCGATCGAGGTGATGCCCAGACTCTGCGCGAGCTTGATGATCGACTCTACAATTAGTCTGTCTGCTTTGTTCGTCGTGATGTGTTGGACAAAGGACTGATCGATTTTGAGGCGCTCAACGGGGAATCGTTTGAGGTAAGTCAGGCTCGAGTACCCCGTACCAAAGTCATCGACCGAGAGCTTTAAGCCCATGCTGTTCAAGCGGTTGAGTTTGTCCGATATTTCGCCTGTCTCGTCATTCATGACTGCTGATTCGGTGAGCTCGAGATCGATTAATCTCGGATCCACGCCCGTTTCGCGCAGCACAGATTCGACCAAGGCCACGATGTCGCTTTGACTAAACTGAATGGCAGACAGGTTGATGCCGAGGGACTGAATAGAGAGCCCTGCCTGCTGCCATTGACTCAGCTGTCGACAGGCTTGTCTGAACACCCATGCGCCAATACCAACAATTAAATGACTCTTCTCCGCAATGGATATAAAGGTGCTTGGCAATCGCAGCGCTGCACCTGGAACATTCCAGCGCAGAAGCGCCTCCACGCCAATCATTCGGCCTGAGTGCAAATCAATTTGCGGCTGATAGTGCAGCACAAAATCTTCTTGTTTGAGAGCCACATGTAAATCTTTGACCGTCTGTGCACGATGCGCAGATTGTTCGCGCATGAGTGGCGCGAAAATACGGATCGTGTTGTGAAGCCCTTCGGTTTTTGCTTGAGAGATGGCGAGCTCTGCATTTTGCAGAAGCGTCTCGACCTCTTGTCCGTGGCTCGGGAATTCCGTTGCACCGATGGAGCCAGAGATGTTGAACGCATCGTGACCGACCAAGATGGGCTCGGCGATTTGGCTCAGAATCATCCTGGAGATATTCTCGACAGAAGCTTGAGATTGCGCGTTTGAAATAATCACGACAAACTCATCGCTTAGCAACCGGCAGACCGAATCATATTCACCGATGCACTGACGAATCCTGGCCGCAACCGTTGACAGTACTTGGTCGCCAGTCGCGTATGCATAGTTCTTGTTAATCACTTTAAAGTGATCGATATCGATCAGTAGGACACCGACAATGTGTTGATGCACCTTCGCACGATCAATCGCAGCCTGAAGCAGGATTTTGCACAAATCGCGGTTGGGTAGATTGGTCAAGGGATCGAAATGCGTCAGGAATCTTATTTTTTCCTCATTCGCTTCCTTGATAGCAGTCTCCGCACGCTCGGCTAGCTTGCGTTCCGTGATGTCTATCAGAGAAATCAAAAGCATATCGTCCATAAACGAGGCGGCCGCAATGATGTCTTTGGTCGAACCATCTTTGCACACGATACTTAATTCACTCGGCGCGACTTTTTGATTACCTGCTTTGGCAGCCTCGACAGAGGCGTTCCACTTGGCAAACACATCTTCGCGATATTGCTTGTTCGGGTAGGCTTTAATTGCCCACTCCGAGACGGTCGGAATATCACTGAGCGTGTAGCCGAATATCTCTGAAAAGCTTTGATTCAGGTAGGTGATCGTCCCGTCGTTCATGCTATTGATCGCGGTCGGAACGGGCGAGTTGTCCAGCAGTGAGCGAATATGCGCTTCGCTTTTTTTTAGTTGCAGTTCGGCATTTTTTTGTTTGGTAATGTTGGTGCAGCTTCCCTCCCAGATCACCGTGCCTGAGTCGAGTCGCCGAGGAATGGACTCAGCGATGACCCACATTGTCTGATTTCTGACGATGCAACGACCTTCCCAATAAAAGGGGATGATTTCTTTGAATACTTTTTGATTGAGCGCCACAAACTCAGCACGTTCGTCGGGATGCACACAATTAAATGCTGAAGCCGCATCTTTTAAAACCGCCTCGCGGTTTAAATCGAGCATATCGAGAAAACGATCGCTGACATAAGAGAACGAAGGATTCCCCTCGTTGTCCATTTTCATGACATAGATGCCGACCGGGATCGACTCCATGAATTGAACCGCTGTGGCCCGGCTCTCTAAAGGTGCATATTGAGAGAGGCGAGCTGTTTCGTCATTGGGCGTCATGTCAGATACTGATTTTGCTGCTTATTCAGGGTGAGTAGTCAGTTAAATCTTGATTCATCTGCATTCCCAATATGCCGTTGGCCGCTCGGGACGTCAGTGCGAAATCGGCATTCAGATATGAGATGCCATACGCGAGCGCATATTACATAAATATACTAATTAAAGATAGTATTCATGAAATATTAGTGGTAGTAGTAATTGGTAATATTTGGCTCTTCGCCTCAACGCTGCAATAGCTTCATCTGCCTCTATACAGACATACTCAGCCAAACTTGGAGGCCCATCACCCCAGAAACAACCCAGGGTTTTCAGCCCGGATCTGCTCCAGTCTTTTCTTGTATTGTTTCCCCACCACCGCGGCCGAGAACTGTGGCCAACGGGTCTTTGGGACAAAGGCCTCGCGCTGATCAACAAAGCGTTTCATCAGGCGCGCGGCGTGCGCCACATCGGGATCGGCCCAGACTTGGCCACGCGCATAGGGGTATTGGCCTTTCTTGACGGGGATGAGGGTGTAGTTGACCAGATCGGCATGGGGCGGTTGGCAAAAGTCCACGTTGCCAGAATAGCCCGTCGTGATGACATGCAAACCAAGCTTGAGCGCCTCAGCAATCCCCCGGCCAAAACCCTCGGCCCGATGCAACGACAAAAAGCAGTCACACGCCTGATAGAGCGCCAACAACTCCGGCTTGGGCAGGGTGCCCTCGATGATGTGGATCCTGTCGTCGGCTGCAACCAGACGCTTGAGCTTTTCCCAAACAGGATGAGCCTGCTTGGGCGTATGGACCTTGATGACCAGGCCGACTTTATCTCTACCGTACTTGCGCGGGGGGAACGCTTTGAGAAAGGCGTCGACGCAGGCATGGGGGTTTTTACGATGGATCGAGGAGTTCAGATCAAAGGAAAAACAAAAGAGCGTGGGAGCGGGCGCTGAATGACCGCTTTGTGCGTTCACACAGGGCAACTTAAAATACTTCCGCGCCTGCGCCTTGCTGACAAAGCGTTTGACCTGCGGCAACACCACGGCCATCGGCATGTGAAACAGAGGCTTGGGGCAGATGTCCGCCAAGGACTGATAGGTGTGCCAGGTCGAGACCCAGACCTCGTCCACCAGATCAAAGGAAAGCTCCCAATCCTTGGGCCAGCCCGAGAGCTCCCATGGCCAGTAGCCGATGTTGTAGCGGCCAGCATACTGGCCTCCATGGCGTCCCTCGCCCAGCTCCAGAAAATGACGCGCATTCTCCTGGGCGGTCATGCAAAAAATATTGATCCCGTAGGGGGCATCGTCTGAGACATGCTCCGCCATACTAAAGTCCTGTTGCGGGATGTCGTCACCCGGCTTGAAGTTCACCAGCGTGGTGGGCACCGACGTCGTTAACAAAGCCCGTCCCGCCATCCGGACATCCTCGCCGATCCCGAGCTCACCAAAGGCATAACCCACGAGATTGACACCAAAGGGGGAGGGGGCACGCGCAGGGTCAGTGGCTGCGACCTGTTGCCCCGCCAGTTGCATCAGGATCGCCCTGAGGCCGGGATACTCGTGGATGCCATGGTTCAGGAGCCACTGCCTAAAGGCGGGGGCATTTTCCGGACGATCAAAGCCGATCGCGCGCAGATCCTCTCGCATGGAGAGGATGAGAGAGAGGATGTTGGCGCTCATGACCGGACAATCAATGTCGCGCGTCTGAGATCAGGATCCAAGCTCACGCCATCCAAGGTTATTGCGATCATCATGACACCGGCGTAAATTTGTATACATTCCATTGAGAAAGTATATAGTTGACGAAGGATATAAGATCAAAAGTAATTTTCGGTAATATTTTCTTCAATTTGTGTCTCAAACTGACTGAATACTCGTTATCATTTGGTCAGTTTGAAATTTGACATGTATCGTTTCTGTACTAGATCTGTATATCGAATGGTGAAGACTGACTCAGTCATTTACCTGCGGTAGCTATACCTCTCAAAAAGTAAAATTTGCACATCAGTCAAGCTGCAAGTTCAATCACACAACCACATTTCCAGCCAATGAAAACCCTCTGCATTACGGGTGCGAGCCCAAGTGACCTCTCCTATATCGATGGGATTTTGACCCAAGGGGGAATGGGGCTGGCCCGATCATCCAAGCGCGATGACAATCTCACGATCGAGTTTTGGCACACCCAAGTGCAGAGCCGCAACAAAGAGCTTGCCACCGAGCCTGGTGTCGTCGAGCTGGGTCGCGTCTGGGAACAACTCGCCAGCGACCTATTTCTGGCGAACCTCGATCAACCCGTGTGGGGATGGTCGAGCGTCCAGTCGCTACCGCTGCTGGATTTTTGGCAGAGCTTTGATCCACAGCTGCGGTTTGTGCTGGTTGTCACCTCGGCACAGCGCTATATCGCCCACGCACTTGACTCTGGCGAGCCGATGCCCGCCGTGAGCGTGCTGATGGAGCGATGGGCCGCCCAGCATATGCAGATGCTGCAGTTTTATCACCGGTTTCCGAATAAAACCGTGCTGGTGGATGTCGACCAGTGCATCGAGAATCCCGTCGGTCTGATCAAGGCCTGCCAGCAAGCCTGGGGCGTTGAGCTGGAAAAAGTACATTTTCCGAGTCTGGCCGCACTCCAGTTTTCCACAATGACGCGTTTTTTGGCGAGTGGTCTGAGCCAAGCGGACGATCAATGGCAAGCCCTACAAAGCGAGCTCTGGTCGAGCGCCACCCCCATTGGCACACCCGGCGGAAATGCCTTTGACGTGGACGTATCCGTGGCCGTCGATGCGTACCGAGACGAGAAGTCCAACGTCGACCAAGCCTTGCAAGCCAGTCTTCATCAGCAGCAAGAGCAAAGCGAAAAGCTGCAACGCGCGATCTTGGCTGCACAAGTCGAGCGAGAACATATTCAAGGCGAGCGCCAGCAACTGCAAGAAGCACTCGAGACTACACGGACTCAGCTTGATGTGAGCACGACAGCGGCCGAAACCGTCCAGGCAGAAGTCGCTCAGCTTAAGAAATCACTCGATACCGCACAGGCTGAGTTGCCGACGTTAAGGGCTGAGTCTGAAGCACTTGCCAGAGAAAAAGAGCAACTTGCCGCTCAGCTAGCCACTAAAACCACCGAGTACGCAAATCTCGAAAAGTCGTCCGCTCAGCAAAACCAGCAGATACAAACCCTGCAGTCCAAGCACGATGAAGTGACAGCTCAGCATAAGGAAACGCAGGAAGAAGCTGACCTGCTGCTTGCTCAACTACATCAAGTGCAAGAAGAGTTAGAAACCTACTTCCTCAAGCACCAAGAAAGCGAAAAGCAGATTAAAGATTCCCAAGCAAACGCCGCTCATATCAAGAAATCGCTCGATGCTGTGCAGACTGAGCTTCCTCCTCTGAAAGCAAAAGTTGAAGCACTTGCCAAAGAAAAGGATCAGCTCAAAGCACAGCTCGTTAATAAGACGGCCGAATTTGAAAAGCTCCAGAAAGAGCTTCAAGCCGCTCAAGCAGGACTCGGTGCGCAAAAAACTCAGTCCAGCGAATTTACAAAGCAACTAGAAGCCCTAAAAGCCCAACTAGCCACTAAGACCACCGAGCACGCAAACCTCGAAAAGTCCTCCTCTCAGCAAAACCAGCAGTTAAAAGCCCTGCAGACCCAGCATGACGAAGTGACGGCTCAATTCAAGGAAACACAAGAAGAAGCCGATCTGCTCCTAGCTCAATTGCACCAAGTACAAGAAGAACTCGAAAACTACTTCCTCAAATATCAGGACACCAAGCACGAAGTCGAGCAAGCGGACCAGCGTTGGAAGCGGATGTTGCAACGCATCCCTGACTACTTTGATTTGGAGTCCGCGGAGATCCAGGCTGTAACGGAGGCAACCACCGACCCAACCGCAACAGATCCCAACCCAGCCAACGAACCTCTACTCTGGCGCCTAAAAGGCCTCGAAGCAGCAGGCCGCCTCCTGCCAGAGCTTGAGTTCAAAACCTCCATCGAGGATGGCGTCGCTGTACTGGAGCTGCCAAGACGGGTTGGTGATCAAAACCTGCTCTTACGTTGGCCCGCGGTCGCTGCATCCGATCAGACCCTGATCATCACTGCCACAGGCAACAAGACAACCGTCCCCAAGCGTGTAGAAACACTCCTGCAACTCAGTCTCAGTGACTGGGATCTCATTCAAGCGATCATTACGGCACTGCTCAAGGTCCTGAATGCACCAGGATTGCTCAAGCGCGCCGATGGTGTCAGTGCGACAAACACACCCGAGGCCCTGCGCGCCCTCCAAGAACGCCTGGCTCAAATACCGACTGTATTTCGCTTTGATACGATTAGCCTCAAACGTGCGCAAGTCAATCCAGACTATGAGCACCTGTGGTTAGACTTTAAAAATGTATTAATCGGTGGCAAGCGCATGCTTGACTTTGATTTCAGAGTATCCTGCGCCAACGTTCGTCCTAAAGCGTTTGGACAGTATCCCAAACTAGAGTTCCCTGAGACCAGCGGACGTGCAGCACTCAGCGGATGGTTTGACGAGTCCTACGATGATTTCGGTGCCAAGCTTGAGTTACGCTTTGCGTTGCCCGAGTCCATGGATCTCCAGGTTTGGGAAAAGCTCCCCGCTGCTGATCGACATTTTCTGTCGGTGCTGATCCATCAGATCCCCACGTTATTAAGCGAGTTAGAAACCGCAGGCGCAAGTGTCAAGCGTGGCTGGACGGACTGGCAGCAAATGGCTCAGACAACCAGCAAGATCCTCGCACTCCGCTCCACTAAACAAGTCGCTGAGCCACCCGTTGCTCCAGAAAAACCCAAGCGCGCGGCTCCACGTGCTAAACGAGGAAGTCGTTCATGAAAAAGGCCGCATTCGCTTCCAAAAGCCCAGCTCAGCCAGTAGGCTCATCCCAGTCTCTCGGGGCGTGGCTCAACGCCTTAGCGGTGCTTCAGCCACCCGCGCGGATCGTCCATGTAGGTATGAGTGCCACCCCAGACGAGGCTGCTGTTTGGCTGCATTGGCCTTTATCAAAAGCACTCATTATCGGTGCTGAGCCTGTCGCAGTCGATCAGTTAAAAGCGACTGCCGTCTCCCCTGAAGTGATTGAAGCGCAGTCACAAGTAATTGCCGATACCGAGGGTCTTGTCGAGTTTTATGAGGCCAGTAACCCCTCAGAAAGTGGCTTGGTGGATCCTAATTTCCTCAGAATGGTCTGGTCGAGCCTGACGCTATCCAAGCGCAGTCAACGCGAAGCGACAACGCTCGATCATGCCGCCGCTGCCTTCATCAGCACGCCAGTTCATCCTGTCAGCGAGCCGCAATGGCTTGTCGTGGATTGCCTGCCTGCCATTCGAATCCTGTCTGGCGGACAACACTTATTAGAATCCACTAGCCTAGTGTGCGTGCGCGTGATCGCCGAGGCAGGTTTTAGAGGCGAGCCCAGTGGCGCCGATCTCGTGAGTGTTGATCAATGGTTAGCCGAGCATGGATTTAAACGCGCTGCCTACATCCATGCACTAAATCCAAAAATTGGCCATGCCGTTTATGGTCGGACACAAAGCGTGGCTGCCACAAGAGCTGCGGCTCAAGCAGAGGCCGCCAAGAAACAGACACTCGATACTCTGCATCAGGATTTGAGCAACACAAGAGCCGAACGCGAAACCCTGCAGACTCGTTCATCAAAGCTTGAGACCCAGCTCAAGACCGCAGTGGCACAGCAC
>JAURZO010000119.1 GCA_030653405.1 Zwartia sp. | reverse complement strand
CGACATTGACAAGCTTGAGCGAGACCGTAATGTCTATGTGCTGTTTGCACCCGATGAACGCGAGCTCTACCCGGAGCCACAGAACTATCGTGTGCAACCTCCACAAGAGCTCGGCGATATTCTTGAGGGTGAGTGCCGGCCTGGCTTTTTTGGTGGCGTCAGCACGGTTGTATTAAAGTTATTTTCTTGCGTGCAGCCACGTGTCGCAGTGTTCGGCAAAAAAGACTATCAGCAGCTCATGGTCATTCGCAATATGTGCAGACAGTTTCAACTGCCTGTTGATATTCTTGCCCATGAAACGGTACGTGCCGAAGATGGCCTCGCGCTTTCATCGCGAAACGTGTACTTGCAACCGACTGAACGCAAAGAAGCGCCACAGCTTTATGCGATGTTGCGTGCGATGCAAAGCAAGCTTCAGTCAGGCGTCTTTGATGTTGATCAACTTGCCGCCGAGGTCGCGACAACGTTATCTCTGCGTGGCTGGGAGGTCGATTACATCGCAGTCAGGCGTCGCCGTGACTTACATAAGCCCACATTTGCTGAAGTCGCAGCCGGAGAGCCTCTCGTCGCGCTGGCCGCAGCCAAACTCGGCGCGACACGGTTGATCGACAATCTCGAGCTTTGAGTACGCCGACTATCACGCTGTCAATAGGTACCTAGGGTTATTCCGCCTGTCAGATCTGACAGCTTATCCAATGGAAAGTGCTCTGTCAGAATCCCCTTCGTGTTGATACGGAGGCAAGATGAAGCATTTCGAAGAAGTGAGCGGCGCAGGCTGGAGAGCATTGACGGCGCGTGAGCGCGATGTGATCCACCCTGTCGCTGAGGGCAAATCAAACAAGTTCATTGCGATGGAGCTCGGCATTTCGATGCGGACAGTCGAGGCGCACCGCGCACGCATCTTTTACAAGATGGGCGTGCGCAACGCGGTTCAGCTCGCCCGCGAAGTTTGCACCAATCCTGAACCTCAATAACGAACCGGCCACACCGTTAGGGGCAGGTCGGTGGTGTGGCTTTGTTGAGCTCGTCAATCGGATCAAGATCAGGCTGTCGCGTCAGGGTATAGACCAGATTGGGTGAGTCGCCGTTCATGGAAACCAGACGCAGCACATTGGTGGCCGTCAACGCGAGCTCGGCGCGCACATTACCTGACAAGTTAAGCAGCACAATTCTGGGTACAGCTTGTGGAATCACTCGCCAGCATCCTTGATCCGCGAGCGCCGCACCGCTTTTGTTCGCTTGCTCCAGGTAGGCTGCGCGTGCGCGCCAACGACCATTCGGTGCAAGCGTCAACGTGATGCGTTGTGCAGAGCACTTCATCTCTGGGTGAAAGCAAGGCAGGGTGCCAGCAAAGGTCAAGGGCTCGGGAAATAGAGAAGCTTGCAGTCCGTCTGCCGCACCGGCGTTCGCGGCAGACGTGGCGCTTGTATTGGCACCCGCGCCTGTCACGGCGCCCGACGGTGAACCCGCAGGATTGACTTTATTGGGGGCAGCACCCCCAGCGGACATTTGGCTAGGCGCTGCGTCGCCGCCTTTTAAGCCGATCTGAATCTGGTTGGGTGCACGCATAGTCTGTGTGCCGTAGGGCGCCTCAGCATGGGCGATGGCGTCCGTTGCCGAACTCGCGGGAGGAGGGTTGTAGTAGCCGGGTTGCTGCCTCTGTTGCTGCATTTCTGCGCAGCCTACGAGCAGAACGATCAGACCGAGCGCCGCGCAGCGGCCAAGGGTTGACCTAAATAATAAAGACCCTGCGGCTTGTCCTGACATGATGGTGATCCCGATTCAAGTAACTAATGGAGCTAAAGGCAATGACCGCATTTTACGCACTTGATACCGTTGGTGCATATGTTCCATGGAGGAAATCTTAACGTGATGGAAAACTGGTGGATGATTCTGGCTGGAGGCCTTGTCGGCGTATTGAGTGCCGTTCCGTTGCTTTGGCTCTCATGGCGGATTCCGCAGCAGCTTCTGGGGAATTGGATGGCCTTACGGCCTGGGGATTGGGCAGATCCTGCCATTCGGGGGTTGCGCTGGCAGGACGTCGTCTTTGTGCTGGCGTTGTGCTGGAGTGCGGCGGGTGTGGCGGCACACTGGGGGTGGGTCAGTGATGGTTTAGTCGCATTTAGTTATTGTGCGCTGCTTTTGCTCCTCGCCAGAATTGATGCGCGCTCAGGCTTGTTGCCTGATATGTTGACGCTGCCCCTATTGTGGTTTGGTTTGCTTTGGCATGCGAGTGGAATGGGCGAACTGGGAACGTTGGGCGACTTGTCGCTCGAACAAGCGGTTTGGGGCGCTGCGGCAGGCTATATTATTCTTTGGTTGCCGTGTGTGCTTTTGCGCCGCTGGTTGGGGCGAGAGATGATGGGGCATGGTGACTTTAAGTTGTCGGCGGCTATCGGTGCCTGGCTCGGGTGTGCCGCTTTGCCTTACGTTTGGTTGATTGCTTCGGGGACAAGTCTCCTGATGGTGGCCTTGTCCGTTAAATTTGGGCGGCACAGACTCAGAGATTCGATGCCTTTTGGGCCGGGATTGGCCCTTGGAGGCATCTTGATACTGTTTTTTTGACTGTTTAGCACCGCCTCTCAAGGAGAAACTGGATGTTCAAGTTAGGTCTGACCGGCGGGATTGGCTCAGGCAAGACCCATGTCGCCAACCTTTTAGCCTGCTGGGGGGCGACGGTGATCGATACGGATCTGATCGCGCACCAATTGACGGCGCCTGGGGGCGCTGCCATTGAGGCGATTCGCGATGCATTCGGTGATGCGTTAATTGATGCCGCTGGCGCCTTGGATCGGGCACGGATGCGGGAATTGGTCTTTGCTGATGCCTCACGTCGCACCGAACTCGAGGGTATTTTGCATCCACGTATCGCTCAGGAGGTGATCCGTCAGGCCGCAGAGGCAACAGGAATTTATTCAGTATTTGTCGTGCCGTTATTGATCGAATCTGGTCGTTGGCGGGACCGGATTGACCGGTTATGTGTGGTCGACTGCGAGGAGGAGACACAGATCGCCCGGGTACAAGCGCGTAGTGCCATACCGATCGAGACCATCAGGCGAATTATGGAGGCGCAGGCCACGCGAGCTCAGCGTCTCGCAGCAGCAGACGATATAATTGCCAATATGGAAGGCACATCACTGGTGGAACTTGAAAAACAAGTATTGGTCTTGCATAAAGCGTGGTGTAACCTAGCGTAGTCGGGTTGTGAATAAGCGTTAAATCTAACGCCGATCCGGATTGGATGATGAGAACCAGTGATTCTGTTTGAATACCCATTTAATGAGCGAGTCCGTGCGCTGATGCGTCTGGAGTCTTTGCTCGATCGAATGATGTTCTTCGCTAAGCCCGGGGATGCTAGGCATCACCAAGTTGCGCTTGGTGCGCTTTTTGATCTGCTGGATGCGACTGAGCGTACCGACATGAAGGTCACTGTATTGCAGGACTTGGAGCGTCAGCGAGGGGTTCTACAATCTTTGCGTGATCATCCGGGCGTCGATACGAACACACTGGCCGCGATGCTCATCGAAATCGAACGGGTGATCATTAATCTCAACGCCGCGGGCAAGACCGGTCAAGAGCTTCGAGCCAACGAGTGGCTCAGCAGTCTAAGAGGTCGTCTGGCGGTGCCTGGTGGTGGTACGCAGGTTGATATGCCTTCATTTCACGCTTGGCAATACCGTCCCGAGGCACAACGATGCGCCGATTTGCAACGATGGATGTCCTCACTGATGCCACTGCAGGCAGGTATCAGTATGGTCATGCGGTTGTTACGCGAAACGGGCCAGGCGACTGAGGCGCTTGCGCCTCAAGGCGCCTATCAGCAAATGTTGGCAGGTAAGACTTACCAGTTGCTCAGAGTTTGGGTCGATGAATCCGCAGGGGTATTTCCCGAGATCAGTGCGAATAAGTATATGGTTTGGATTCGGTATTCCGCTCAAGATGGTGAACAAAGACCACAGGCGGTCACGCGCGATGTCGCCTTCAAAATGACTCTTTGTGCCCTATAGGGCCTGCTGGGATTTTTATGTCTGAAAGCACGTTAGCAAGGCCGGCATGGCGGTCGCCCTTGATGTGGATTGTCATTGTCGTTTTGGCCGCTGGGCTTGGCTGGTGGTACCTGGGTGCGAATAAGAAAGACGCCCCCAAAGGACCGCCTGCCGGTATGACGCCGAGCACCCCGGTCAGGGTTGAAACAGCGCGCAAGCAAGACCTCGATATATATCTGCGGGGTCTTGGTACGGTGACCGCGTTTAATACCGTCACCGTGCGCAGTCGCGTGCAGGGCGAGCTCCTTGAGGTCTTGTTCAAAGAGGGCGAGCAAGTCGAAGCAGGAACCTTGCTTGCACTGATTGATCCGCGTCCCTATGAGGTCGCGCTGAATCAAGCCATCGGTACACAACAACAGAATGAATCGCAGTACGAAAACGCCAAGCGCGATCTGCAACGCTATCAGACGTTGCGTAAACAAGATTCGATAGCACCTCAAATGCTGGACACCCAAGCGGCGTTAGTGAGAAAGTTTGAAGGGCAGATTAAAAGCGATCAGGCCACAGTCGATAACGCGCGCCTACAGCTCAGCTACACCCGAATCACCGCACCGATCTCAGGAAAGCTCGGCCTGCGTCGGGTCGATGCGGGCAATTTGATTAATGCGAATGATCCCTTAGGGATTGTGGTGATGACCCAGACGCAGCCCATCGCGGTCGTGTTCACGTTGCCAGAGAATGATTTGCCCGCAGTGCGTCAGCCAATGCTCAGTGGTGAGTCGCTCGAGGTCGATGCCTATGATCGCGCCGATACAAAAAGACTCGCGCGCGGCACACTGATGTCGATTGATAATCAGATCGATATCACAACGGGTACGGTCAAACTCAAGGCGGAGTTTAAAAACGACACCGATGCGTTGTTTCCGAATCAGTTTGTCAACATCAGGATGAAAGTGCGCACAATCAAAGATGCGCTCACTATTCCCGCAGGTGCCATCCAACAGGGTAGCCGTGGCGCCTTTGTCTATGTGATTTCTCCGGATGGAACGGCAACAGTTCGCGTGGTCAAGTTAGGTGATCGTAGTGCCGAGGGCGTTGTCGTACTTGAGGGTATTAAAGAAGGCGAGCGCGTGGTGCTCGAAGGCACAGATCGTTTGCGCGAAGGCGCAAAAGTACGCGTGATTGACCCGAATGCGGCTGCGGCAAGTGATGTGTCTCGCAATGGTGCGCGTCCTCCAGGCGCACCCGGCGCGCGACCATAGCGATCTTTGCGTCATGAATATCTCCCGCCCATTCATCCTGCGCCCTGTGGCTACGACCTTGGCGATGCTCGCCTTGTTGTTGTGCGGTTTGATTGGCTATCGGTGGCTTCCGGTTTCATCATTGCCCGAAGTCGATTACCCGACTATTCAAACAACGACGTTTTATCCTGGCGCAAGTCCCGACGTCATGGCCGCACTGGTGACTTCGCCGCTTGAGCGTCAGTTCGGTCAGATGCCAGGCTTGCGCCAGATGAGCTCCAGCAGCACCTCGGGCGCTTCGGTCGTGACGCTTCAGTTTGCGTTGTCGCTACCACTTGATGTGGCTGAGCAGCAAGTGCAGGCGGCGATTAATGCCGCCAGCAATCTGCTGCCGCGGGATCTGCCTGCGCCGCCTGTCTACAACAAGGTCAATCCGGCAGATGCGGCAGTCATTACGCTCGCCATTACCTCTCCGACTGTTCCTTTGCCGCAGGTGCGTGATCTCGTCGATACCCGGATGGCACAAAAAATCTCACAAGTCGCGGGTGTTGGCTTGGTGACGATTGCTGGTGGACAGCGTCCGGCAATGCGCATCCAGGCGAATCCTCAAGCGTTGGCGGCTTATGGATTGACCTTGGCAGATTTGCGCACTGCAGTGGTGTCCGCCAACGTCAACCAGCCTAAAGGGACGCTGGACGGTCCGTCGCGCTCGACCACCATCGATGCGAACGATCAGCTCAAGAGTCCGGCGGACTATCGCGACCTCATCGTGTCGTATCGAAATGAAGCGCCCTTACGCCTGTCAGATATCGCAAACGTGGTGATGGATGCCGAAGACGCGCGTTTGGCGGCTTGGGCGAATTTGCAGCCCGCAATTTTGCTGAACGTTCAGCGCCAACCGGGTGCGAATGTGATCGAGGTGGTCGATCGGATTCAAAAACTCTTGCCGCAGTTGCGCGCTGCGCTGCCAGGTAATCTGGATGTGACGGTCATGTCTGATCGCACACAGACGATCCGTGCCTCGGTCAGGGATGTGCAAGTTGAAATGTTGATCGCCATCGGCTTAGTCGTATTGGTGACGTTTGTCTTTTTGCGCACACTGACGGCGACCCTGATTCCGAGCATCGTGGTGCCGCTTTCGTTGATTGGTACCTTTGGCATCATGTATTTGCTGGGTTTCAGTATTAACAATCTGACCTTGATGGCGTTGACGATTGCGACAGGATTCGTGGTGGACGACGCGATCGTCATGATCGAGAACATTGCGCGCTACCTCGAGCGTGGTGAAAAACCGTTACAAGCCGCACTTAAAGGCGCTTCGCAAATTGGTTTCACGCTGGTGTCTCTGACTTTTTCGCTGATTGCCGTGCTGATCCCTTTGCTCTTTATGACCGAGGTGGTGGGGCGTCTGTTCCGGGAGTTTGCCATCACACTCGCGGTCGCGATCATGTTGTCTCTGGTGATTTCGCTATCGCTGACACCCATGATGTGCGCCCGGCTGTTGCGCGCGGGTGACGAACAGAAATACGGTTGGGTCGCGCGCAAAACGCATGCGTGGATCGAAGCGTTGATCGCGAGCTACGGACGAGGTCTGCAAGTCGTGTTTCGCCATCAAACATTGACGTTGTTCGTAGCCCTGGGGACTTTTGTTTTGACGGCGCTGCTTTATCTCGTGATACCCAAAGGGTTCTTCCCGGCACAGGATACGGGGCTGATTCAAATCGTGACGCAGGCTCCGCAAAATCTGTCTTTTAGCGCGATGTCGTTGAGACAGCAGGATGCGGTGGGCGTGATTTTGCAAGATCCGGATGTGACCAGCGTCGCATCGTTTATCGGTATCGATGGTGTGAATGAGACGGTCAATACGGGGCGGATGCAGGTTGCCTTGCGTTCCCAAGATATTCGCCGTGACGAGGTCGCGACCGTGATCCGTCGACTGCAGGAGAGTCTCCAGGCAGTGCCGGGGCTCCAGTTTTATTTGCAACCGGTACAGGATTTAACGGTTGAGGATCGCGTCAGTCGAACGCAATATCAGCTGACCCTTGAGAGTGCCGACCCGGCCTTACTTGAGAGTTGGGCGCCCAAGCTTGTTGAGAAATTACGCACTCAACCTGAGCTCGCTGATGTGGTGGATGATTTGCAGGAAGAGGGCCTGAATACTTTCGTTGAAATTGATCGTGATGCGGCAGCAAGGTTAGGGATTTCCGCGGCGGCGATCGATGATGCACTCTATGACGCGTTTGGACAGCGTCAGATTTCAACGATTTTTACACAGTCCAATCAGTATCGTGTCGTGATCGAGGTGCCTCCTCAGAACAGACGTGATCCCTCTGCGCTTGGCACTGTTTATGTCAGGAGTAATACGGGTAAACCGGTGCCGCTCAATACTGTGGTCAAGGTCTCCGAGGGGCGTTCGCCGCTCGTCATCAACCGTCTGGATCAGTTCCCTTCAGTGACGATCTCCTTTAATTTGACGCCGCGCACCTCATTGTCGAGCGCAGTCGATGCCGTCACCAAGGCGAGACAGGAAATTGGCTTGCCGGCCGGGATACAGACACGCTTCCAAGGTGCGGCACGCGCGTTCGAGGCCTCACTTTCAAGTACCTTGCTGCTCATTCTTGCAGCCGTCATCACCATGTATATCGTGCTGGGCGTGCTCTATGAAAGTTTTATCCATCCCATCACGATTCTCTCGACCTTGCCCTCGGCGGCAATTGGGGCGTTACTGGCGCTGTTATTGACCGGGCGTGACCTGGACATGATCGGCATTATCGGTATCATTTTGCTGATCGGAATCGTCAAGAAAAATGCCATCATGATGATTGATTTTGCGCTGGATGCAGAGCGCAAGCTGGGTCTTTCGCCTAGAGAAGCGATTGAACAGGCGGCCATGCTGCGGTTCCGTCCGATTCTGATGACGACACTCGCAGCGCTGTTCGGGGCGGTCCCGCTCATGCTGTCCACGGGTACCGGTGCGGAGTTGCGACAGCCTCTGGGCCTGGTGATGGTAGGTGGGTTGCTGGTCAGTCAGGTGCTGACGCTGTACACCACGCCCGTTATCTACTTGTTCTTTGATCGGTTGCGTGGTCGCCCCAAAACCGTCAGTCCCAGTCGTGTGACGCTATGAATATTTCCGGCCCCTTCATCGTCCGTCCCGTTGCGACGACTTTGATCTGGTTGGGTGTGGTGCTGGCTGGCTGGTTGGCGCATGGTTTGCTGCCGATTGCGCCTTTGCCGCAAATTGAACTCCCTGTGATCTCGGTGCGCGCCAGCATGCCAGGCGCAAGTCCGGAGGTGATGGCGGCGACGGTGGCGACACCGCTTGAACGGTCTCTTGGCACCAT
>JAURZO010000114.1 GCA_030653405.1 Zwartia sp. | reverse complement strand
GGCTCATGCTCAAAGGCACTGGGCGAGTAGAAGAAATGGCAAAACGCATCGCATCGAGGCTGGGGGTTGTGATGTTGGCAATGATCGCCTTGGTGAGTACGTTGACGCCTTTCCTGCATGAGCACTTTATGCAGAAATGGTTCGCCTGGCCTGCCATGTTGTTGACCGCACCGGTACCGATTTTGGTCGTTGTGTGCGCCTATGCCTTGTATCGTGGCATCAAGCACGACCGTCCTCTGATGTCATTTCTGGCGGTCGAGGGCCTGTTCGTACTCTCCTATATCGGGTTGGTCATCAGCTTCTTCCCCTACATGGTGCCGTCTTCCGTCACGATCTGGCAGGCAGCGGCACCTGACAATAGTTTGAAATTCCTGCTGGTGGGGGCGGTGTTCCTGATTCCGATTATTTTGGCCTACACCGCGTATGCCTATTGGGTTTTTCGCGGAAAAGTCGGTCCGACGCACGATTACCATTAGGCAAAGCAGATGAAACGCTGGGGCTGGCTAGTACTGATTTGGTTGTTAAGCGTGGGGGCATTGTCCGTCGTGGCGTGGCTGCTCCGGAGGATACAATACGCGATTCACTAGCCATTTCCTTGTCCACAGATCATGCTTGACCCAGCGTTGTTGCGTAAAGACCTAGAAACCGTAGTGCGTCGCCTCGCGAGCCGCGGCTTTGCTTTTCCTCTTGAGGCCTTCAATAGTCTCGAGTCCCGCCGCAAGTCGGTTCAGACAGAAACTGAAAATCTGCAGGCTCAGCGCAATACGCTCGCCAAGCAAATTGGTGCGCTGAAGTCGCGCGGCGAAGACGCCTCGGCGGTGCTGGCAGAGTCTCAGGCGATTCCTGCTCGCCTCAAGGCGCTTGAACAGGACTTGACGGAGATTCAGACTCAGCTGAGCGACATGTTGATGTCCATCCCTAATATGCCTCACGAAGGGGTACCTGTCGGTGCCGACAGCGACGGCAATATTGAGGTGCGTCGTTGGGTCCCTGAAGCAGACCCTGTAACGGGCGATCCCAAACCGCTGGATTTTGAACCGCGCGATCATGTAACCCTTGGTGAATCCATTGGTTTGGACTTTGATGTTGCGGCAAAGCTGTCAGGCGCGCGCTTCAGTTTCATGCGAGGCCAGATGGCACGCTTGCATCGTGCCCTCGCGCAGTTCATGCTCAATCTGCAGACGGAACAGCACGGTTACACCGAGTGCTACACCCCATATATTGTGAATGCCTCCACCTTGATGGGTACCGGGCAGCTCCCCAAATTCAAAAATGATATGTTCTGGGTGACACGTGGTGGCGATGAGCCGACGCTCGACGCGCAGGGGAATGTTGTCGCAGGCGAAGAGCAATATTTGATCTCGACCTCCGAAATCACGTTGACGAGCATGGTGCGCGATACGATTGTGCCCGCCGCTGATTTGCCAATCCGACTGACGGCGCACACGCCTTGTTTTCGCTCCGAAGCCGGGAGTGGTGGTCGAGATACGCGCGGTTTGATTCGTCAACACCAGTTCGACAAGGTCGAGATGGTGCAGATCGTAGCGGCCGATACTTCCTATCAAGCGCTCGAAGAAATGGTCGGGCATGCAGAAAAGGTCCTACAGTTGCTGGGTCTGCCTTATCGCGTGATGGCGCTTTGCACAGGCGATATGGGTTTTGGCGCGACCAAAACCTACGATCTTGAGGTCTGGTTGCCTGCGCAGAACACTTGGCGCGAAATATCCTCTGTCTCCAATTGCGAGGCCTTTCAAGCGCGACGCATGCAGGCGCGTACCCGCGCTGAAACGGGCAAGCCAGAATTTGTGCATACGTTGAATGGTTCGGGATTGGCTGTTGGGCGTGCCCTTGTCGCGGTGCTGGAGAACTACCAGCAAGCGGACGGCAGTGTGGTGATTCCAGAGGTGTTGCGTCCCTACATGGGTGGCTTGAGTGTGCTCAAGTAAGATGTATTTGCTGTCGGTGCTGTCAGTATTTTCGATGGTGATCCGCATGAATGTTGATAAGGTTTGCCGGTGATGAGGACTTGGTCGATGCGTATGACGAAAAAACTCCTGACGGTGGCTGCACTAATGCTTTTTGGTGCCTTGGCGACGCTAGAGGTCGCCTCGGCGACTCAAACGCAAGGCAAATACCTACCGACCACACAGCAATCTGCGCCGGCATTTCCGTTTTTACAGGGCGCACTTAAAAATCAGGCTGATGATGCGTGGGCACAATATCAAAAAACGATCGGACAGCCACTCTCGACATGGGCGTCCACTGAAGTTGCAGCCAAGGCAGGTGGTACGGTGTTTTATCCGTTTTCAGGTCCTGATTTTGTAACAGTTGCGCATGCTTTTCCTAATGCCGATCGCTATGTGATGGTGGCGATGCAAGCTGCTGGCGCACCGGTGACCTTGGCCACGATGAATCAGGCGCGTGCGCAGGGTTTTCAGCAAAAATTTTTACGCGAGTGGATGAAGTTCAGTCGATTGGCCTTTTTTCGGACTGATGATTTAAACGAAGACCAGCGCGATCAGTTTGCACCCATCGGGGTCACGACTATTTTGTCTACGTTTGCGCTCTATTCCGGCTATGACGTGCTGGAGATCTATCCGATCGCTTTTGACGAGCAGTCAGGTGATTACGTCAAGAGCGCAGAGGGTTCTTGGCGCTCGGTGCGTTTGCTCCTGAGCAAGGCGGGCAAACCGGTCACACTGGATTATGTGAGCCTTGATTTGTCAGACGCGAGCTTGAGCAAAAGTGAACCGATCCGCAAATGGCTGGCCCGTGAGGCCCACAATCCCGTCCTGATCAAGGCGGCCTCGCACTTGCTCCAAGAAACTTATTTCTCGATCCTCAGAGACATCCTGGTCGCCAACGCGACAATGGTGCTTCAGGATGAAACAGGTCTGAATTACACCGACCTTGCAGTGATTGGCCCCGTTGATCTCTATGGTGGATTTTTGTATCCACATGAGCTTTTCAATCGTAAAAAGCAAGAGTCTTTGGGCAAAGCATATCGTGAATCGAAAAACGTCAAGCCTCTGCCTTTCGCATTTAGCTATAACAAAACGAATGAGCGCCGAAGCGTACAAGTCGTGCGTCGTCCAAACTAAACCACGTTCGGACTATTTCTTGCGCGCAAAAGCCTGCTGGCTAAACTTCAGTACAGCCTGATTAAATGTCTCAGGCTCGTCGACAAATAAGGCGTGTCCCGCTTTGTCAAACATTTCGACGGTGATGAGCTCAGGGGCGCGCTTTAGTTTCAGTGCGTCAGCCTGTTCCGCGAGCCATGGGCGCACGGCATACAAAACCGGCACCTTTTGTTTTTGCAGCGTTTCACTCCAGTAGGTTCGGGGGTAGGGCTGATTCAGTAACTGAATCGCAACATCTGGCGCCGCCTGCAAGGCTGAGTCCAGAACAGCTTGTGCCAGTAATGGTGGTGGCGTTTTGCGGTAAATATCCTTACTAAAGGTTCGCATGTACTGTTCACGCTTGACTGGATCGTTCATCGTCTGCGCAAAATTAGATCGTCGTCCTTTGGGAGGGCGACCTTCACCCACTGAGTTATCGATCAGTATCAACCCACGCAGACCTTTAGGGTTGTACTGCGCGACGTAGTCCAAGGACTCAAGCACGCCGAGTGACCAACCTGCCAACACAAACTCGTTGACCTTTGCGGCTTTTAAGAACTCAGCAATATCCTGAATGCGTCGTTTTGGGGCGTGAGATTGTTTTGTAACCTCTGACAGACCTTGCGAGCGGGGATCCAGCGCGAGCACACGGTATTGGCGCGCGAGCACTTCAAATTGTTTTTCAAAGACGGCTGCGGGCATGAGCCAGCCGGGAATCAGAACGATCGCTTGTTCGCCGCGACCACCTTCGATATAGTGCAGACGCACACCATCAGACGTATTGAACGTGTGGTGTTGCAGGGGCGCGGTCAGTCCGATTGAGGGCAGGATTGCCAGCGACAGAACACAAAAGAGTTGCTTCAATGGTTTCATGGGTACACTTCGGCGTCCAAGTCTCAAAATCAAGAACTAGATGACATTATGATGGAAATCACAGGTAATACGCGACTCTATGGCATTGTCGCGGATCCGGTCTCACAGGTGAAAACCCCGCAGACGATGCACCGCCTTTTTGAAAAAAGAGGTACGGATGGTGTGCTCGTGCCAATGCATGTCGCACCTGAGGCCTTAGGAGCCTTTGTGCAAGGCCTGCGCGGGGTGATGAACTTTGGAGGCATGATCGCAACGGTGCCTCACAAAACGGCCATGGTTTCCTTATGTGATGAGGTCACGCCGGCTGCGCGGTTGGTGGGTGCGGTGAATATTGTTCGACGTAACCCGGATGGCAGTCTTTCTGGCGATATTTTGGACGGACAAGGCTTTGTGGCAGGGCTACGCAAGCACGGTATCGAGCCTGCCGGTCTGCGTGTATTTTTGAGCGGTGCGGGTGGGGCGGCGCAAGCAATCGCGTTTGCGCTTGCGCATGCGGGTGTCGCGCAGTTGGATATTTACAATCGGACATCGAGCAAGGCTCAGCACGTTATCACGCGACTGGCTGCGGTCTATCCCTCCATTCCGATGTCCACAGTATCAGCCAATCCGGCTGGCTATGATTTGGTGGTGAACGCGACCTCGCTTGGCATGAAAGAGCACGATGCGCGCCCCTTTGATTTTGATGGTTTACATGCCGCACAGATTGTTGCGGAAATCATTATGACTCCGGCCGTGACACCTTTGCTGGCGGCGGCGCAGGCCAAAGGGTGTCGCATCCAGTACGGGTTGCCGATGCTAGAGTGCCAGATCGAGTTAATGGCTGACTTTATGGGGGTCGCACGCTAATGGAACAGTTCGATTATGTGATCGTGGGTGGTGGCACAGCCGCGTGTGTCTTGGCTAATCGGCTGACAGCGCATGGCCGGTATTCCGTATTGATGCTCGAAGCGGGTGGTGAGCCAAAGAGTATGTGGATCAATATTCCAGCAGGATTTTCCAAATTGCTGAATGATCCCGTCTACAACTGGCGTTTTGAAACGGAGCCGGAACCAGGCACGTTGGGTCGCAAGATTGCGATTCCTCGTGGCAAGGGCTTAGGTGGGTCGAGTTTGATCAACGGCATGATTTATGTGCATGGTCAGCCTCAAGACTACGATCATTGGGCGCAGTGTGGCGCGACAGGTTGGTCGGCGCAAGACGTGGCACCGTATTTTAAAAAGATGGAAACCTACATGCTGGGCGACGATGCGCGCGGCAAGACAGGACCCATGCACATTCATCAGGTCAGTGAGCGTTATCCGATCGCGCATGCCTTGCTGCAAGCCGCTCAGCAAGACGGTCAGCCTTTGAGTCAGGATTACAACGGCGTGACGCAAGAGGGCTTTGGTTACTATCAGGTGGCCCAAAAGGGGGGGCAACGCTGGAGTGTGGTGGATGGTTACCTCAACCCGGTACGTCAGCGTAAAAATCTCACCATTCGTACGGGTGCGCACGTCACTAAAGTCAACGTCAAGGATGGGGCTTGTACAGGCGTGACGTATCGCACGCCTGATGGTGTGCATACGGTTAATGCTCAGCGCGAAGTCATCCTGGCGGCGGGCGCCGTGCAAACGCCGCAGTTGCTGGAGCTTTCGGGTATCGGTGATCCTGACCTCTTACAGCAAATGGGGATCAAGCTTGTTCATGCTGCCCCGCGGGTAGGCGAAAACTATATTGATCATTTTGCGACGCGTATGAACTGGCGTGTGAAAAATACGCAGACACTCAACGAGTTGGCGCAGGGTTGGCGTCTAGGGTTGGCCGTTCTCCAATATTTCACACAACGCAAAGGACTCTTGACGCTGGGCACCGGTCTTGTGCACGGTTTTGTGAAGACGCAACCTCAGCTCGCAACGCCTGATGTGCAGTATTTCTTCATGCATGCGAGTTATGCGAATGCAGCGATCCGCAAGCTCGATCATGCCCCGGGGATGACGATTGGTGTCGCGGGTTTGCGCCCGACCTCGCAGGGCAGCATTCACATCAAATCAGGTGATCCCGCGCAAGGTCCGGCGATAC
>JAURZO010000092.1 GCA_030653405.1 Zwartia sp. | reverse complement strand
CGTTTTATTTGGAAAAATCGACTGGGTGACGCCCATCGGTATTTTGGTGGGTCTGTTGCTATTCGTTGGCGTGCCTGCCGCACTCGTTTCCCTATTTAAAAAAATCGGTGCGAGCCACCGTGCGCGCGGTCGCATCAGTCAAATCAAATTTTACGAAGACGGCAAGGTCACCGAGGTCGAAGTCACCCTCACCACACCTTGGGAGGGTCACAAAGAAGGTCAGTTTGCCTTCGTCACGTTTGACGCGCGTGAGGGGCACCACCCTTTTACCCTCTCTTCGGCCTGGAAAAATGATGGTCGCCTGACCTTTCATATCAAACAACTCGGTGACTACACGCGCACACTCAGCCACACACTCAAGGTGGGCGATGACGTCACGGTCGAAGGACCTTACGGAAGATTTGATCTCGCGAATGACGCTGGTCCACAAATCTGGGTGGCTGGCGGCATTGGCATTACCCCATTTCTGTCTCGTCTTGAGGCCTTGGCAGACGCTACTCGCCACGACAAGCCGTCAATCACACTCTTTTACAGCGCGCGTCAATCCGATCACGCACTGATTCAGCTTGTCGAAAGACTGGCGCTTCAGGCGGGTATCCCACTGCACTTATCGGTCAGCGGCAAAGATCCGGCCCTGACCGCACAGACCGTACGTGAAACCGCACCAGACCTTCGGGGCGCCTCGGTTTGGTTCTGTGGCTCCTCGGGCTTTGGCGACGCAATCAGAAAAGGCCTTTTAAAAGAAGGTTTGCCGAATCGCCGCTTTCATCAAGAACTCTTTGAGATGCGTTAAGTTGAGATCCGTTCACTCAAACATGTCTAAAGAGATCATCAATATATCGAATGAAGACGACACTGCGCGGCCCAGCGTGGTTGCACAGTTTCGATTCAGGATCAAGGTGGGTGACGAGATTGCGATTGGTCCCGGCAAAATCGCGATTCTTGAAGCGATCGCAGAAACTGGCTCGATTTCAGCTGCTGGACGTAAGCTTGGCATGTCATATCGTCGCGCCTGGCTCTTGGTTGATCAAATGAATCGCTATTTCAATGAGCCGATTGTGTTTACAGCGATGGGGGGCGCGCAAGGCGGCGGCTCAGCGCTCACCGAAACAGGTGTCGAGGTCATCCGGCTCTATCGCACGATCGAGCGGCAGGCCGAGATACACTCCGCGTCTCTGATTCATGCCTTAGCCGACAAAATCAAGCAATGAAGGCTATAGTGGGGTGTAGACATTGACAGCGAAAGGAGCTTTCACCATGGCAACAAAACGCAACTCGAGTAAGAAAAAATCAGATACGCCCAAACATTCCGGCGAAATGATGATCGACATTGGTATCAGCACCGCTGAACGCGCGAAAATCGCCAAAGGACTCTCAAAACTATTGGCAGACAGTTACGCGCTCTACATGATGACGCACAACTTTCACTGGAACGTCACAGGTCCACAATTTAATAGTCTGCACCAAATGTTCATGACGCAATACACCGAACAATGGACGGCACTGGATCTGATCGCTGAGCGTATCCGTGCCTTGGGGCATCCTGCACCTGGCACCTATCAAGAGTTTGCCAAGCTCTCCTCAGTGGAGCAAATTGAGGGTGTGCCTTCTGCCACAGACATGGTGCGCTATCTGGTCAAGGCTCAGGAAGCCACTGCCAAAACAGCACGCAGTCTGTTCCCCGTTGTCGGCGAAGCCAATGATCAGCCTACGGCGGATCTTCTGACACAACGCCTCGAAGTCCATGAGAAAACCGCTTGGATGTTGCGCAGCGTGTTGGAGAACTAAGTAGCCTCACACTCTTTCGTTTAGAGTTGACTCAAGCCTGAGCTTGCGCGACAGAAGCTATAGCTTGAGTGGGCTGGTGATCAGAAGATGCGAATCGGGGCAGGCCTGGCAGTGAAACACGGAATAAGGTTTCGCCACCAGGCCCACTCGACAAGCTGATCTCACCTTGATGCGAGTCCATAATGGCCCGGCTCAGCCAAAGACCCATGCCCATTCCTTTGTGTTTAGTCGTGTTAAACAACTCAAAGATCGAAGCAACCCGATCGCCCGGCACCCCTGGCCCGTTATCGCTCACCTCAAGAATGACCTTATCGTTGTCGCGAAAAATTTTAATCAAAACGATTTTCTCGCTTGAAACATCAGCGACAGCATCCATCGCATTATTGATCAGATTCAATACCACCATCTGCAGCTGATTCTGATCACCCTTAACCATCAAGCCTGACTCGATTTCCGCAGGTAATTGAACATTGCGCAATTGCGCCTCAGGCAATGCGATAAGATGGACATCTCGCACCAACTCACTGAAGTCCAGCGAAACAAAGTCTCGCGACCCCTGAATAAAAAACTTTCTTAAACTTGAAACCACTTCAGCGGCGCGTTGATTATCCTGCAGGATATGCTCAAGTGTTTCCTGAAAATTTTCGTGAAGCTCCGGTTGTGTATTGAGCTTCATCAGCAACTCCGTATTGATGCGAATCGCGCCGAGTGGTTGATTAATCTCATGTGCGATCGCACCCAACATTGTCCCCATGCTGTTTGCTTTAGCCGATAGCGAAAGTGTTCTCATCAGTGAATTTTTTTCCTCGAGAATATCCTCAAGTGATTGATTTTTATCGCGCGTATCGGCCAACTGAATGTCTACCGCTTTTTTGTTGTCCCACAGTTTTTGCATGCGAAGCTGGATAAAACCAAAATTACCCAGAACATAGCCAATCATGAGTAAAAAAACACCGATGTACTGGTCCATCGCCCGATCAAACACGCCAATACCGCCCAGCTCGGTCGTATAACCGACCATCCTGACTAAGAGTCCGATCAAAATAAAAATCGCCATCGCTGCGATCAGTTTTCCGCCCTTATTTTTAAGCTTTCCGTATATGGACTGACTGACCACCAAAAGATCGACCGACATCAATATCAGGTAAAGATGAACCCAGTTCAGTCTGTAATACTCTCGAACGTCGGTGTAGACCATAAAAGAAAATACAACCAAATAAACCGCCCCGACGTAGACGTAGTTCATCCCGGTACGATAAATGTTGGTCGATGTCTCTAAACGCAAGGAAAGAGAACGGAAACTGAAGCCCAATACAAAGAAAAAATGTGCGACATAGAAACTAAAGAAATCGGGAACAGCGCCTCGCATCCCGATCAGCAAAAAGCCGAAACAATTCCCCACCCCGCCCAAGCACCACCAGTAAACCTGACGGTCCCGGAGCTCTGAGGTCGCAAAATAGACGCCAACAGGTAACAGAAAAAAAAGTAACGCGACAATCAGGTAAAGCGAAGCAATGTCAATGTTCAAGGTGTATTCCTGAGAGGATCAACCGACTGAAGTAATATCCTCACGATAATTGAAAAATCCCTGACTCGCATGAGTGACCCGCCCATTTCGTGCGCGGATAACGACTGTTTCACCCAACTCTTGAACTGGACACCGCACATGAATGCCTACCTGATTGATCCCTCCAAGCGTGAGATTCGCAGTATTGAGTTGACCGAAGGCGTCTCACAGATCGCGCCCCTTTTAGGTGCAAAGAGTGTGGATTTCGATGAAATCGATGACGGTGGTGACCGCTTGTACTTTGACGAAGACTGCTTCATCAAAGCCAAACCTGGTGATGCCCGTTTCAAGGTGGATAACCTCGCACCAGTCTCAGGCGCGGGAGTGATTTGCGGTCCCACTGCCGCCAGTGGCGCACTTGGACAAATGAAAAATGATCTGGAGAGTTTGACGCGTCGGGTTCAATTCCTGTAGGCGCAAGTGTCCAACACAGGAAAAAGGTGCAGGTTGCGAGCTCGTATTTTCGATTGAGTCGATCAGGTAGAGGATATCGTTAAGGCAGTCGGATAGGAGATCCGCTCCGGTGCAAAGCGTAACTTAAAGGTACTCCCCTCACCCAAGACGCTCGTAATCAATAACTGCGCATTGTGTCGCGTGGCAATGTGCTTGACGATCGCCAACCCAAGGCCTGTCCCGCCTGTATCGCGGGAGCGGCTCCCGTCGACACGGTAAAACCGTTCTGTCAATCTGGGTAGGTGCACAGCATCAATCCCGGGACCTGTATCTGTGACGGAAAAAATACCATGACGACTTGGACTCAATTCCCAGCTTACGGTGATTTGTCCGCCTTCAGGCGTATACCGAATCGCATTGGAGATCAGATTACTGAAAGCCGAGTGGAGTTCACGTCGTTCGCCATACAACGTCAAATCATTTTTTACTTTGAAGACAATGCTATGTCGGCCGGCAGACAATGCCTCCGCGTCAACCTTTAACGCTGCCATTTCCGCCTCGATATCGAACTCCTCGAGCGGCGCAAAAGACGTATTGGCCTCCAAGTTGGCCAACGTCAACAAATCCTCTACGAGGCTTTTCATCCTCTGAGACTGCGTCATCATCAGACCGAGGTACCGATTACGTTGCTCAACCGAGAGCTCGATCGATTGCATCGTCTCAAGAAAACCGATCAACACCGTGAGAGGCGTGCGAATCTCGTGAGAAACATTTGCGACGAAGTCTCGCCGCATCGCCTCTGTCTTTTGTAAATCTGTCACGTCTTGAGCAAGCAACAGAAGCTGATCATCGCCAAAAGGAAAAACTTGCACTGCAATAGAAAGCTCGTGCGCAAAACCCATTCGCTGGAGGATGATGCGATTTTCAAAACGACGCAACGTCAGGTAATTGACAAAATCTGGATTGCGTACCAGATAACTGATGTTTTGCTGGTTGTCTTTTCTAAAGTTAATACCGAAAAAGTTCTCCGCACTGGCATTACACCATTCAATATGCAGTTGGTTATCCAACATGACAACACCATTGGGTGATGCCTGGAATCCCTGAATAAATCGATTGTGACGCGCTTGTAGATCCTGAATCTGTGTGTGTGCATCCTCGATCATGCGATCAATCTTGGCAAATGCATCCCCCCAGGCACCGGAGGCCGTGAACGCATCCCTGTCCGAGTCTAAAGATGACAGACTCTGGATTTTTTCAAGGTTGTAATAGCCGCGCGCCAAAGGCACTGCTAGCACCGCCACGCACGCCAACACCCCGAACATTGCACCCGCCAGCTCGCTGACAATCCAACCGAGCATGAGCGCAAGCGCGACAAGCCCCAATAGCCTGCCCAGATAGAGCTTCATGCTCGCATACCATCTTGAATCTGTAGGCTACAAAAGATCATGATCCGTCGTAGAGGATGTCGGATGACGTGTCGCTCGATACCCAACGCCTCTGACTGTTTCTATGTATACGTCGCACTTCGCAACCGCAAGCGCCACGCGAAGTCTTCTGATGTGCACATCCACCGTGCGCTCTTCGATGAAAACTTCGTTGCCCCATACTTGATCCAGCAAATGGGCGCGGGAATGCACACGCTCTGGCGATCCCATCAAAAATTGCAGCAGCCGAAACTCCGTCGGGCCAACAATGATTTCGCGACGCGGAGAACCGGGCCAGTCGGCCGTCACACGATGCGTCACGGGATCCAGTCGCAACGCGCCGAGTACCATCAAGTCCTCATGGGTTGGCGCGCGACTGTGACGACGCAGCAGTGCATTGACTCTCGCGACCAACTCCTTGGTTGAAAAGGGCTTGGTCATGTAGTCGTCCGCACCGGCATCTAGCCCTTGCACCTTATCGGCCTCTTCGCTCTTGGCCGTCAGCATCAAAATCGGGATTCCAGCCGTCCGCTCATTGGCCCGCAACTCTTTTGCGTACTGCACCCCTGACTTACCAGGCAGCATCCAATCCAGAATCATCAAATCTGGTGGCGCATCACGCATTTTCAGCGTGGCTTCCTCTGTTTGAAATGCCTGTTCGACCTCGTAACCAATGTTCGTCAAATTAATGGCGATCAACTCGGAAATCGACAATTCGTCTTCGACGATCAAAATGCGATGCGTCATCACCAACTATTCCTCAATGGCGCGTTTGTGCAACTCACCTTTAGGCGTATGTCTCACATCGTAGCCACCCACCACGTAAATCACGAATTCAGCAATATTTTTAGCGTGATCACCGATCCGCTCGATGGATTTGGCAATCGTCAGCATGTCGAGCCCTGTTGCAATCGTCTGAGGATCCTCTGTCATATAGGAAGTCAGCTTGCGTACGAAGGCTCTGAATTCCTCATCAATCTGCCGGTCATCCAACACAATTTCAACCGCGGCATCACGATCCAGACGCGCAAAGGCGTCAAGACTCTGGCGAAGCTGTTTGAGCGCAAGCTGGCCAGAAATGATGATCTCAGCAACGTTGATTTTGTGCTCGGCGCCCGCACGAATAATACGTCGGGTTCGCTTAGCGACTTTCTCGGCCTCATCACCGGCGCGCTCAAGATTCGTGATGGCCTTGGATATCGCCATGACCAGTCTTAAGTCACGGGCGGTAGGTTGGCGCCTTGCAATAAGCTCGGTACAACTTAAATCAATCTCGATTTCTTTGGTGTTAATGGTCTTTTCACGCTCGATCACCACCTTACACAAGTCAAGGTCCATTTCCGAGAACGCACGTGTCGCGTCCAGAATCTGCGCTTCAACCATGCCACCCATTTCCAGCAAACTACTGCAAAGAGAGTTGAGCTCAGCATCGAACTGCGAAGAAAGGTGTTTGTCAGCCATGAGATTTCCCGTTAACTGAGGCCGCTCACTCGGAGCGATTAGCCATTATAAAAAAATATCTAATTGTGACTAATTTAAACTTTAATGTGGTCACGCACAAACGCATCCGCTCAAAACATCGAGTCTTCGATACGCTCATTCATCACTCAAAGCATAACAACTCAATATGTCATTTTGATGACGACGCTACAGACCCACGACCCCACCATCCTCACGCTGAATCATAATGGTTGCCGAGCGTGGTCTTCCGGGCTTTCCATAGCCTTGGTTTCCTGGCCAGGCACTCTCTAGAGCAAACTGCTCAGCCTGACCAAGAGAGGGCGTCTTTTCACCCGGATGTTGAATATTGACAAATAAGGTCTTGCCATCGGCCGATTCGGTCAGTCCAGTCACCTCCGCGCCTTTGGGCGCGACCAAAAAGCGTCGCAACCGCGCCTCTCCCAACGTTGCGCCGACAAAGGTCTCCTGCTGACTTTGCGTGAGATCATTTCCGACTTGCATGATGTTGGACACCGTCATCTTGCCACCATCGTTGACCTCACCGGGGATGGCTGCAAGCATCATGCAATTCGTCTCATCTGTCATCGCGCCGTCATCCGTCTGAATCCAGCAAATACCGGTCGCTCGACTGAACCAGACCCCGTCGGGGGAAGAAAAGGCGTTATTGGCAGACAGTCCAGACAAGTTCACCTGAGGCTGATCCTCTTCTGCGCCAAATAAAAAGATGTCCCAGGAAAACCCATTGTCACGAGCGATAAGACCATTTTCACGGAATCGAATAATGTGACCGTTGGGATTGCCGCTTCGCTTTTTTCCATCAGGATCGCGATAGGCACGAGGATTGGCTGCATTCACTAAGGCGGGCGTACGCTTCACTGCACTGTTGTTTGTCAACGCGAAATAAACTTCGCCATTACGATGATTGACAGCACCCCACTCGGGACGATCCATCG
>JAURZO010000091.1 GCA_030653405.1 Zwartia sp. | reverse complement strand
AATCGCTTTTTCGCTCGCCGCGGCAAGCGCCGCATCACGCTGCGTGTCATCGATGATCACGACAGCTTTGGCAATCATGGCGTCAAGCTCTGGGCTGGAGAAGCGTCCACGGTTGGCGCCGCCCATGCCAGTTTTAGGATCATTGGTGCCAAGCAGTGCGCGCAAAGGTGAGGATGTGTCACCGGATGCAGCACCCCATCCAGCCAAAATAAACGAGAACTCCATCTTGCTCGCACGCGAGAAGAAAATATTGGAGGGCATCGTGTCGACTTTGGTCGGAATCCCGTTACGCGACAGGTATTGAGCGACAGCTTGAGCTGCTGCACCATCGTTGATGTAGCGGTTATTGGGCGAGTGCAGCGTGACGCCAAAGCCATTTGGGTAACCGGCTTCTGCTAACAGTTTTTTGGCGCCGGCTGGATCATATGCATCGGGCTTGAGCTTTTTGCTTGTTCCAAAAAAGGCTTCATCCAACAACTGGCCTGCAGGGATGGCCTGGCCTTCCATGACGCGTGAGACGATCGCATTGCGATCAATCATCTTGCTGAGTGCGCGACGCACACGTGCATCGGTCAATGGGTTGGCTTCCATGGGTTTGCCATCAGCCGTGGTAATGAAAGGCGAGTTCGTCTTTCGGTTGCTATCCATATGCAGATAGATCATGCGGTTGGAGACCGCATTCGACACCTCAACACGACTGTCTTTTTTCAGCTTGGCCGCATCCGCCGTCGGCACGCCTTCGATCATGTGCACATCGCCGGAAAGCAGCGCTGCGACACGCGCAGGGGCGCTTGTGATGATCTTAAATGTGACTTTATCCCAGTCGGCCTGTGGGCCGTAATAGTCTTTGTTGCGTGTTAAGACGACACGGTCACCCGACACATATTCCTGAAAGCGGAAAGGACCTGTGCCAATCATGGCTTTGCCAGAGTTGAAATCCTCTGTTTTGGCTGATTCAGCAATTGACTTAGGCACGATTGCAACCGACACCATGTCTGCCGGCAACAGAGGATAGGGCTCGGCGGTGGTAAAACGAATGGTGTGTGGATCAATGACTTTGATGTCTTTGATGGCGCGGACAAACACCGCAAAGGATGCGGGGCTATTGGGCACATTTGGAATACGTTTGATCGTGGCCACGACGTCATCTGCGGTAAACGGCTCGCCGTTATGCCATTTCACACCCTTGCGTAGCTTGAATTCCCACTCAGTATCTGAAATCGCCTTCCAGGATTCGGCCAGGCCAGGGTATGTTTTGAGTGCTGGGTCTGTCTTGACCAATGTCTCAAAAACGTGGGCGGCCATGCCGTTATTCGGCGTCAAGTTGTGGAAATGTGGATCCACGGTTGTCACGGGCGTTGACAATGCAATGACCAGGTCCTTGACTTCTTGGGAAAAGGATACGGTCGGCCACGCCGCGGTCAACGCGACGGAGGCGGCCAGTGAAGCACCCACCAACAAACGGCGCACGGGGTTCATACCGAATTTCTGTGATTTCGATGCAGTCATGACATGTATTCCAGATCAGAGTGAGTACGAGGCACAATATAGCGGCTGACTCCCTGCATGACAACCGCTTTGTCTAGTGGTTTCCACTATCTCTGATTTTGCGCTCAGTACCTTCGTCATGTCTTGAATGCTCCGTTTGGCAGATCGGTATAGTATTGTTGACTGTAATGTTTTATTGACTGATGGAATCAAATGCATATGAAATTACTAACACCTGTCCAACTTGGTGCGCTGAACCTCAAAAATAGAGTGGTGATGGCACCATTGACGCGCATGCGCGCTGCTGAGGGTGATGTGCCTGGTGAGCTCGCGGCCGAGTACTACAGCCAGCGTGCAAGTGCCGGTTTGATTATCTCTGAGGCCACTCAGATTTCAACATTAGGCAAAGGCTATCCTGCGACACCAGGTATCTATAGCGACGATCAAGTCAGTGGCTGGAAAAAAGTCACCAGCGCAGTGCATGCAAAAGAAGGTCTGATTGTTTGTCAGCTCTGGCATGTGGGTCGTATCTCTCACTCTTCGTTACACCCTGCCGAAGGCTTGCCGGTTGCACCTTCTGCCATTGCGCCAACGGGTAAGGTCTATACCGCGACATGGCAATTGGCTGAGTATGAGACGCCTCGTGCGATGACGCTTGATGAGATTCCCGCCTTGATTGCTGATTATGTGCATGCAGCCAAACAGGCAAAAGCTGCAGGCTTCGATGGCATTGAGGTCCACGGGGCGAATGGCTATTTGCTAGACCAGTTTTTACATGATGGTTCGAATAAGCGAGATGACCAATATGGCGGTAGCTTTGCAAATCGCGCCCGCCTGTTGATGGAGGTCTTGCAGGCGGTGATTGGCGTCTGGGGCGCGGATCGTGTTGGTGTGCGTTTGTCACCTTACGGCACGTTTAATGACATGTCCGATCAGGACACCATGGGCTTGTTTACCTATGCGATCAATCAGATCAATCCGCTGGGCCTGGCCTACTTGCATTTGATTGAGCCTCGCTCAACAATGGCCGGTGGCAGCGACAAAGTTCAAGAAGATCAACCAAGTGCTTCCCAGCTCTTTCGTCCGCACTTCGATGGCAAAATAATCGCGGCAGGTGGTTTTGATCGTGACGGCGCGGAACAGGCTGTTGCCAAGGGTCAGACGGATGCGGTTGCGTTTGGACGATTGTTTATTTCCAATCCGGATTTGCCTGAGCGACTTGCGAAAAATGCGCCACTCAATCCCTACGATCGCAAAACTTTTTACGGCGGCGATGCAAAAGGGTATGTGGATTATCCAACACTTAACTAAGCGGAATTCAAACCACTATGTCTGAAATTTTGTTGCAAGCTCGTGTCGACGATATCGTGACCTTGACGATTAATCGCCCTGAAAAACTGAATGCGATGACCAAGCCTTTATGGGGTGAGCTCGGCGATGCGATTGTGGCCTTGTCCGCCCAAGACGATGTACGTTGCATCATTTTGCGTGGAGCGGGTGAAAAGGCTTTTTCACCCGGTAATGACATCAGTGAGTTTGAAACGCAGCGCTCCAATAAGGCGCAGGCGACTGAATACGGTCATTTCATGCATCAGACGGTGCAAAAAATCAAAAGTTGCCGTCATCCCATTGTGGCTCAGATCCACGGAATTTGTGTGGGTGGCGGGATGGAGATCGCCTCGCTTGCGGATATGCGGATTTGTGGCGTCTCAAGTCGCTTTGGCGCGCCGATTAAAAATCTCGGTCTCGTGATGGCGTACGACGAGATGGAGCCGATCGCTGACTTGATCGGTGCGTCCAAGGCGCTTGAGATTTTGTTGGAGGGTCGTATTTTTGATGCGCAAGAGGCCTTGCGTATCGGTTTAGTCTCGCGTGTCGTGCCGGATGATCAAGTTGCAGCTGAGGCACTCGCGACGGCGCAACGCATTGCCGCAGGCGCGCCTCTTGTCGCACGCTGGCACAAACAGTTCGCGCGTCGCCTCAAGGACTCGACTCCCCTGACTGATAAAGAAAGGGGGGAGTGTTTTGACTGTTTCGATACCGAAGATTTTCGGATTGGGTACAAGTCCTTTTTGGCGAAGCAAACGCCTAAATTTGTAGGTCGTTAAGCGAGGTCGTTAAGAGAGGTTGTTAAGCGAGCTTGTTAAACGCGCTCGGCGATAAATTGACGGCAGTTCGAGAGCAGGGTGTCGCTTGCTTTGGCGAGTAAGCCCTGATCCGAACCCAAGCCGACCATTTTGTAACCCCAATCGATGTAGCGCTGGGCGTCGGCCTCAGACGCCGCCAAAATGCCAATCGATTTCCCATGTTTCGCGGCGATCCCGGGCAGGGACTGAATCGCCTTTTGCACATCCGGATGATGCTGCTGTCCCAGAAAACCCATGCTGGCGGCCATGTCATTGGGACCGATAAATGCACCATCCACGCCTTCCACGCCAATAATCGAGTCAAAGTGTTTGACGCC
>JAURZO010000087.1 GCA_030653405.1 Zwartia sp. | reverse complement strand
TGATGGCCGGTGAGATCGACGTCCTGTTTGATAATGTGCCAAACGTCGTTCAGCAAATTCGCGCAGGCACGATCAAGGCGATTGGCGTCAGCGGTCTGAAGCGTACGGCTCTTTTGCCTGACACACCCACAGTCGCGGAGTCCGGCGTTCCAGGCTTCGAGGTCAATGTGTGGTTCGGAATGCAAGTCCCGGGTGCCACACCCACGGCGATTGTGAATCAGGTCAACAAGGAGCTCGCGGACATCTATCGTCAGCCCGATGTGACCAAGCGCTTTAACGATCAAGGTGTCGAGGTGATCGCCAGCACACCCGAAGCATTCAGCAAGCTGCTCCAGAGCGAAGTCGCCAAATGGAGCAAACTCATCAAAGACGCAAACATCCGGATTGAGTAAGCATGAAGATTCAAGACGTCACACTCACGCTCTTTAGCTGGGACGATATTCCCTCGACCAGCTATGGCGCGCATACAGGTCGGTTCGCCGGTGGCAGCAAGCTCGGGCTGCTGGCCATCACGACCGATGAAGGTATCACCGGTCACGCCTTTCTGGGTTCCGCTTTTTTTCCGGCGGATATGGATGGTGGTAGCCTGATCCGTTATCTCAAACCGATTCTGATCGGGCAAAACCCACTTGATCGTGAACGTCTCTACAAGGCCATGTGGAAGCGCGTACGGACCACCACCGCCCGCTCGATTGGGGCCGTGGATGTCGCGCTGTGGGATATCGCCGGCAAAATCGCCAACTTACCGATTCATCAATTACTCGGCTCCTATCGCGACCGCGTCCCGGCCTATATCAGTTCAGCCGTGCTGGCGAGCCCGCAAGAGTACGCGGACGAAGCCCAGCATTACAAAGCACTCAATCTCGCCGCCTACAAAATTCATCCGCCACAGATCTGGCGCGAAGACATCAATGTGTGCGAGGCTGTCCGCAAAGCCGTCGGTGACGACTATGTATTAATGTTGGACTCGGTCTGGAGCTACGACTATCCAGCGGCACTACGGGTGGGTCAAGTGATTCAGGATCTGGATTTCTATTGGTACGAAGATCCACTCGCTGATGCCGATATTTATAACTACATCGAGCTCAAAAAACACTTGAGCATTCCCATCATGGCCACCGAGTACCCGGCAGGGGGATTGGATTCGTATGCGCCCTGGATCAAAGAGCGGGCCACGGACTTTTTAAGGGGCGATGTGGCGGTCAAGCGCGGCATCAGGACACTGATGAAAACAGCCCTTCTGGCCGAAGCGTTTCACCTGAACTATGAGGTCCACCATGGCGGCAACTCGTTAAATAACTTTGCCAATCTGCATGTCATTATGGCGTTGCAAAATACGGAGTTATTCGAGGTATTGCTCCCCTCTGAGTCACAAAAATATGGCTTGATTCAGGATCTTGAGATCGACAGTCAGGGCATGATTCACGCCCCGACCGGCCCAGGACTGGGCGCACAGATCGACTTTGAGTTGATCAAGCGCAAAACACTGGGGGTCTTGAGCTAACCGTTACTTGCTCGACTCGTACTGTCGCCACAGACAGCTGCCCTTGACCGACTTGTCAAGGGCGGCCAAATACTCTTCGTGCGCGAGCAAATCCTCGGCGCTCGGCAAAATCACAGGCAGATTCAGAGCGTCTTGCTGGTGACCGCGCGCCTCGGCGCTTTCGGGCTCGGGCTCATCAAAATGGTCAATCATCAGGCTGTCTTGACCGCGCGTCATGGCCAGCCAGACCTCGGCCAACAACCGCGAATCCAGCAAAGCGCCGTGCAATGTGCGGTGCGAGTTCAATACGCCATAACGCTCACACAGCGCATCCAGTGAGTTTCGTTTACCCGGATGCAGTGTTTTGGCATGCGCCAGGGAGTCCGTCACGCCACTGCAGAACTGCGTCACGGCCTCACGTCCCAGGCGATCCAACTCGGCGTTCAAGAACTTCAGATCAAAAGGCGCATTGTGAATAATGAGTTCCGCGCCCTCGATGAATTTTAAAAATTCATCGGCTTGATCCTTGAAACGGGGCTTGTCGGACAAAAATTCCGTGGTCAGGCCGTGCACACCTAATGCGCCTGCATCGCTCTCGCGATCCGGATTCAGGTAGGTGTGAAAGTGATTGCCCGTCACACCTCGGTTGAGAACCTCAACTGCCCCGATCTCGACGATTCTGTGGCCTTGGGCAGGATCGAGTCCGGTTGTTTCTGTATCTAAAATGATCCAACGCATAGGTATTGTCTTCGAATAGTCAGTAAAGAGATCAATAAAGAGAGGGTGTCAATCTCAGAGGGTCGATGAGAAACGTTTATCCACCTAGTTCGCTCAACGGGACGCGTTCATTTTAGACCGCGCCTCCTCGACGCCGCGATTCGCCAGCAAATCTGCACGCTCATTGCCTGGATCCCCGGCATGGCCTTTGACCCACTGCCAACGAATGTCATGCTTGGCGACCTCATCGGACATCAGCTGCCAGAGGTCTGCATTTTTAACCGGCTTTTTATCCGCTGTTTTCCAGCCTCGCTGTTTCCAGCCATGAATCCACTCAGTCATGCCCTTCATGACGTATTGAGAGTCAACATGCAACGTCACCGAGCAAGGTCTCTTTAGAGCACGTAATGCCTCGATCACCGCCATCATTTCCATGCGGTTGTTGGTCGTCAGTGGTTCGCCACCGTGCAAGGTTTTTTCAACCTGGCCGAGCTTAAGTAATACCCCCCAGCCGCCAGGGCCAGGATTGCCTTTGCAAGCGCCATCGGTCCAAATCTCTACATTTTCTTCAGTTTGCATCATTTACTTTTTAGTGGGGAATGAATGGTGCTGCAGCGCGACGCCCGCAGCCCGACGTGCCGATTTAGGCGCCGCTTGGGTTTTCCAGTTAGGCTTGAGGAGGGTCATGCCCTGCACACGTTTGACAGCCGAAACAACGTAAACAGCGCCACAGGCCGGCCACCAACGGTCACCTGCCGACTCAAAAAACGAAGTGCGATCAAGCCACTTTTGTGTACGACATGGCGGAACATAGCAACCAAAGTGGCCAAGTTCGATCTCAAATGACAGAAGTTTTAGCCAGTCCTTGAGTCTGGACAAAGAGACTTGGTGACTCACAGCCGGGGGGAGCCAGGGTTTTAAAAAGGGTGTGCGATGGCGCAGACCCCATAGACTCCAAGGGTTGAAACCGGAAATCACTACCCGCCCTTCGGGTACCAACACGCGCTCGACCTCGCGCAAGACTTGATGAGGATTGACTGATGTCTCTAAAATGTGCGGTAAAACCAGTAAGTCCATGCTTTGGCTGTCAAATGGCAAGAACTCTGGCAACGCCTGAACAACGCCTTCCCAATCGCGCTTGAGCTCTGCAGCAGGCAGGTTTGGCCCGGCAAAGGCTTTAAAGGGCATCCGATTTTCACGCAACAAATCCATTTCGGACACGCCGACTTGTAGAGCTCTGTAGCCAAAGATGTCCGCAACCATGGCGTCAAAGCGCTGTTGCTCCCAATTTCGGGCATATTGACCCGAATCAGTACTTAACCACGCGCTCAGACTTACAATGGTGGATTCTTTTGTAGACACGCTGTTCCTGAAAAAATAAATGCCTGCTGACTCAAACTTGTATAGCACGACTAACACCCACGCTTCGACTGGTCGAACGATCGGGATTTTTCCCGTGCGTGCGTTTAGTGACAACTACATCTGGCTCATCACAAATGGCACGGATGCGATTGTGGTCGATCCAGGTCAGGCGGCACCTGTCTCACAGGTACTTCGTGAGCACAGCCTCAAACTGAAAGCTATTTTACTCACCCATCACCATCAGGACCATGTCGGCGGTGTCGCTGAGCTGATTGCTCAGACTGGCGCTGTTGTCTATGGTCCCGCTGGAGAGATTTTGCCGCACTGCGATGTCGCGCTTGTCGAGGGCGACCAGATCACCGAGCCTAGTTTGCAACTGTCGCTCTCAGTGATTGAGGTGCCAGGCCATACAGCCGGTCACATCGCGCTAGCGGGTGAGGTCAACGGACAACCCGTTCTGTTTTGTGGTGATACGCTATTTGCGGCGGGTTGCGGCCGACTCTTTGAGGGCACAGCTGCGCAGATGGTTGAGTCTCTCGCCAAGCTCGCCGCACTCCCGCCAGCGACTGCGGTTTATTGCGCCCACGAGTACACCCTCTCCAATATGCGTTGGGCGCGCGCGGTCGAGCCCGACAATCAGATCCTTAAAGACTGGCAGGCGCGTGCCGAGCAACAACGCGCAGAAGATCAGCCGACTTTGCCCAGCTCAATCGGGCAAGAGTTATCCTGCAATCCGTTTTTACGCGCTCGGCAACCTGACGTCGCTCAGGCTGCGGCCCTTTGGGCTAAGCGCCCCCTCGCGGAACCGGTCGAAGTCTTTGCCGTGCTCAGAGAGTGGAAAAACAATTTTCGTTGATGTTGATGCCTAATTTACACGTTCTGATTACTCGTTTTCTATCGCTTTGCGCGCTGGTCATTCTGGCAGGTTGCGCAGGCATGTCCGGCCAGGGTGACCGAGATGGTGCGCAAGATACTTCGCTGACCATCGACTTGACTGTGCCAGCACCCGATGCCTGGGAGCGTATTCGCCGTGGCTATGCCATTCCCAACCTGAATACTCCGTTGGTCGACAAGTGGACCGCCTACTACGCCGCACACCCGGAGTCCATGAACCGCATGGCCGCACGCGCGGGCAAATATCTGTATTACATCATCGAGGAAATCAACCGCAGAGGCTTGCCAACCGAGCTGGCGCTCCTGCCTTTCGTAGAAAGCGCCTACAACCCGATTGCCTACTCGCACGCCCAGGCTTCGGGCCTGTGGCAATTCATCCCAAGCACCGGCACCCAATTCAAACTCAAGCAGGACTGGTGGCATGATCAACGCCGCGATCCGATCGCATCCACCAATGCCGCGCTGGACTATCTGGAATACCTTTTTGAATTCCAGGGTGATTGGTATTTAGCCCTCGCGTCCTACAACTGGGGTGAAGGCGCAGTCAAACGCGCGGTCGATCGTAATGCTGCGGCTGGCAAACCCACGGATTATTTATCCCTAAACATGCCAGCAGAGACACGGAATTACCTGCCAAAGTTGCAGGCCATCAAAAATATCGTGGGCGACCCGAAAAAATATTCGGTCGTTTTGCCAGATGTCGACAACTCCCCTTACTTTGTCGCCATCAAAAAAACGGTCAATATCGACTATGCGCTTGCGGCACAACTTGCGGAAATGCCTCTCGAGGACTTTCAGGCCTTGAATCCCTCCTTTAACCAGCCCCTCATCTCTGCCAAGGAAAATCATGCCGTGATCCTGCCGCGGGACAGGGTCGACATCTACAATAAAAACCTGGCTCAATACAAAGGCGACCTCTCCTCGTGGAAGACCTATGAAGCCGAGGATGGCGAAAGTATCGCGGCAATCGCCAGCAAATTTGGCGTTCCGGAAAGCCGTTTGCGTCAGGCCAACCGCATTCCAAACAACATCCGGCTTGTCAGTAACCAGACCATTATTATTCCTGCACCCAGTGGAGAGGGCATCCGACTCAATCCAGCGGATAAAACCTCGCTCGCGCAAAACGGCGCCAAGAGTAATGTCTCTGCTCAAACGACGCCCAATCGCGCAACAGCCGCTGCGACGACCTCAGCACGGACTGTCAAGGCAACCACCAAACCTGCTGCAAGTGCTGCTGTACGTACCCACAAAATCAGTAAAGGTGAAACGCTGAGCAGCATTGCCCAACGCTACGGGACGACAACGGCGGCACTTCGTGCACTGAACAACTTAAAATCGGATACTCTGCGCACTGGCGTGACACTTCGCGTCCCCGGCACGAGTAATCGCAGTTAATTTTTTATTTCATTTTTTTCTCTAGGACTGGTCCATGGGCTTTCTTTCCGGCAAACGTATCCTGATTACTGGCGTGATCTCCAATCGCTCGATCGCCTACGGCATTGCGAAGGCATGTCATCAACAAGGTGCAGAGCTTGCCTTCACGTTTGTTGGTGAACGCTTTAAGGAACGTGTCACTGAATATGCGGCCGAATTTGGCAGCAACATCGTTCTGCCCTGTGATGTTGCTGATGATGGTCAGATTGAAGCAACCTTTACCGAGTTGGCCAAACACTGGGATGGCCTGGATGGACTCGTGCACTCGATTGGCTTCGCCCCAAGAGAGGCCATCGCCGGTGAGTTTCTTGAGGGACTGTCGCGGGAGGCCTTCAGAATTGCACACGACATTTCTGCCTACAGCTTTCCCGCACTCGCCAAGGCAGCACGCCCGATGATGCAAGGTCGCAACGGTGCGCTGCTCACACTCACCTATCTGGGTGCCGAGAAAGCGATGGCCAACTACAACACCATGGGTCTGGCCAAAGCCTCACTTGAAGCATCGGTGCGTTACTTGGCCTCCAACCTGGGCCCAGAAGGCATCCGCTCAAACGGCATTTCAGCCGGCCCCATCAAAACGCTCGCAGCGAGCGGCATCAAAGATTTTTCAAGCATCCTGAAGATTGTTGAATCCAACGCGCCTCTTCGTCGTAATGTGACGATTGAACAGGTCGGTAATGTGGCCGCCTTTTTGCTGTCGGACCTATCTGCCGGTGTGACCGGAGAAATCATTCACGTCGACTCAGGCTTTTCCAATGTTGTGCCAGGTCTAATCGAATAACAGGGCATTTTTCACAAGCTCTGCTGATACGCCCTCGACCAGGACCCGTTTCTTTCGGCTAGTCTGACCTGAAACAAGCTGCACTTGCCTGCGTGGCACGGATAAACGCTCTGCAATCCATGCCACCAGCACTTCGTTGGCTCGGTTCTCGACTGCAGGTGCGTTCAGAGCGATTTTTAGTCGGCCATCATGCTCACCAACCACCCGCGATACCTTCGCACCGGGTTGGCAATGCAACAGCAACGAGACCCCGTCCGCATTGGGCACAAGCCACGTCATCGCATCCCAGTCAAGTGCATGATGACGGCGCCAATCACGCCGGCACCCAGAATCAAATACACAGGATTGATGCGTGACTTAAGCAACACAACAAAAGTCAGCACACCCAAACCAATCGTTAAAGGTCCGACAAAGGCGGCTTTGGCCACCGCGTAGACTCCGGAACACATTAAGCCGATTGCAATCGGTTCGAGTGCGTTTTGTACCGCGCGCCTCCAGGGGCGCTCGCCGATTTTGTTCCACAGCCGTCCAACGGCCAGGCACAAGACACTCGAGGGCAGAAAAAACGATATCAACACGACGCCTGCACCCAGCAAGCCCGCAATTTCAAAGCCAAACACGAGCACCATCATCATGTTGGGACCGGGCGCAAGTTGTCCTAAGCTATAAATGTGGACAAACGCTGTGTGATCAATATCAAAGCGTTGCGCCAAAATGGTCTGCATTTCTGGCAGCACGGCCGTACCGCCCCCGACTGCCAGCACAGACAACATGCCAAAGGTCATCGCAAGTTGGATCAGCGCACTCATTTGCCGGGCTCCTCTTCACCGGCTTGTGGACGATACAAATACAAGCCAATGGGCGCCATAATCAGCAGAACGGTCACAAGCGAAAACTTCAGGACGCTCATCAATACGAAGGTCGCGATGATCATCGATAACGCTTTCAGTCGCCGAAAATGCTGATCGCCAATCTTATAAGTGATAGAGGCCAACAGACCTGTCGCACCGGCCGCTACACCCGCCAGCAAGACATTGAGCATCGGATGATCGGCGCCGGCGCTATACGCGATACCGGCAATCAAGACGAACATCCCACCAGGCAACATTAAGCCAGCGGCGGCGGCACAAGCGCCGACGAAACCACGCAACCGGTCTCCCGCAAGCAAGGCGAGATTGACTGAATTCAGGCCAGGCAGTGTTTGGCTGATCGCAAGAGTCGCCATAAACGCATCAGGCGTGAGCCATTTTCTCTTATCCACCAACAGCAAGCGCTCATAGGCCACGATGCCGCCACCAAAACTGACGGCCCCGATCAGCAAAAACTCCCTGAAAATCTCCCAGAGGCTCGGTGTGGGCTCGGCCAATGCAACACTTGTCTCTTGGGCTTTCATTCATAGCTCCCATAAATCATCGCGGTCTTGGTACTCCCATCCATCAGCCATTCAGGAATCGCCAACTGTAGATTT
>JAURZO010000085.1 GCA_030653405.1 Zwartia sp. | reverse complement strand
AGGAGGAAACTCGCGGAAGCTCTGTAACCAGCGACCCACATAGGCACCCGCTGGCGCAATCGCGAACATGCGATCCAGATACCACCGCTGATAACCCATTGCGTGCTCCTGCTGCGCTCGCTCAAAGGGGTCCATGCGCAGGTTCGTCAAGGCAGGCGCGCGCAAAACGGTAAAGGGCTTTTGCCAGACCTCCAGGCCCTCAGCTTCCTGCTTCAGGAAGGTCACTTTCCAATTGTCGTAACGCAGAGCCGCGACACTGCCATCATCGGTCCAATAAATAAATTCACGACGTGGCCATTTGGAGTCCGTACCTTTTAGCGCAGGTCCCAAGTCGTAACCATCTAAGTGGACTTTGTAAGTCATATCGCCGATTTTGCGGCCCTTGAGCAGGTCCTGTTTGACGGTGGTGTCTCCGGCTGCGGCCAACAGCGTTGGCAGCATGTCTTCGTGCGCCGCAATATCGTTATTCACCGTTCCGGGCTTAATCACACCTGGCCACTTAATCATGGCCGGGACACGATAGCCGCCTTCCCAGTTTGTATTCTTTTCACCGCGGAACATAGTCGTCCCGCCATCTGGCCATGTAAAGGTCTCAGCACCATTATCAGTGGAGTACATGATGATGGTATTTTCATCGAGTCCCAGTTCCTTGAGCTTGGCCAAAATCTGACCAACATGCCCATCATGCTCAACCATACCGTCCGCGTACACACCCAATCCCGTTTTGCCACGTGACGCTTCTTTTAAATGCGTAAAGATGTGCATACGGGTGGAGTTCCACCAGATAAAGAACGGCTTGTCTTCCTTTTTAGCACGCTCCATGAAGTCGATCGTCTTGACCATGACCTCGTCATCAATGGTCTCCATGCGCTTGCGCGTGAGAGGACCGGTATCCTTGATCTGGCCTCCTGCAAAGCTATGAATCACACCGCGTGGGCCAAACTTCTTTTTAAACTCAGGATCTTTGGGGTAGTCGGGATTCTCAGGCTCTTCTTCTGCATTGAGATGGTATAGATTGCCAAAAAACTCATCGAAACCGTGAGCCGTTGGCAGCATCTCATCGCGATCACCCAGGTGATTTTTACCAAACTGTCCTGTCTTATATCCGCGCGCCTTAAGCAGAGTCGCCAACGTTGGATCTTCTTTGCGCATACCTTCTGGTGTGCCGGGCAAACCAACTTTGGTCAGGCCTGTACGGATGGGTGACTGTCCGGTAATAAATGCCGCACGACCTGCGGTGCTGCTTTGCTGTCCATACCAGTCAGTAAACAACGCGCCTTGTTTGGCGATACTGTCGATGTTGGGAGTACGATATCCCATCATCCCGTGGTTGTATGCGCTGATATTAAACTGCCCGATGTCGTCACCCCATAGGATGAGAATATTCGGTGCTTTCTGTGAAAGCGCTTGTGTCGACATTAATGTGCCCGCAACCATTGCGATCGCAAGGGTGGTCTTTTTTAACGTGAATTTCATGTAGTGTCTCCGACGGTCGGAAAAATCTGTGTAATGAATGAGTCGAGATGTTTCTAATTGTTTTCTATTGAACCACAAATGCCAAAATTCACACAAAAATTATTCAGGATTTTAGTCGCATTTTTTTTAAGCATAACTAATGTTTATGCGGCTGACAGGCCAGTTCCCACCCCTATCGATGTGCCTGGTCGCAGCCCTATCACCTTGCATATTTTCACCCCCTCTGATACGCCAAAAGGCGTACTGGTGGCCCTGCACGGATGTGGTGGTTTACTGTCAATTAACGACAAAAATGGTGACATGCTCTCAGCACGTCACGCAGCAATGGCGAAGTTTGCGAATCAGCTTGGTTGGGTTGCGGTGTTTCCAGATAGCTTTACAGCGCGAGGACGTCGCGAGATCTGTACACAAAAATTTTCGGAGCGAACAATTAAACAAGCAGATCGTCGAGCCGATGCAAGAGCTACGCTCCAATGGGTCAGAGAACAACCTTGGTTTGATGCAAGCAAAGCAATGAGTTCGGTACTGCTTGGCTGGTCCAATGGTGGGTCAACAGTTTTACAAACCATCGAAACTAATAAAGCTGATGCAACATTGAGCAAAGACCCCACAGCCACCTTTGCTCAGTCAGCGCACGATCGCTCAGCACTCGACATTTCCAAACTCGTGACACATGCGGTTGCGTTTTATCCAGGCTGCTCTCAACAACTTGCCCGCGACTACAACACGCGCGTCCCACTCACACTTTTCTTGGGAGGCAAGGACGACTGGACTGCCCCCGGACCTTGCATCGCACTCGGCAAGCGTGTCGATGCTCAAGTGTATGTGTATGCAGATGCTCACCACGGCTTTGACAGCCCGGTCGGCAAAGTACGTTTACGTAGCGATGTACCCAATGGCGTTAATCCCAGCCAGGGTGTGCACGTCGGCCCTGATAAGGCTTCACGAGAAGATGCCTATGCAAAACTTGCAGCACTACTAGAAGAGCTTTCACGTTAAGCATTCAAAAAATATCTATCACTTAAACGTGAGCTTCAATGATGACTTCCGCAATTCTGTTGACTGACGAGGTCGGTTATTTTTTTTGTCGTATCACTTTCATGAGACCTTGCGCTGTCATGATTAACTGATCATCAACAGATAAGGTACCACGCAGGAAAATGAGCGTTGACGTCTGTCGTGTCACCTCGACCCGCGCGACGACAAAATTCCCCGCCCTGGCCGAAGCAATAAAATGCGTATCAAGCTGGATGGTGACGCAAGGCACGCGCTCCGAAGCGTTCCAAGCAATCAGGCTAATCGCCTGATCCATAAAAGTGACCAACATTCCGCCATGCGCGACACCAATACCATTGTGATGTTGCTTTTCAATAACCATGCCATATTCCCAACCATCACCTGCTCTGCGAGACCATAACGGCCCAACAGTTGAGATGTATCCCTCAACGTTTAACTGTTTCCAGCCCTCATCGCCGGGATTAAACAGAGTTTGCATCATCTGATCCTGTGTAGTGAGATTGCATTAACCGGTATATAGCTGATCCGCAACCACGCGAGCCTCTTGTTGCATGTGCTGAATCAAATGGGCCATCTGCGTTTTATTCAGAGCATCCATCAGACTTGCACAAACGATGGTGTGCGTGATTTTGCCACTGGGTGACAACACCGGTACAGCGGCGATTGAAATACCCGCGATGTAGCGATTACGATCCAGGCTGTACTGATGTTTTTTGGCTATAGCAACTTCTTTGTACCAAAGGTCGTAATCCAATGGCTTGTCCCATCGGAGTTTTTGAAACCGGCGTTTGAGTTCCGTTTCTGGTTGATCGCCAAATGCGGCAACTAATCTTCCGGTCGCGCTCAGTAAGGCAGGGAATACGCTGCCTACATCGACGTGAAGTCGAAACGGAATGTTTGACCGAGAGAGTGCGACCACAACCATCTGGTCAGGATCACCGACATCGACACCGATCGCTGTCACTCCCCATTTAGTTGACAGTTGATCAAGTAGCGGCTGCACAAGAACGGGAAACGCATTCGCTTCTAGCGCGCTTCGTGCCAGGGTGACCATGCCCGCACCGAGTCGATAGTGCTTGCTCTCGGGATCGAACGCGACGAGTTTCTCTTGGACGAGGGACCGCAAAATGTGCAGACACGTGCTTGGGATGAGCTCAAGTTTCTGTGCAATCGCATTCACTCCCATGGGAGTGCGCACCTTGCCAAGCAACCGCAGTATCGCGACTGCCCGAGAGACAGCCGGCACGGGTCGGATACGTGGAGATTTACTCGCAGCTTTTGTCATCATTCAAGTATTTATTTTGTTGTACTAATACAATTATTATGTGTATTTGACAATAATTCAAGCGCTCGTTAAATTGTTGGCATCAGTTCATTCAAATAATATTTAGAGACAACAGATGACCAAGCTCACCGAATACTCCTCGTATGCGGACGCGCAACACTTTTTTTCTTCGGAAAAACTCTGGGAGCTTTTTGATGGTGATCGTGAGTGCATAAACATCGCGCACGAGTGCGTCGATCGCCATGCGCAGCAGAACAATACCGCGGTGATCGTGATGCGCGCCGAGGGCCCGGACGAAATCATTTCTTATCGAGACCTGGCAGAGCGTTCTTCACAAGTGGCTCATTTCCTTGTGGCCAATGAAGTCAAAGCTGGCGATCGAGTAGCAGTGATGCTTGAGCCCTCTATGGCGTTTTATGCAAGCATCTTTGGCATCATGAAAGTAGGCGCGATCGCTGTGCCTCTCTTTACGCTTTTTGGTCCCGATGGATTGCAGTTACGCATCCAAGACTGCGCACCAGCCCTGCTCATCACAAATGATGAAAAAATTTCTATTGTTGCCCCTGAGATGCTTGCACTTACTCACTTGGCCGACGAAGCTTTCTTTTCCGCACTTCAGCAGTATCCGACTACTTACACACCCAACACCCGCGCAAACGACTACGCCATATTTCAATACACTTCGGGGACCACGCGCGAACTTCCGGAGGCCGTCAAACATCAACATCGCGCGATCGTGACGCTGATGGTCGCGGCGCTCTACGGTACTGGACTCCGCCCAGGCGATCGCTTCATGTGCCCCTCTTCTCCAGCCTGGGGGCATGGCCTATGGCACGGCACGCTTGCGCCGATGGCGATGGGACTGACAATCGGCGCGTTTGCCGGAAAATTTAGCGCCGAACGCTTACTTAAAGGTTTGCAAGAGCATCGCTTCACCAACATTTCAGCTGCGGCGACACACTACCGCATGATGAAAAATGCTGGTGTTGCAAACCAATACACGTATGCACTGAAAAAAATGTCCTTTACGGGCGAACCCATTGATAGTGCGACAGAAGCCTTCATCGACCAGACCTTCGGCATCAGAGTCTGCAGCATGTATGGGACAACGGAGATCGGCGTCATCTTAGTGAGTTATCCAGGGGCCACTGACTTTATTGTTAAGCACGGCTCGCTCGGTAAAGCCATCCCAGGGGCGCTGGTTCAGGTGCAAGATGCGAACGGCCAGCCCTGTCCGGCAGGCGTCACTGGGGAGCTAAAAGTCTGGCGCAAAGGCACCTGGATCCCGACCAAAGATCTTGGACGTACTGACGAAGAAGGATACTTCTACCACGGCGGTCGCGCGGACGATGTCATTATCTCCGCTGGCTGGACGATGAGTGCCGTAGAAATTGAGGATGCGATTCTGAAGCACCCCGATATCACCGAGGCTGCAGCGATTGGGGTACCCGACACATTACGCGGCCAATCCGTCAAAGCCTTCGTCGTGACAAGTCGACTTGGTGATGATGCTTTTGCACAGGAAATTCAGGAGCTTGTTCGCAGTCGCCTGAGTCAGCATGAGTACCCACGCCAGATCGAGTTTGTGCGCGAGTTACCTAAAACACCTGCTGGAAAGGTTCATCGTAAAAAGTTACGCGAGATGCAGAGCGCGCACCCTGCCGCTTAAACCATGCGCGCCACGCATTTAATCTACGTTTTAATAATTTGGAGACATTGATGTCATCATCTCAAGTAGGCCAGAGAAGTTTTCCTAAAATCACAGAGCAAGGTCTTGATGACTTGCGTCGTCGGATCGGGGTCAAGATTGGGGCGACTGCCGAGCCATGGTGCTATGAAGCCACGCGTGACAATATTCGTCACTACGCGCATGGCATTGGCGATGACAATCCGCTTTGGTGCGATCCAGACTATGCCGCCAAAACAAAACACGGTGGACTCGTCGCGCTACCCAGTTTTTTATACTCAACAAGCCGCATTGTTTCAGGTTATGTAGGCGGACTCCCCGGTGTTCATGCAATGTGGTCAGGCTCAGACTGGACATGGCACAAATATGCGCAGCGCAACGACGTGATCAGCACGGAGTCGTATTTGAAAGACTGCATCGAACATGAGACCCGTTTCGCGGGCAAGGCCGTTCAGCAAATCTATCATGTCGATTTTTTTAATCAGACCGGCGACAAGCTGGCCGAGGCAGACACTTGGTGCTTCCGCACAGAGCGTGATCACGCCAGGGAAAAGGGCACCAAATACACCGCCGTCAACGAAAAAGGCCATGTCACCTACTCGGACGAACAAATCAAAGAGGCGTACAAGCTGTATGCAAATGAAGAAGTTCGCGGTGCCAATACCCGCTACTGGGAAGACGTGACAGAAGGTGAAGCACTGCCTGTCCTGTTCAAGGGTCCGATGACGGTGACGGGCTTCATCGCGTACGCCCAGGGTTGGGGAGGTCTGTATATCCGCGCCAACAAACTCGCGTGGCAACTCATTGATGCGCATCCGGGTGTCGGCATCAAAAACCGTTTCGGAATTCCTGACGTCCCCGAGCGTGTACATTGGGAAGAAGATTTTGCACTGGAAGTTGGCGCGCCAGGCGCTTATGATTATGGTCCTGAACGCAGTTCTTGGCTCACGCATCAGTTAACCAACTGGATGGGAGATGATGGCTTCCTACGCAAGGCTGAGTGCAAAATCAGGCGGCATAATCCCGAGGGCGATATGATTTTCATCAAGGCAAAAGTCGTGCGTAAATACAAAGAAGGCGATCGTCATTTAGTTGAAATCGCACAAGAAGCACACAATCAGAACGACGAGCTGTCAGTTCTGGGCTCCGGTATTGTCGAACTACCTAGCCGCGGCTGATTCTCATGAGCGAGCGACTGACATCAGAGGCCTGGCTCAATCAAAGCGAAATGACCGGCGCCTTGGCTGGCGTTCGGGTGTTGGATCTGTCCCGCGTTGTTGCGGGTCCGCTCTGCGGACAGATGCTGGCAGATCATGGCGCTGATGTGATCAAGGTCGAGTCGGCGCAAGGCGATGAGACACGGCGTCTTGGTCCCCCGTTTGTCGAGGCCGGGCAGGCAGCCTACTTTGCCGCGCTGAATCGTGGCAAACGCGGCATCTGTCTGGATCTTGCACAGTCCCAAGACAGGGAGGTCATTGAGGCGCTGTTGGCCGATGCTGACGTACTGATTGAAAATTTTTTACCCGGCACGATGGAAAAATGGGGGCTCGGCTACGAAACACATCTCGCCGCCAAGTTCCCAAAACTCATTTACTGCAGCATTTCTGGTTTCGGCAGAACAGGCCCTCTCGGCGGTCTGCCCGGCTACGATGCCGTTCTGCAAGCCATGTGTGGCATCATGAGTATCAATGGTGATTCTCAGTCAGGTCCCACACGTGTGGCGGCCCCGATTGTCGACCAAATGACGGGCTACACGGCTTTTTCAGGCATTCTGATGTCGCTTTTTGCCCGCGCGCGCACTCAACGCGGCCAACGTGTCGAGGCGACCCTGTTTGATACGGCGCTGAGCATGCTGATTCCCCATGGGGTGAACTGGATGACCTCCGGTCAAACGCCAGGGTTAATCGGCAGCGCTCATCCAAACATTCCGACTTACGATCGCTTCGATGTCGGCGATGGGCAGATGTTTCTGGGTATCGTCAACGATGCGCAGTTCGTACGGTTTTGCAAGACGATCCAGCGAGAGGATCTGAGTGCAAACCCTCTTTTTGCCAACAACACACAGCGCATGGCAAACCGCCTGGCGCTGCGCCAAGAACTCAGCAAGGCACTCAAAGACTTCTCCCGCGCCGCACTCTGCGAGGCTCTCATGGAGGCAGGCGTGCCGGCTGGGCCCGTCAACACCGTGCCAGAGGCTTTTCAGCAGCCGCATGCCCACGCGCGCGAAATGGTGATTGAGCGACCCGACTACCGAGGCATCGGCCTGCCCATCAAACTCTCGGATACCCCCGGACAAGCCGGTCGTCGCCCCCCAAAGCTGGGCGAACACAACATAGACATTGTCAATTAGCCAAGTTTTTATACCCAATTAGCATAAATTATCTGAGTCCACGCTAGGGAAAGCGATGGGACGACAAAGGCGTAACTTTGTATAGAATGGATCGTCAAATAATTTTAAAGACTCTGGGAGAAGACAATAATGAAATTCACACTCAAACACGGCCTCACTGCCGCTGTTGTCAGCGTAGTGGCCTATGGCATGATCGCGCCAGACGTCGCTCACGCTCAAGCCAAGTGGCCAGACAAGCAAGTGCGGATGATCGTACCCGCCCCACCTGGCAGTGCGCCTGACGGACAGATTCGCCTCATCAGCCAAAAACTGTCTGAGATGTGGGGACAGCCCGTTGTCGTAGAAAACATCGTTGGTGCCGGTGGCACAATTGGCACCGATCGTGTAGCTAAGGCTGCACCAGACGGCTACACGTTTCTGTACAACACCATTGGTCCGATTGCCGTCGCCGAAAGTCTGATGGGTCCAGGCAAGCTGCCGTACAGCCCAGCCAAAGACCTCGTTGCCGTCAGCCTTGCGACAAAAACACCGAACTGGATTACGGTGCATCCTTCAGTGCCTGTGAACAACATACAAGAACTGATCGCTTTGGCGAAAAAGTCTCCCGGCAAGTTACGCTACGGCACAGCGGGTCCTGGCACGACTCAACACTTGACGGGTGAGTTACTGAACTTGGTTGAGGGCATTGAGCTCGTCGGCATTCCTTACAAGTCCAGTGCGCAAATGACCACCGACGGCTTGGGCGGCCAGATTGAAATTTTGATTCACAACACACCAGTTCTGCTGCCACATATTCGTGCTCAAAAACTGCGTCCTCTTGCTATTACCAGCGACAAGCGCTCGCCTGCAGAGCCTCAGATCCCAACCATGATTGAAAGCGGCGTAAAAGATTTCGAAATCACCGCATGGTTCGGCTTTATGGCACCTGCTGGCACCCCAAAACCCATCGTCGACAAAATGTCAAAAGATGTGGCTGCCGTCCTCGCAATGCCTGACGTGAACAAGCGTATTGTCGACACCGCAACCGAAGTGGTCGGAAGCACACCTGAACAATATGCGGCGTTCATTAAATCTGAAACGGCCAAATGGAAAGATGTCATCATTCGCGCAAAGATGACACCCGACTAAGTATGTTGTGAAGCCTGTCGCAGAGACCATCACAGATGCATCGGCCTTTGCCTGACATGCAAAAACGCCGTCGAAACTCGATCTCGACGGCGTTATTCAACACATCACATCACCTCTTGTACGCACCAAGCCGGTGATTTCAGCGACACAGTTTCGCACGAAGAAGAGGCGCCCGGCACCACAACTGTGCGCCATGATGAATACCCTGTTTTTATCCTGTAAAAAACTTGTGTAACGCATCAAAACTTTGCATACTTCAAACACATCAGCACAGCTCCACCTTCTTTCAACGCTTTAAGTTAGGAAGCTCTCATGCGTAAATTCACATTTTCCAAAGCTTTACTCGCCGCGTCTTTAAGCGCGGCATTCGCCCTACCCTTAGCCGTTCAGGCTCAGGGAACAGCACCAAAATGCTCCACAGCTCAATTGGTTGTGCCCTGGGCTGCCGGTGGCGATACCGATATCGTGTTCAGGGTCTATGTTGACGCCGTAAACAAAAGCGGCATCAAGCCAGAGCTGCAGGTTGTCAATATTGGCGGCCAAGGTGGCAACAAGGGCTCCGGCGAGGTTCGTAAAGCCAAACCAGACGGTTGCACACTTGTCGCCATCCATGAAAGTGTGATCACAAGCTACTTGACGGGTCGTGTTCCTTTTACTTACGACGCTTTTGACCCAGTCGCGTTGGTGAGCTACACGCCGTCTATTATTGGCGCGACTGTGAAAGCCCCGTTTAAGACGATGAGCGAAATGGTTGAGTACGCCAAAAAGAACCCCAAACAAGTGACAGCAGGTGTCACACTCGGCTCCACCAGCCACTTCATCTTCCTGCTTGTTGAAGATGCCACGGGCGCTCAGTTCCGCTATGTTTCCTATGACGGTACACGCGAACGCAATACGGCCCTCCTGTCTGGCAACGTCTTACTGGGTGAGACCAACATCCTCTCGGCCAAGCAATACCTGAGCGAAGGCGCCTTGCTCGCGCTTGCCATCGCGACCGAAAAGCGCGATCCCCAACTGCCAGAGGTTCCCACACTTGTTGAGCAGAAAATCCCCGTCACCTACGGACTGGCGCGCGGCGTAATGGCCCCAAAAGGGACACCACCTGCCGTCATTCAATTCTGGGATAACGCATTTGAAAAAGCCTCTAAAGACCCCGCGGTCATTAAAGCCATCACAGGCGCAAGTTCAACGGTGATGTACAAGCCCGCTGCTGAATATGGCAAATTTCTAAAAGCGTCTTACGCGGAACACGAAAGACTCGCCATCAAAATCGGCATGTACAAAAAACCTTAAAATGCATTGATGATCTTGATGCATTGATTATCTCGGCTAGAACGGTCAACACCATTTGACTCGCCTATGATGCCGCAGGACACTCATCCTGCGGCATTTGTCTTTAACTATCGTTAGGTTTTCCTATGAAACGCCTTAATCGCGACACGGTGACTGCCGTCGTGCTCCTGCTGTTTTGTGGCCTACTTTTCAGAGAAACTTTTTTCGTCAGAAAAGTGCCCTTCTCGATCATGGGCTCTGAAGTTTGGCCACGCTTCATACTCGTCGTACTGTTCTTGCTGCTTGTCATCTATTTAGTTAGATCGCTTGCCTCGCCACCCCCTGACAGCTTAACGAACAGACCGCTCAAAGTATGGATCGAAATGTACCGGAATCCTCTCTGGTGCTTCGGGATGTTCTTTCTATTCCTCATCAGCCTGCCCTATCTCGGCATGTTGATCAGCGGCATCTTATTCGTCTTCATTACGCAAACCATTATCGGCTCAAGAGACAAGCGCAGCCTTATTCTGCATGCGTTAGTGTCCGTTGGTGCAGTCGGTGGCATGTGGGCCATCTTCCGTTTCGGTCTTGGCGTGGTGATGCCAGCCGGATCCTTGTTCTGAGCAAATAGGTCGATCCATCATGTTTGAAAATATCATTACTGCCTTTGGCAATGCCCTGACGCTCTATACGCTCATGCTGATGGCAATCGGTGTCGTCTGCGGCCTCGTGGCGGGCTCCATTCCCGGGTTCACGATCACGATGGCGGTGGTCCTGACGCTGCCGTTCACCTTTGGGATGAGCCCCATCGAGGGACTATCCACGATGCTGGGCGTCTATGTCGGCGGACTCACTGGCGGCATGTTCTCTTCGGCAATTATGGGGATCCCGGGCACGCCCTCTGCCATATCAACAACGTTTGATGCGTTCCCGATGGCGCGTAATGGTCGGCCGGGCTTGGCGCTAGGTCTCGGGCTCTGGGCATCTTTTTTCGGCGGACTTCTCTCCGCAATCGTCCTGGTTGTCCTCGCTCCGACGCTTGCCGCGATCGGGTTGGAGTTTGGCCCTTGGGACTACTTCATGCTGGTCTGCTTCGCTTTAACGATTGCAGCGAGTCTCTCCGAGGGCGACTTGATCAAGGGTCTGATTTCGGGCGTCTTTGGCCTAGTCATTGCAGCCGTTGGCGAGGATGCCATCAACGGTGCGTCACGACTCACTTTTGGAATCGAAAATCTCGGCTCCGGATTCGACTTTCTACCAGTGCTGATTGGTCTGTTTGCCTTTAGCCAGTTGCTAACCGACATGAGTGATTCTGAGGCGGCCAAAAAACCCATGACCTCAAAGGCTCAGAAAGTGATTCGCATGGAGCACCTTGAGTCGATCAAGCTTTGCTTCAAGCATTGGGGAACAGTCATTCGCTCCTCATCAATCGGTCTTTTCATTGGCCTGCTGCCTGCTGCGGGCAGCTCGATCTCGAATATCCTCGCATACGACCAAGAAAAGAAAGCATCTAAACATCCGGAAAAATTTGGTACGGGCGCGCCTGAGGGTGTCATCGCGTCGGAAGCGTCCAACAATGCCACAGCAGGTGGCGCGCTCATCACGATGATGGCACTTGGCATCCCGGGTGATGCGGTCACTGCCGTGATGCTTGGCGCGTTAACGATCCACAATATCGCGCCGAGTCCAACTTTTATCAGCAGTCAGCCCACACTTGCATATGCCATCATGATCGCTTATTTTCTGGCGAATTTTATGACGCTCGCCCTCACCTCAGGCAGCCTGCGAATGTTCTTGCTGGTGACGCGCGTACCACTTTATATCCTTGGCGTGGTGATCCTGCTGTATTGCGCGATCGGCGTCTTCACGCTGAGTAATTCGATTTCTGACATTTGGACCTTGTTGATCTTTGGTGTGCTGGGTTTTGTCATGACCCGCAATGGATTCCCTCTGACGCCCATGGTCTTGGGCGTGGTCTTGGGACCAATGGCTGAAATCAACCTGTCACGCGCGATCGCAACCAGCGACGATCTCACACTATTTTTCACCCGTCCTTGGGCACTGTTCTTCTGCGTGATGGCCGTCTTCTCAATATTCTTCCCTCTCTACCAGACAGCAAGAAACGCAAAAAAACGCTGGGCAACCTATTACGCCGGCGCCTTTATGGCATGCATGGCCGTGCCGATTATTTTGATGGGTGGCGTGTTTAGGACAGGGCTTGGCATCGCGCTTTTAGTCGTTGCCGCATTCATCCTGTTAAAACGTAGTCGCAACCCGATTTCACCTGCTTAAGGAGATTTTAAATGGCACACACTCCCATTATTCCGATCGGCTCCGCACCTCCACTTGCGCCCTACTCCCCTGGCGTACGCGCTGGTAATCAAGTCTATGTCTCCGGTATGTTGGCGATCGACAAAGATGGCAAGTCCGTTGGTATCGGTGACATCACGGTCCAGACACGACATGTTCTGGACAGCGTCAAGGCAGTTGTCGAAGCTGCAGGCGGCTCAATGAGTGATATCGCCTATAACGCCATTATTCTTAAAGATCTGGCGGACTATGCGGCGATGAATAAAGTCTACGCAGAGTACTTCCCAAACAATCCCCCTGCACGCTATTGCATCCGCGCAGATCTGGTCAAACCAGAGTTTTTGGTCGAGATTACTTCTGTTGCCCACCTAGGACGCTGAAACCAACTATGGCACATGTTGAATGCGACGGCGCAAAGATCTATTGGGAGTCCGTTGGCGAGGGTCCGCCGCTCTTGATGGTGGCGGGACTCGGCGGGGTGGCGACCTACTGGACGCCGCAGATGGAGACGTTCAGCAAAGACTATCGTGTAATTGTGCACGATCAGCGAGGGACCGGACGCTCCAGCCAGATTGCGGTGCAGTCTATCGAACAGATGGCCGATGACGCTGTGGCAGTCATGGATGCTGCAGGTGTTGAGCGCACCCTTTATTTAGGCCACTCTACCGGTGGTGCAATCGGCGTGGCGCTTGCGCTCAAGTATCCTGATCGTATTGCCGGACTCGTGATCAACGCAAGCACGACACATGGTGATGCATATCGCCACAAGTTACTTGGGTTGCGCAAAATCTTGTTAGAGATGGGTCGACCCGATGCCTATGCAAGCTATACCACTTTGCTACTTTACCCCCACTGGTATATCAATCAACACTACGATCGCTTGCTCGCAGATGAGGCGCGCGCTGTTCAGTCGATGGGAAACGCCGAGGCGCAATCTAGTCGGCTCGACGCAATTTTAAATTTTGATCCTCGCCCCCTTCTAGCTCAGCTCAAGGTGCCCACGCTTGTGCTTTGCGCCCGTGATGACATCCTCACGCCTCTTTATTTTTCAGAGGAGTATGCCGCATTGATACCCGGCGCAAAGCTCACGACGCTTGAGACAGGTGGCCATGCCGCCTCAAGAACCGTGACTGCACAATACGATCAAATCGTCCGAAATTTTTTCGAATCCATTTGATTGCAATTCTTTTTAATCAAGCTTGATACTCGTATTCTGAATGACAATCACTCACTGGTATTGCGCGCTATAAACCAGCCAAAATCAACGACTCAGTCATAACAAGCACGCGGCGACTCGATCAAGCGGCGCACTGCATTGAAGCACTCTGATTCCCGAGATTGGCGCATGAGTGCTCAAAAATGACTGTAGCCCGCCCGTTCTGCCTAGCGTGACCCTGGACAGTGCCCCTCTGATTCCCGCTGGCACACAAATTGCTTGGCATGTGTGTCGACATGACTTTCAATTCAACGGGGGCACTATGAGTCACTTGAAAAAAATATCTGCATTAGGCTTTACCGCAGCACTGTTATCGATGGCAAGTATCAGTCAAGCTTTGGCGCAAACAAGCCCAGCAGCGGCAGAGCCAGCCGCTGCCGTCGTCACACCAGGACCATTGACTGCGAATATCACGCTGACTAATGATTATCGCTATCGTGGCATTTCACAATCCAACTTCAGACCTGCGATCCAGGGCGGCTTTGATTATGCGCACTCCAGTGGTTTTTATATCGGCAACTGGAACTCTTCGATCAGCTGGATTTCCGATGCGGCCTCGACTGCGGGCAACAACGCCAGCGCTCCAATTGAAATGGATTTTTATGGCGGCTTCAAATACGAATGGTCTAAAGGTTTTATCGCTGATGTTGGTGTGTTGCAGTACTACTATCCCACGACGAACCTCTCGGCATTCTCCGCCAATCCGAACACCACGGAACTGTATGCCGCACAGAACTTCACCTTTGACGCGTTGACGGGTTATCTAAAATTTTCCTGGGCCGCCACAACATTGTTTGGTACGGCTAATAGCTCTGGATCCAACTACACCGATCTGACCGCCAATTACGATACGGGCTTCTGGGGCCTTTCACTCAATGCACACGTAGGCTATCAATTTGTTGCTGGCAAAGTGGCTAATACAAGTATCTCCAACAGTAGCCTCTACTCCTATACAGACTGGAAGCTCGGCGTCACGAAAGACTTTGGTAGCGGTCTCTCGGGATCAATGGCCTATATCGGTACGAATGCGAAAGATGGCTCGTATGTGAATCCTCAACTACAAAATCTGGGTAAGGGTGGATTCCTGATCTCGCTGACCAAGACGTTCTAATTATTGGACCCACTCGCACGTACCGCTCACAGCTGCGCACCGCGCATCCCCGCACGCTGCGCCGCCTGAGCGAGCAGTCCGCTTGCCCTGATCTCGAGACAAAATTGCGCCAAGATCGGCAAGGCCTCTACTCGACTTTTCGGGATACCAATCGCAATGTTTTCTCGACCCCAAGCGCCGTCGAGTATGCGTGCGTCTGGAATGCTATCGGAGAGTTCAGACAAAATTGTTTTGTTCGTCGCAAAGGCATCGAGCCCATTGGTCAACAACAACTGCACGACCTCCTCGAGGCTTTGTGTTGAGACAACAACAGCGTGACGCAACATCTTGGGCAAGGTCGCCTCAGAGGTACTCCCTGCAGAAACGCCCACTCTAATTCCAGGCGCATCGATCTGCGCCATGTGTTGTACATGACAGCGCGGACCAACCAGGTAGGTTTGATCCGTGAACAGCAATGGCTCAGCGAACGCGAGAAATTCCGCACGGACGGACGTCGCATTCACAAAGACAAAGTCGATTTGATCGAGTTTTGCCTGAGCGAGAATGTCACCGTTTGTGGCAAAGATCACTGGATCAAAAGGAACGTTTAAATAGTTTGCAAAAGCGCGTCCGAGCTCAAACCCCATCCCTCTCCAATTTTCGGGCTGATCGGATATCATCAAGGAGCCGGGGCTACCAGGATAGAGCCCCACTCTCAATTTCCCTGTTGGTGCGAGCAGACGGATCAGTCGTTCGTTCATCAGTGAGCCTCCAAGCTCAGATAGCCAGTCAAACAATCTTCAAAGACTAGCAGTTAATTGCATATAATTTCAGTATCAGTTCAACAAAGGAGATCAACAATGGGTAAGACTATTCAGCTCAAAGCATCCGATGGTCACGAGTTCGACGCGTATGTCGCCGAACCTGCTGGCAAACCCCGCGGCCTTGTCGTCATCGCTCCCGAAATCTTCGGCATCAATAAGCACATCCAGTCGGTTGCCGATGGCTACGCCGCCGACGGCTACTTGACCGTTGCCCCCGCACTGTTCGATCGTGTGCAGCGCAAATACGATACAGGCTATTCACAGCCCGAGATTATGGCGGGTGTCGAAATCATGAAAAAAATGAGTTTCGACAATGCGATGCTGGATGTAACTGCCGTACTCGAGTATGGCAAGTCTGCCGGCAAAGCCGCCATTGTGGGCTACTGCTGGGGTGGTGTTGTGGCGTGGCTGGCTGCCAGTCGCGTACCAGGCTTTAGCTGCTCCGCACCCTATTACGGCGGCGGCATTCCTAACTTTCTGGAAGAAAAACCAAAATGCCCGGTCATGTTTCACTTCGGTGAAACAGATCAGTCCATTCCTATGGAAAAGGCCAAAGCGGTCGTTGCCGCCTATCCGAATGAACAAGCGTTTTTCTATCCGGCGGATCACGGATTTAATTGCGATCACCGTGGCTCCTACAATGCCGAGTCGGCAAAACTTGCGCGCACACGCACGCTTGAGATGATTAGAAAGTACGTCGGCTAAGACTAAGCACGGCCATTAAAAACTAAAGGGGGGTGAAGATCGAAATTCAATCTTCACCCCCCCTCTTTTTAAGATGACAGTCCTAGCGATATTGAACTAAAGCTATTTCTTGCCAGAGCTCAATCCAGGCAAATCAGAAACCTTTGCCACGGTCTCCAAAGACATCAACGCATCAAACAGGCTACGCGCCGAGAAATCGACCTGACCAACCGTGGCACAGTCCTCAAACTTACTCCAAAGATGCTCACGGCTCAACGGCAAATCAGGGCCGCCACGGACCGCGACGACTTCGCGACTCTTAATCACTTGTCCGTTTTTCAGTTTGATCGTCACCTGATCAAAGGGCGAGTAGCCGGGCAAGTCTGGATGCTCTGTTTCATCCGCCTCAACTGTGACCTTCTTCATCAAGCTCTGAATATCCTGACGCTGAACAAACTCATCAACGAGTTCATTCAAACCGGCCCGCTCAGCTACCACGCACGAAGCCATTGCAAACTCCATACTGAACTTGGCCTCGAGGCCTGTTTGCGGATTGTGGTTACGAAGCACTTTGGTATTTCGCAAACTCGTACGAGCGTTGATGCTCTCAATCTCGTCCGGCTTAAGCGACTGCTGTGCCACGAGATCCAGCATGCCATCAAGCGCGCGATGCGTGCAGAAACACAGAGGGTACTTTTTGACTGACAACTTGCTGAGCGGAAGCTTCCAGACCTTACCTGCCTCGCACGGCGAGGTCACATCAAAACGCGCTCCAGGCGAAACAGCAGATAAAAAGCCTTGTGGATGTTCAAGCGCATCCAGCGAAGATGTAAATCCAGCTTTAGCCAACCGTGCCGCCAACACACCTGATTGGGCGGAACGTCCCGCATGAAAAGGCTTGGTCATCGTGCCGAAGTTCGCCATGATTCCAGCACTCTGAGAAGCACCCAGAGAGATCGCCATCGCGCACTGCTCGGCATTAAGCTTGTTGAGTGAAGCACATGCAGCCGCTGCACCAATCGCGCCGAGAATACCTGTCGGATGCCAACCTTTGGTGTGATAGTGATCAGGATCTCGTCGTGCAAGTTCGGCCCACACTTCATAACCGACCGCATAGGCCACCATCATCTCTCGACCGGTGGCGCCCACCGCTTGCGCTTCGGCCAAAATCGCAGGAACCAACACCGTACTGGGATGGCCTTTGAGTGCGACATCATCGAAGTCCAGCGCGTGTGCAGCCACACCGTTAATCCATGCCGCGTCGGTCGCACTCGCGGTGCGTGATCCAAACACTAATGTCGAGGGCCCTGCAGGTGGGGCTAATACTTCAGTCAAAATGCGCGTTGGCGGCTCGTCACGACCGGCGAGCATGACGCCGACACAGTCTGCAAAACCAGTGTGAATAACATTCAGAGCATTTTCAGGAATCTGCTCATATTTAAGGCTCGCCGCAAACGCGCCGAGATCACGTGTGATGTTTGTCATGGCTGATTCCTTTTCAAGTGCTTGCCGCCATTGATTCTTTGACCTTTTGACGCAAACGATCGAGCGAACCGCCCTTCATCACCGAACCCGGCAATGGGTGACCCACGACCTGCTCAGCCAACAAGGCTGACTCAATCAGTTTTTCCAGATCGATCCCTGTCTCGATCCCCATCTCCTGGCACATAAAAACCAGATCCTCGGTACACACGTTGCCCGAAGCACCGGAATGCGAAGCGAAAGGACACCCTCCCAGACCCGCAACGGCTGCATCAAAAATGGCAACACCCATCTCCATTCCGGCGTACGCGTTGGCAATCCCCATGCCGCGGGTATCGTGCAGGTGCAAGGATAGCTGCAGATCTGGATACTTGTTACGTACCGCACCCACGACTTTGCGAATCGAGCCTGGGGTCGCCCACGCCATCGTGTCGGCAAGAGACAGCACCTCAAGCTTGAAGTCATGCTCTGCGGACAAATCGTAAAACGTCTGAATCATTTCCAATATACGAGATACTGGAATGTCACCTTCAAAATTACAACCAAACACCGCCATGATGCTCGCGCGATTGATTGGCACGTTGTAGTGCTTGAACATCCCGATCATTGAGCGTACCGCTTCGACGTTTTGTTCAAGGGTACGTTTCTGATTACGCAGCAAAAACTTCTCGGAAGCCGTCAGAGAAAGCGATCCCCGTATATCCAGTTTTTCCGTTGCGATGGCCCGCTCGAGACCCTTATCGTTTAGCCAAAGTGCGGTGTAGCGCACACCGGGTTTGCGTTTAAATCCCGCAACGATCTCTGGCGCGTCAGCCATCTGTGGCACTGCTTTCGGGCTCACGAAAGACGTGACTTGAATCTGCTCGAGTCCAGTTTCGGACAAGCTATCAATCAGCTCGATTTTGCGTGAGGTTGGGATCGGGCCTTTCTCGATCTGCATGCCCTCACGTGGGCCTTCTTCGAGAATACGTACGCGCTTTGGTAAGTCTGACATGTCTACTCCTGAGTTTTAACTACGTTCGGTATTAGTGTTTGGTGCCTCGACATGCACTCTGTCACTTTGCATTCAGAGTAATACCAGCTCGAAGCCCATGTCAACGCAGTCTTCGGTCGCCTGCAAAGCGCTGTTGACAACACAAGTGCCACGCCCTAGGATGCCCTCAGAATAAAGTGCATCAGTGCCTGGACCTTGGCGCTGTGACACAGAATGACGGGAGACAACGCATGCAATGCCACTCAGGGGCGACCTTCTTACTGACCGCGCGATTGAATGAACTGCTTCTATTCAGACGCAGGATGAAGCCGCTTGACCAAAATTCAGTCCACTTAGTGGAAATGCTCTTATCTCACCGGAGACATGATCAATGAATGTCGAGCGTATAGGCGGCCTGTTCTGGCTGCTCTTTGGTTGTACGGCTGCCTACGGCGGCTTGGGACTCGGCTTGGGCACCATGCAAGAGCCAGGGTCCGGCTTTCTGACTTTCGTTGCAGGAAGTTTTGTCAGCCTCATGGCCGTGATAGTGATCATCCAGTCCTACCGGGGGGATCCGAAGGCGCAAGCGCGGATCAGCGATCTGTGGAAAGGCGTCATGTGGCATCGCGCCGTTGCCATTACTGGTCTGATCCTGCTCTTTATTTTCTCCTTCGAAACTATCGGTTTTTTTGTTTGCAGCTTTTTACTTCTCGTCATCATCATGCGTTGGCTTGAAGGGCTCGAATGGTCAATGTGTCTGCTTGTTCCGACCATCGCAACGGTCGCGACTTATTTGCTTTTTAAAACAGTCATGAATATCTCGCTCCCCGCGGGCATTTTCGGCTTCTAAAGGGAGATCGGATCAAATGGATATCGCAGACAACCTACTCGTCGGGCTATCGGTCGCCTTTCAACCTCATAACCTGTTCTTTTGTTTTCTGGGCGTGCTGATCGGCACCCTGATTGGCGTGCTACCTGGACTGGGTCCCGTTGGAGCCATGTCGATTTTATTGCCGATC
>JAURZO010000080.1 GCA_030653405.1 Zwartia sp. | reverse complement strand
ACGGCGCGTTGTAATTTAGTGATGTCCATCAGTATTCCTGTTTTGGTGAACTCGGACGATAGAGTCCGTGCTCGTGAATGTATTGCTCGACAATCTCTGGCAGGAGGTCTCGTGCTGATTGTTGTTGTGCAAGCCGCTGACGGATTGCACTGGCTGAAATGTCCAGCGGTTCGAAAGGGAGAAAGACAAGTTTGCGTTGATGAGCGTTGAGCCAGTCTGAAAGCTCGTCTGGGGTGGACAGCGTCGAACCAGGTCTTTGGGCTACTACCAGTTGAACACGATCAGCGATTTCTGACCACCGTTGCCACGTACAAAAATTTTTGAGCTGATCCGCACCAAGGATCCAGAAATAATCGTGGCCTGACTCAAGTGCTTTGAGTGTTTCAATTGTATAAGTAGGGCCAGTTCGCTGGATTTCAATAGGGTTGACAGTGATTCTATCGCTGTCTTGGGTCGCAAGCTCCAACATTTTCAGACGATGCGATGGCGTTGCACCAAGTGGCGGCTTTTGCCAAGGTTGACCTGCAGGAATAAGCTGCACTTCATCCAAAGTCAGAAAATCCAAGGCTGCTTGTGCCAGTGCAAGGTGCGCGATATGCACTGGATCAAAACTCCCGCCTAGGAGCCCGATGCGCATCAGACCCACTGCCTCGGCTTAAGAAAGTCCGAAAGTTTGGCTTCGGGCGATCCCGCTTCTGGTTGCCAGTTGTAGCGCCACGCAGCCATAGGAGGCATGGAGAGCAAAATTGACTCTGTGCGCCCACCAGACTGCAATCCAAAGAGTGTGCCGCGGTCAAAGACAAGATTGAATTCTACGTAACGACCACGGCGATAGGCCTGAAAATCTCGTTCACGCTCTCCGTAAGACAGCTCACGCCGCCTTTCTACAATCGGCATGTAAGCGGGAATAAATGCGTCACCTACTGAGCGAACCAAGTCAAAAGACGCGTCAAAGCCCTCGGCATTCAGGTCATCAAAGAAAATACCACCTACGCCACGTGTTTCGTTACGATGCTTCAAAAAAAAGTATTCATCACACCATTTTTTGTACTCTGCGTAAGCGGTCGCGCTGTGAGGCGCGAGTGCATCGTGATTGACTTGGTGAAAATGTTTCGCATCCTCTTCGAAGGGATAGTAAGGGGTGAGATCCATCCCGCCTCCGAACCAGAAGATATCCTGTTGATCTTTGCCAGGTTGGGCTTGTGCGACAAACATTCGCACATTCATGTGCGTGGTAGGAATATAGGGATTGCGTGGATGCAGCACCATCGAGACGCCCATGGCTTCCCACGGTCGACCAGCAACTTCGGGGCGGTGAAGGGTCGCCGAGGGCGGTAAAGTCATGCCTTTGACATGGCTAAACAGAACACCCGCACGTTCAAATAATTGTCCGCCTTCGATCAATCTTGAAATGCCTCCGCCACCTTCGGCGCGAGTCCATTCATCTCTTTGAAATGATTCACCACCCGCATTTTCAAGTGCTGAAACGATGCTTTGCTGAAGACCCAGTAGGTAGGCGCGCACGCCAGGTAGATCGACAACAGAATGCTTGGTGGGATCTTTGGTCGCAGTCATGGCTCAGGACTCCAGCGCTCGCCAGCCGATGTCGGTGCGGTATTGCGCGCCATCAAAATGAATATGACTGATTGTCTCGTAAGCACGTTTTTGTGTCGCACGAACGGTGCCTTCCAGTGCTGTCACACACAATACCCGTCCGCCACTAGTATGAGGTATGCCGTCTTTAAGCGTTGTTCCAGCATGAAACACGACACAATCTAATTCATCGGTGGGGATGCCAGTGATCGGATCACCCAATCGAGGTGTTCCTGGATAGTTGAAGCTAGCCATTACGACACCCAGTGCGGTGCGAGGATCCCAGTCAATCTCTGCCTGATCAAGCGTCCCGTTCACACCGTGCTCAAACACAGATAGGAGATCACTGCGAATTCGCAGCATGATGGGTTGTGTTTCGGGGTCACCCATTCTGCAGTTGAATTCGAGGACTTTGATTGGGCAGTTGACATCATCTCCCTCGCCAATCATGAGTCCTGCATATAAAAAGCCAGTGAATGGAATGCCATCAGCAGCCATGCCTTTGATGGTCGGCTCGATGACTTCTTTCATGGCGCGTTGAAAAATAATGGGCGTGACAACGGGTGCCGGGGAGTACGCACCCATGCCACCCGTGTTTGGACCCTGATCGCCATCTTTGAGGCGCTTGTGATCTTGACTTGTGGCAAGAGGGAATATATTTTTCCCATCACACAACACGATGAAGCTGGCTTCTTCGCCAAGCAGACACTCTTCGATTACGACACGTGCGCCAGCGGCACCCAATGAGCCATCGCCTAGCATGGCATCGACCGCCTCATGGGCTTCTTGAAGCGTCATCGCAACAACAACGCCTTTTCCTGCCGCGAGTCCATCCGCTTTGATCACAATGGGCGCACCTTGCGCGTCAATGTATTGATGCGCCGCTTGCGGATCGGTAAATGTTTGATACTCTGCGGTCGGGATATTGTGTCGGACCATAAAGGCCTTGGCAAAGTCTTTGGAGCTTTCAAGCTGAGCCGCTGCACGCGTCGGTCCAAATATCTTTAGGTCTTGCGCGCGAAATGTATCGACAATGCCTTTCGCAAGAGGGGCCTCTGGTCCGACAACGGTCAGTGCGACATCGTGCTCGCGCGCAAACGCTGCGAGCGCTTCTGGGTCTGTCAGTTCAATATTCGAAGCGCCTGCCATTAGGGCGGTGCCGCCGTTACCGGGCGCGACGTAAACGTGTTCAACGCGGCTTGATTGAAGAAGGCGCCAGGCCAGTGCGTGTTCGCGGCCACCGGACCCAATTACAAGTAATTTCATTGTTTTTAGTCCTGCTCGTCCATCACTGCGTTGGTGTAGACCTCTTGAACGTCATCGAGCGACTCAAGAGCATCAAGTAGCTTTTGCATTTTGATTGCGTCATCGCCGGAGAGTTCGACCTCGTTGTTGGGTTTCATGACGATATCCGCCATCTCGGGCACCAGGCCTTTGGCTTGAAGCGCATCGCGGACTGCAGCAAAAGATGTTGTTGGGCAAATGACCTCGATCACGCCTTCTTCGTCGGTCAGGACATCGTCTGCGCCCGCCTCAAGTGCGACTTCCATGACGGTGTCTTCGGATGTGCCAGGAGCGAAGATGAACTGGCCGCAGTGCGTAAACATAAAGGCGACTGAACCTTCTTGGCCTAGATTGCCGCCATTTTTAGAGAATGCGTGGCGAACGTCTGCCACTGTGCGGGTGCGGTTGTCGGTCATGCAGTCGACGACGACCGCTGCACCGCCAATTCCGTAACCCTCATAACGGATCTCGTCATAGTTGGCGCCATCGGCACCGCCCGCACCACGTGTGATGGCGCGTTGAATATTGTCTTTGGGCATGTTGGCGGCGGTTCCCTTATCCCATGCCATCCGCAATCTGGGATTGGCATCCGGATCCGCTCCGCCCGCTCGGGCGGCAACAGTGATCTCGCGAATGATTTTGGTCCAAAGTTTTCCGCGTTTGGCATCCTGGCGACCTTTACGGTGCTGGATATTGGCCCATTTGCTGTGTCCGGCCATAGTTTCCTGCAATTTATCGAGGTAAAAGCGCATTTTACCTTGGGAGCGATATAAACTCAGACCTTCTCGACATTGCCATATTTATTTTTTTTAGCATCCCTTAAGCCTAGTCAGGAGTTCACATGAGCAACCTTGTTAAAGCCATTCGCATTGAAAAAAACGGCGGACCAGAAGTCCTTCAGCTTGTCCAAATCGAGGTCCCCGCGCCTGGCGATAACGAAGTGACGATCCGCCAGCATGCTGCTGGTCTGAATTTCATTGATATCTATTTTCGTGACGGCCTCTATAAGAATCCTTTGCCACACGGATTAGGCTTTGAGGGTGCTGGAGAGGTGACGGCCGTCGGTAAAGCGGTGACACGCTTTAAGGTGGGTGATCGTGTGGCCTATGGACAAAGTCCGATTGGGGGTTATGCACAGGCCCGTAATGTTCCGGCCGCCCAAGTCGTGAAGCTGCCTGATGGTATTAGCTTTGAAGAAGCCGCAGCCATGATGCTAAAGGGACTGACCGTACAGTACTTGTTGCGCCAGACCTATCGCATCAAAGAAGGCGAGACTATTTTGTTTCACGCAGCAGCTGGCGGAGTGGGTTTGATCGCCTGCCAATGGGCTGCAGCCTTGGGTGTCAAAGTCATTGGTACGGCATCGAGTCCTGAAAAAGCCGCATTGGCCAAGGCGCATGGTGCATGGGAAGTCATTGATTATTCAAAAGAAAATGTAGTTGAGCGCGTGCTCGAGCTCACAGGCGGTAAAAAAGTGCCAGTGGTCTATGACGGTGTGGGTAAAGATACTTGGATGACCTCATTGGATTGTTTACAGCCCCGTGGTTTGATGGTCAGTTACGGTAATGCATCCGGAGCGGTTGAAGGCGTCAATCTAGGCATCTTAGCTGCCAAAGGTTCACTCTACGTGACGCGTCCTACCTTGGCTGTTCATGTGAACACACCAGAAAAAATGCAAGCTGCGGCAGATGAGTTGTTCGAGATGGTTTTGGCCAAGAAAATCAAGATTCGTATCGATCAGCGCTACCCGCTTGAGCAGGCTGGTGAAGCACAAGCCGCATTAGCTGCGCGCAAGACAACTGGCGCCACGATTTTTACACTGAATTAAATGAATTAGATGCTGGATGCTGAGAGGTCACAGCAGAGACTGCGATAGATACGCTGAGCATCAAGCAGCGTGCCTTGAGCAGCCAGCTTTGAGCACTGAGTGCGTATTCCGCTCAAACTGAGCACCAAGTATCAGTTCGTTAAAAACCCGCTGAATCAAATCGTTGAATTAGCGGGTTTTTAACGTTCTGGCAAGGTCTTAGAGTCAGATGTTGTTCGCCAATTTACATTGCTGAGCGTTAACTTTTTGCTTCGTGGTGATAGCGGGTCACGCGCTCGACTTCATTTTTTGAACCCAATACAACGCCTACGCGCTGATGCAGGCTCGTTGGTTGAATCTCCAAAATACGCTGATACCCATCGGTCGATGCGCCACCGGCTTGTTCGACCAGCATACTCATTGGATTAGCTTCATACATCAGGCGCAGTTTGCCGGGCTTGTTCGGCTCGCGAGCATCCCACGGATACATGAATATGCCGCCACGGGTGATCAAGCGATGCACATCAGCGACCATGGCCGCAATCCAGCGCATGTTGAAATCTTTGTCGCGTACGCCTGTTTTCCCGGCAAGACACTCGTCGATGTATTGACGCATCGGGGGAGCCCAATGGCGCATATTGGACATGTTGATCGAAAATTCCTTAGTATCCTCAGGAATCGACATTTTCTCGTGGGTGAGGATCCAAGAGCCCATCTCGCGATCCAGCGTGAAACCCACAACGCCTTGGCCGATGGTCAGGACCAGCATGGTCTGAGGACCATAGATCGCATAGCCGGCAACGACTTGACTGGTGCCAGGTTGAAGAAAGTCTTGTTCATTGATCTCGCGGCCAGAGGCGCTTGCCGGGGCACGAAGAACTGAGAAAATCGTACCGATTGACACGTTGACATCAATATTTGAGGAGCCATCGAGAGGATCGAACAACAGCAGAAACTCACCCTTGGGATATCGATTCGGGATCAAGTGAATCGTTTCCATTTCTTCTGAGGCCATGGCCGCTAGATGACCACCCCATTCATTGGCCTCAAGCAGAACTTCGTTCGAAATGACATCTAGCTTCTTTTGAACTTCGCCTTGAACGTTCTCGCTTTCAAGACTACCTAGTACCCCGCCGAGCGCGCCTTTACTGACGGCGTGGCTAATGGTCTTGCAGGCTCTTGAGACAATTTCTATGAGTAACCGGACTTCTGCGCTGAGGGCATGCTCGGCGCGCTGTTGCTCAACAAGGTATTGAGTGAGAGTTTTACGTTTCATATTTTTGTTCGAAAGTCAGTGATTGAAAGTATGGTGAATGAAGAAGTGCGCCGAAAGGACTCTTGAAGTGATTTAAAGCGCAAGCGCCTTGGAGACGATCTCCTGAGTATTGCGCGAAAGATCTGGGTGGTCAGAGACGCGTTGGAGCTGTGTACGCATTTGGTCACGCACGGTTGGAATAAAACGTGACCAGTGATCAAAGGCGCGCGCCAGGCGAGCCGCGATTTCCGGATTGATGTGGTCGAGGGCGAGTACTTGATCGGCCCAGAAGGTGTAGCCACTGCCATCTGGCGCATGTAAGCCAAGCGGGTTGGCTGAACAAAACTGAAAAATGACCGAGCGCGCGCGATTGGGATTGCGCAAGGTGAATGCTGGATGGGCCATGAGCCCTCGCACGGCTTCGGCACTTGTTAAAGGAGAGCTAGCCTGGACGGCAAACCATTTGTCGATGACAAGGGGATCGTGCTGCCAGTCTTCATAAAACTTGGTCACGGCATCGCTTGTTTGTACGCCCTGAGCTTCGTGTGTGAGTGTATGAAAGGCGGCCATCCTGTCAGTCATATTGGTGGCATGTCTGAATTGTTGGAAGGCGAGTTCAATCGCCTCATGCACTTTGGCGGCGATTAAGTAAGAGAGCGCAAGATTTTTAAGCGCACGTTTACCGGCGGGTCCGGGTGCCGGAGAATAGGGGCCGGGCGTTGCCTGATCTTGATAAAGCATCATTAGCGTGGCGACGTAGCGTTCGCCCAGCAGGCGACGCAGAGCTGCACGCGCTGTAGACACCGCAATAGGATCCATTGGCGACATCCGCTCGAGGACAGTTTTTTCAACAGGCAAACTTAGTGCACGCGCTTTGTAACCTGCGTCGATCGTGTGATCTTGCAGCATGGCGCCCCAGGCTTGAAGCATGACGGGTTCGGGTGCGCACATTTGACCCTTTGCCCGCCACGTTTGTGCCATTTTTAATATTTGACGTGTAGCCAGTTCTTGACCCGCTTCCCAACGGGCAAAGGCGTTGCTGTCGTGGGCGGATAGCAGGGCAAGTTCTTGGTCGGTATAGGGGTAGACCAGATTAACGGGAGCTGAAAAATTGCGCAAAAGCGAGGGAGTGGGCTTTGCGCTGAGATCTTCAAATGTCCAGCTCTGAGTTTCTTGGGTCAGTTCGAGTAATAGCTCCGTGACGGGAGGTCCTTTGTCGGACTCCTTCCTGAGTAAAAGTGCCTGTCCTTGATCATCAAGCATGCCAATCGTGACAGGAATGTGGAAGGGAAGCTTTCGAATAGTTGACTTTTTTTCCACGCCAACGGGATCGCATTGCTGTGATAAGGTCAACGTGCAGCGTTTCGACTTCTCATCGTATGTCAAAGAAGCGTTGACGCGTGGAGTGCCTGCCTGGCTGTACCACCGCTTAAATTGATCGAGACTTTTCTCGGGGTGATCATTTTGTAAAGACCAGTTCATTGCCGCAACAAAGTCATCACAAGTCACCGCTTGTCCGTCATGGCGACGAAAATATTCATCCATCCCTGCGCGAAATGCGGTCTCACCGAGTAAGGTATGCATCATGCGAATGACTTCGGCACCTTTTTCATACACTGTTGCCGTGTAGAAATTACCAATTTCTTGATAGCTTTCGGGACGGATGGGGTGCGCCATCGGTCCACTGTCTTCAGGGAACTGAGCCGCGCGTAACGTCACGACATCATCAATGCGTTTGATCGCGCGGGCGCTTGCAGCCGCTTCTGCATCGAGGCCTTGGGCCATCATGTCGGCCGTAAATTCTTGATCGCGAAAAACCGTCAGACCTTCTTTGAGGCTGAGTTCAAACCAGTCTCTGCACGTCACGCGGTTGCCAGTCCAGTTATGGAAATACTCATGTCCAATGACTGCTTCGATGGCCTGATAGTTCGAGTCTGTCGCGGTGTTGGGATTGGCGAGGACGTAGGCGGCATTGAAAATATTTAACCCTTTATTTTCCATCGCACCCATATTGAAATCGCGCGCTGCGACAATCATGAAACGATCAAGGTCGAGCTCTAGTCCGAAGCGCTGTTCGTCCCATCGCAGTGAGCGTTCGAGAGACTCCATTGCCCATTGCGTTTGATTTTCCGTGCCTGGATCGCTATAGACCTGGAGAAGTACGTCACGGCCACTCGCGGTCTTGGTTGAGTGTTCTCTGCAGGCGAAATCTCCAGCAACCAAAGCAAATAGGTAGCTAGGTTTGGCAAAGGGGTCATGCCATTGAGCTTCGTGTCGGTTTTCTTCGAGTTCACGCTTGAGCACCAAGTTGCCGTTTGAAAGGAGTAACGGATATTGGTGACGGTCTGCGCGCAGCGTGACGTGGTAGACCGACATGATGTCCGGGCGGTCTGCAAACCAGATTATTTTTCTAAAACCTTGGGCCTCGCACTGCGTAAATAGACTTTTGCCAGATACATACAATCCGGACAAACTTGTATTGTGCGCAGGCTGGCAAGTGCTGACAATTAAAACTTCTGCCCGGTCTGGCAGATCCTTGATGGTCAGCGTGGTGTCGGTAAGTGCGTATTGCGTATGACCGAGTTCAATCCCATTGACGTGAATGGAAATCAGGGCAAGCTCTTCACCGTGGAGGATCAGATCGGATTCGCGCGATAGATCGTTACGTCGTTCGACTAAAAAAAGTGCCTTGACCCATGTCAGCTCAGGTTCAAGTTCGAACTCAAGTTGTACAGTAGGAATAATGAAGGCGAATGGACGATAGTCTTCGCGACGAATAGTGGTGCCTGTCTCTGTACGCATGCGCAGTTCCATAAAGAATCAAGGGCATTGTAGTAGTCTGAAGCAGAAATTGCCCTCAATCTGTCCTATGATAGATACCCGTATGTTTTACTGATGTTATCTTCATCACAACTTGTCATGAATACACAATTAGAAGTTCGCCCTCTATCTGGCTCCGTTGGCGCGGAGATTCGCGGTATTAATTTGCAAGATCAGGTCAGTGACAGCCAAATTGCTCAAATCCGCGAGATTTGGCTCAAATTTGGCGTCATATTTTTCCGTGACCAGCCTCTGGATTGCGCCACATTTCAAGATTTTGCGATGCGTTTCGGTGAAGTGGTCGAATACCCCTTTGTCAAGGGGTTGCCAGATTTTCCGCTCATTATCCCAGTGTTGAAGCTGCCTCATGAAAAACACAATTTCGGTGGTGTCTGGCACACAGATACGACCTATTTGGCTGAGCCGCCGATGGCGACCATGCTGATTGCGCGCGAGATTCCACCTTATGGCGGGGATACGCTGTTTTCAAGTAATTATGCTGCTTTTGACAGTCTTTCTCCTGCTTTGCAAGAGACTTTAAGCGGGATGTATGCGGTAAATTCTTCGGCGAAGGCTGCTGTAACCAAGACGCGCGAGGACCGCTTGGCTGATTCCGCCAAAGCCTCAGAGCGCGAGGAGTTGAGCGCAGAGCACCCTGTTGTGAGAGTGCATCCGGAGACCGGTCGTCGCGCACTTTATGTGAACCCCGGCCACACTACTCGATTTGTAGGTTGGACCGAGGAGGAGAGTGAACCGCTCCTGAAATACTTATTTAATCATCAGGTTCGCCCAGAGTTCACCTGTCGTTTTGCCTGGAAGGTCGGCTCTATTGCCTTGTGGGACAACCGCTGTGTTTTGCATAATCCGATTAATGATTACCACGGTCATAAACGTTTGCTGCATCGCATCACCCTCAAGGGCGATGCCCCCAAATAAAAACTAATCAGACAAACTTCAGAGAGAATAATAATGAAACTTAATTTCCGTTACTTTGCTATGCCAGTGATCGGGTTAATCTCGGCGGCCCTATCTTTCTCGGCAATCGCTGACATTCCTGCTGAGCTGGTCGGTAAACCTATAAAAATTATCGTCCCGCAGGCAGCCGGTGGCGCCTCGGATGCGATTTCACGGATGATGGCGGCAGAATTGAGCCAGCGCTGGAACACATCGATTGTGGTTGAAAATCGTCCGGGAGCAGGAGGCAATATTGGCAGCGAGGCGGTCGCGAAGTCTCCAGGCGATGGCACAACCTGGCTGATGAGCTACTCCGGTACGCATGCCATTAATCCATCGCTGTACAAAAAAATGTCTTTTGACATGGTCAAGGACTTAGCGCCGATTGGCTCATTGGCGACGTTGCCCTTTGTTTTGGTGGTCAACCCTGCGTTGCCAGTCAATAACATTGCTGAATATGTCGCTTATGCAAAAGCGAATCCTGGCAAGATTAATATTGCTTCCTCTGGGAATGGGTCGGTTAATCATTTGCTCAATGAGATGCTCGGTCTTGCGGCGGATATTAAAACAACCCATGTGCCTTACAAAGGTGTCGCACCTGCATTGACGGACGTCATTGGCGGTCAGGTTCAGGGCGTCTACGCCAGCGCGCCTTCTGTAATGGGGCAAATTAAGAGCGGTGCCGTGCGTCCATTAGCCGCCTCGGCGACCCGTCGTTCCGAAGCCTTGCCGGATTTGCCGACATTTGGAGAGGCAGGGTATCCAGCACTGGCTCTTGACTCGTGGTTTGCATTCTTTGTGAATAGTTCAACACCGCTGGCGTTGCGTGAAAAAATTCATGCAGAAATTAATAAAGTACTGGCAGATCCAAAGGTTGTTGATCAGCTGCGCGCGCGTGGTGCTTCAACATTGATTATGTCGTTGCCTGAATTTCAAAAGGTGATTGATAATGATTTGGAGCAATGGGGTAAAGCCGTTCGTGCCTCAGGCGCTAAGATTGATTAAGTCTTGATGAGATTGGCTGGGGCGTTGTTAGCTGAGCCCCAGTATCGATTGTTTTAAATATTCAGAACCATTTGAAATATTTGAAGCATTTTTTAGTATTTTGTTACATTTAAACGGCAATTCAATTATTAAATAATATTTAATCGTAATTATTTTGGTTATTGATTTTATGTAAAAAGGCCGAGAATAAATCTCGGCCTTTTTTGTTGCGGTGACTAATGCGGTGACTAATTAATCAGATCTTGTTTAGATCAGAAACTGTTGGCGTGGTTGGCCATTTTTTTCAGCTTCAACAATCCAAAGAGGCGCTTTGCCGCGACCTGTCCAGGTGGCAGCAGTATCAGGATGGCGATACTTAGGCGCGACTGGCTTCCTGGTACCTTCGGCTTTAGCGGCTTTTGGGCCGGTTTTGCGCGCTTTTGTGCCGGACTTTCCAAAGGCTGCCACGATTTCTTCAGGCGTAATGTCGTATTCTTTCATCGAGCGCAAAATGTTTGAAATGACAGGCTTGCGCTGTTTGCTTTGCAAGGATTGAGCTTGCTTGTGCAGACGCTCAATTTCCTTTTGGATTTTTGCTTGTTGAGTCGCGTAGTTTCTAGTCATGATCTTGCCTTATATTTAAAAGATGTAAGTCTATTTTACTGAATTAATGATGCGGGCGTATTTTAAGCATAATATTTGAGCGTTGTGAACTGCTATGTTCAGTTCGAGCAAAATCATTAGGGTAAATGCTGGGATATAAGTACCTAATAAATACCTAATAATTATCTAAAAATATCTTTTGATTCGATTGTGCATATTGGTGGATATTGTCAAATTGAGGTGAGTATTCAAATGCAAGGTACAAACACACTGCCGGCGCCATTCAAAGTGGCAGGCATCCAGATGGTCTCTGCAGCTAGCGTTGAACAAAATCTTAAAACTGCAGATATGTGGATTGAGCGGGCAGCCGCTCAAGGCGCTCGATTAATTGTTTTACCGGAATATTTTTGTTTGATGGGACGCAAAGAAACCGATAAATTAGCGGTGGCCGAGGTCGAGGGGAGTGGACCCATCCAGCAGTTTCTTTCTGAGGCCGCGAGAAAGCACAACATTTATTTATCCGCGGGCAGTATTCCTTTGGTTTCTCCCGACCCTGCACGCGTTTTTAATTCGCAGCTCGTTTATGACCCGAATGGTCAGCAACTTGTCCGTTATGACAAGATTCATTTATTCAGTTTTGCCCGGGGTCAGGAAAGTTATGACGAATCCCGGGGCATTCTGGCAGGTCATGCCGTCACACGACTCGAAACGCCTGAGATAACACTCGGATTATCTATTTGTTATGACTTGAGGTTTCCAGAGCTATATCGGGCACTCGGTCAGGTGGACTTGATTTTGGTGCCCTCTGCCTTCACCTATACAACGGGCAAGTCACACTGGGAGGTACTGCTTCGTGCCCGTGCCATTGAAAACCAGTGTTACATCTTGGCGCCTGCCCAGGGCGGTCAGCATGAGAACGGTCGCCGGACATGGGGTCATTCGATATTGATTGATCCTTGGGGTGAGGTTTTAGAAGTGTTACCCGAGCATGAGGGGATCGTAAGCGGTACCATAGAGCCTAGTCGTCTTCAGGAAGTGCGGCAATCCTTGCCAGCGCTTTCTCATCGCAAACTAATGACTGATAAATGAAACTGATTGATCCTGCTATCGCATCACTATCCACCGCCAAATCTTTGCTGTTGGATCCTTGGGGACTGAGCGAGTCCGATCTGAGTCGTGCGCTGGGCGAAATATTTACGCATAAAGTCGATTATGCGGATTTGTATTTTCAATATACGCGCAGCGAAGGCTGGAGCCTGGAAGAAGGCATCGTTAAAACGGGTAGTTTTTCAATCAGCCAGGGTGTGGGGGTACGCGCGGTTGCTGGCGAGAAAACAGCCTTTGCCTATTCGGACACGTTGTCCCCCGAGGCCTTGTTGTCTTCTGCGCACGCTGTTCGCAGTATTGCGCGCCAAGGCGCTGGCAAGGCAAAAGTGCACAGCGCGCCCAAAGACCGTGGGCCGAACTTGTATCTGCCAGTTGATCCACTCTCTACGATGAGTGCGCCTGAAAAGGTCGGTTTGCTTGAGCGCGTTGAAAAGATGGCGCGTGCCAAAGACCCGCATGTCAAGCAAGTGATGGCGAGTCTTGGTATGGAGTATGACGTTGTCATGATCGCTGGTAGCGACGGCCGTTTGACCGCGGATGTCCGACCTTTAGTTCGGCTTTCTCTATCTGTTGTCGTCGAGCGCAGTGGTCGCCGGGAAACAGGGCACGCAGGAGGGGGTGGGCGCTCAGGGTTAGATTATTTTTCAGATGAGACGCTGAGACAATATGTCGATCAAGCGGTGCATGAGGCGATGATCAATCTTGATGCCCAACCTGCACCTGCAGGAGAGATGACCGTTGTGCTCGCGGCAGGTTGGCCTGGAATTTTGCTGCATGAGGCGGTCGGGCATGGTCTAGAGGGAGACTTCAACCGCAAAGGCTCAAGCGTATTCTCAGGAAGAATCGGGCAGCGTGTGGCTTCAAAAGGCGTGACGGTGGTCGATGATGGCACGATCGAGGGACGGCGCGGCTCTCTAAACGTAGATGACGAGGGCAACCCTACTCAGCGCAATGTCTTGATCGAAGACGGTATTTTGCGCGGATATTTACAAGACACGCTGAATTCTCGTCTGATGAAAACAGCTGTGACAGGTAATGGACGCCGCGAGTCCTTTGCGCATTTACCCATGCCGCGCATGACTAATACGTTCATGTTGTCAGGCAACGAAGCGCCTGAGGAAATTATCCGCTCGGTTAAAAAAGGGATCTATGCCGCCAACTTTGGCGGCGGGCAGGTTGACATCACGAGTGGCAAATTCGTCTTTTCTGCTTCTGAGGCCTACATGATCGAGAATGGTCGCATCACGCACCCGATTAAGGGTGCAACGCTGATTGGCAGCGGTCCCGAGTCAATGAATCGAGTCAGTATGATTGGCAACAACATGAAGCTCGACAGTGGCGTGGGCACGTGCGGCAAAGAAGGGCAGAGCGTACCTGTCGGTGTGGGCATGCCAACCATCAAAATGGAAGGTCTGACTGTCGGTGGCACTGCTTAATTTTTTCAGGCCATTTGTGAAGACAGGTCATTGGCTGCGCGTGATTCTGCGCTGATTTGTTTATCAATTTTCAAATTTTTCAATTG
>JAURZO010000075.1 GCA_030653405.1 Zwartia sp. | reverse complement strand
TGATGGTGTAGTTACGCACGTGGCCCATGTGGAGCTTGCCGCTGGGGTAGGGCAGCATCGAGCAAGCGTAAAACTTGGGCTTGGGTTGCCCTGAGGCGTTGAGCGCACCCTCTGTGACGCGATATGCATCACGGGCATCCCAATTTGCATGGGCTAGATTTTCAACAACAGTGGGTAGATAACGTTCCTGCATCACGACAGCCAAAAAAGGTGGGGGCGCGCGTGCGCCCAATCAATCCGACATTATAGGTCGTAGTCAGGTCTTGGGGCCGTGGTCTTGGCGATGAGTGCGTCGAATAAAGAAGCGCCTCAAAAACAAACAGCCTCGCTAAACGAGGCTGTTGACTGAAAATTCACGAAAATGCATTTCGGGAATAGGAACTACAAGAATTTGAACTGCAAGAATCTGAACAGGAGAAACCAAAACTGGGTCAAAATAAACCCAGCCTAGTTCATTACTTGAGCTTGGTTTCTTTGTAGTCAACGTGCTTGCGAGCGACTGGATCAAATTTCTTGATCAGCATTTTCTCGGGCATGTTGCGCTTGTTCTTAGTCGTTGTGTAAAAGTGGCCCGTTCCAGCGCTGGATTCGAGCTTAATCTTTTCGCGTGCACCTTTTGCCATGTCAGGCTCCTTTAAGCGACTTCGCCGCGTGCGCGCAGATCTGCCAAGACGACATCAATGCCATTCTTGTCAATCGTACGCAGGGCGTTTGTGGACACGCGCAGGCGCACCCAGCGGTTTTCGCTCTCAACCCAGAAACGACGCGACTGCAGGTTAGGCAGAAAACGACGCTTGGTTTTGTTGTTAGCGTGAGAAACATTATTGCCCACCATGGGCTTTTTTCCAGTCACTTGGCATACACGTGCCATGGCTACACCTATTTGTTTGTTCAGATTTTCACATCAAGTCGCACATTCTAATACAAAATCAAGCATTTAATCAAACCGAGGCCTAAGTGGCGACGCGGCGCGACGGGCAATCGCACCTGTCAAACATGCCAGTGTGGTGCATCCCGCCATCATCAGCGCCAGCGGAATGGGGCCGGGCGATGCCATCAGACTGACGAGCAGGCCCGCCAGGGCGCCGCACGAGATGGAAAGGGTGCCCATCATGGCCGAGGCCGAACCAAGCTGGTGTCCCTGATCCGAAAGCGCCAGCGCTGCAGAGTTAGGGCCAACAAAGCCGTGACAAAACATAAAAACAAGCATGCAGCCCATCATTGTCACCAGAGTTGCGGCTCCGGACAGCGCAAGAATGAGCGCCGATACACCCGCTGCCATCATGCCCGTGAGCGCCCAGGGCAGAATTTTCATGGGTGCGTGATGTTTGAGAATGCGGGCGCTGACCTGTGAGCCCAAGATCAGGCTGGAGGCGTTCAGACCGAATAGAAGACCATAAGTTTGTGGACTGACGCCAAAGTATTCAATGAATAGCCTCGGAGAACCCACGATATAAGCAAACATTGTTGCTGAGGCAAACCCACCTGAGAGTGCAAAGGCCAAGAAGCGGCGGTGTGCGAGTAAGCCTGCATACGTGCGCAGGATATTGCCCCAGCTCAGTTTGATCTGCCGTTCGCGTGGCAGGCTTTCGACCATGACGTTGGATAGCGTCCAGAGCAGCACGATGCCAAAAAACGTGATCGTGGCAAAAATGCCTCGCCAACCCACCAAGTTCAGGATTAGAGAACCGAGCAAAGGTGCCAGAATGGGTGCGATGCCCATGACCAGCATGAGCATTGACAAGGCTCTTGCGGCTTCTTGGGTGTTGTAGTGGTCTCTGACGACGGCGCGAGAGATCACCATTCCAGCGGCCCCGCCCATAGCCTGAAAAACGCGACTCATGGTTAAAAACTCAACAGTGGGCGCGAGTGCGCAGCCTGCCGAAGCGACGATGTAGAGCAGCATGGCGCAATAAAGAGGTGGTTTTCGGCCGAAGCGGTCTGCGAGTGGGCCGTAAACAAGCTGAGCGCTCGCCATGCCCAGCAAATATGCGGCGAGAGTGCGCTCAACCTCGCTGCTGTGTGCTCCCAAACTACTGGCAATCGACGGAAAGGCGGGTAGATACATGTCGATTGAAAGGGGGCCGATCGCAGTCAAGGCGCCCATCAAAATGAGCCAGCCTGGTAACCCCATCGCCTCTAGCCTAGAACGCATTGTGTTATTCAACTTTGATGAGAGCGCCTACCAAACGGTATCTGTTTTAAATGAGTAGGCGTTGACTTTATCACGAGCCCTTGACAGGTAACGCGTGGTCACATATTGACGCCAAGCATGTCTAACAGACACCCCTCTGCGACACGTCTTAAGGTTCAAGAGACTAGTGTTGAATGAGTTTGACATGCTTTTGAGTATTTTCTGTAGGAGAAAAATCATATAAAGTGGGGTCTATCGATTTGACTCGTGGGGCGACTGCGTGAATCCATTGATTGCATCTATTGAAAGAAAATTAGAATCTTTGCCTGTGCATCTGGGGTTGGTTTTGCCTAATGGGATGCGACTGGGGCCTCCTAATCCTTCGGTCACGCTTGTCGCAAAACAGAAAAAGGCGCTTGCGCATCTTGCCTCAGGCGAGGTGGGATTGATCGGTCAGGATTATGTGGAGGGCATTTGCGATGTGCAGGGCTCCATGCGGGACATCATGGCAGTTGCTGCTTCGATCTTGCCGGGCTCGCCCGTCGAGGCCGCCCGTCAGGGGTGGCTGACCGGTTTGATTTCTCGTGTGATGTCTGTCTGGCGTCATTCAATTGAGAAAGATGCCAAGCAGATCGAGTTTCACTACGACCTTTCGGATGACTTTTACGGTCTTTGGCTCGATCCACGACGCGTTTACTCTTGCGCGTATTACCAGACACCCTCCATGACGCTCGCGCAAGCGCAGGAGGCAAAACTTGATCTGATCTGTCGCAAGTTGCGCTTATCTGCCGGAGAGCGATTCCTGGATGTCGGCGCGGGCTGGGGCGGGCTCTTGCTCTGGGCCGCTGAGCATTATGGCGTGGATGCGACCGGCATCACGTTGTCTCGTAATCAATATGCTTATGTGACACGTTTGATCGAAGAAAAAGGACTGGGCCACAGGGTGCGAGTCCAATTACTGGATTATCGCAAGCTGGATGTGTCCGAGCCCTATGACAAAATCGCCTCTGTTGGGATGTTTGAGCATGTCGGCCGCGCCCAACTCAAAGAGTATTTCAGTCGCCTGCGAGAGTTATTGCGTCCTGGCGGTTTGATTTTGAACCATGGCATTACGGCGGGTGGTTTGCACAACGATGCGCTGGGCAATGGCATGGGGGATTTCATTGAAAAATACATCTTCCCGGGCGGGGAGTTAGTGCACATTGGCAATGTGATCACCGAGCTCAGCGCAGGCGGACTCGAGGCGCTCGACATTGAGAATTTGCGGCCTCACTACGCCCGCACGCTGTGGGCCTGGAGTGATGCACTCGAAGCCAGGCTTGACGAGGCTGCGCGCGTGTTGCCTGGAGAACAGGGCGCACGGGCTTTGCGCGCCTATCGTATGTATCTCGCAGGTTGTGCGAAGGGCTTTGAAAATGGCTGGGTCGCGCTGCATCAGGTGCTTGCGCAGCACAATCCCACAGGACGGACGGACGAGCTCGACGAACCTGCTGATCAAGCTTATCCCTGGCGGCGCGACTATATTTTCCGCGCGTAGTTTTTCACCGCAGTCCTAGGCCGCCATTGCCGCCGAGATGTCGACCGCTTGCGCGGCTTGTGCTGCAATTTCAAAAGAGTGCAGACGTGCTTGGTGATCAAAGATTTGTCCCGTGATCATCAGTTCGTTGGCGCCCGTTTTTTCGACGAGCCTCTGGAGCCCCAGACGGACGGTTTCTGGGCTGCCGACAACAGAACAGGCAAGCTGTTCCGTCACGGATATTTTTTCGTGCGGAGTCCAGAACGTTTCAATGTCGTCGATCGGTGGTGGGAGTTGCCCGCGCGTATTGCGGCGCATCCGGGTTGCGTGCTGCTGGTGCGTTGTAAAAAGATACTTAGCCTCTTCGTCAGTGTCGGCTGCAATGACGTTCACTCCGATCATTGCGTGGGGTTTGTTTTGCTGCGCAGAGGGTTTGAAAAGGCTCTTGTAAGCGCGCATGGCATCCAGCAGATAGTCGGGGGCGAAATGCGAGGCAAACGCGTAGGGCAGGCCGAAATGTGCCGCAAGTTGGGCGCCATACATGCTTGATCCCAAAATCCAGATAGGGACATGCAGGCCAGCGCCAGGGATTGCTTTGACTGCTTGCCCAGGCTGAATTTCGCCAAAATAATATTGAAGCTCCTGAACATCCTGCGGGAATTGGTCGGAATTGCCTAATAAATCGCGACGAAGTGCTCTTGCGGTCATCTGGTCGGTGCCTGGCGCCCGTCCCAGACCCAAGTCGATTCGATCCGGATACAACGAGGCCAGCGTGCCAAATTGTTCTGCAATCACCAGTGGCGCATGGTTAGGCAGCATCACGCCGCCCGAACCGACCCGGATCCTGCTTGTGCCGGCTGCCACGTACCCAATGACGACAGCAGTCGCGGAGCTGGCATTGCCCGTCATGTTGTGGTGTTCAGCCAGCCAGTAACGTGTGTAACCCCATCTTTCAGCATGCTGAGCCAGATCACGAGAGTGATGCAGGGCGTCGGCCGCGGTGAACCCTTGTGGAATGGGGGACAGGTCGAGAATCGAATAGGGAATACTCATAGGGTGTCTCGGGATCTCTGGTCGGGTTATGCTTATAAGGATAAATCGATGATACTTTTTTATCTGCGGGATGCAACATCCTTTGTGTCTCGTTTGCCAATTTTCTCTGTCTAAGGAGCGCGCGATGCGTGAAGTATGGATTACTGGTGCAGCCAGAACCGCCGTGGGTGACTTTGGTGGCGGTCTCAAAGACGTCGCGCCGATTGATTTGGGCACGACGGTCGTCAAAGCGGTGTTGCAGCGCTCTGGTGTCGATGGCAAAGATGTGGGTCACTTGGCTTTTGGTCATGTGGTGCACACAGAAGCGCGAGATATGTATTTGTCACGCGTCGTGGCTCTGAATGCCGGACTACCGCAAACTTGCGCCGCGTTTAACGTGAACCGATTGTGTGGTTCTGGACTGCAGGCGATTGTTTCAAGTGCGCAATCGATTCTATTAGGCGACACCGAGATGGCGATTGGCGGCGGAGCCGAATCGATGAGCCGTGGAGGTTACCTGTCTCAAACGCAGCGCTTTGGCGCGCGCATGGGCGACACGACCGTGATCGACATGATGGTGGGTGCCTTGACCGATCCGTTTGAGCGGACCCATATGGGTATCACGGCCGAAGCGGTTGCCAAACAGTTTGGTATTTCACGCGCCGATCAGGATGCTTTGGCGGTCGAGTCGCATCGTCGCGCTGCTCAAGCGCAGGACGAAGGTCGCTTTAACGATCAGATCGTTCCTGTCGTGATCAAGACACGCAAGGGTGAGGTTGAGTTTAAAGTCGATGAACATCCAAGACGCGATGTCACGCTCGAGGGTCTTGCCGCTTTGCGCGCCGTCTTTGTCAAAGAAAACGGTACTGTCACAGCGGGAAATGCCTCCGGTATCAATGACGGTGCTGCCGCTGTACTCATGATGAGCGGCGAGGCTGTCAAGTCGAGTGGTGCGAAACCTCTGGCACGTTTGGTCGCTTATGCGCACGCTGGCGTGGATCCGAAAATCATGGGTATTGGTCCAGTCCCCGCTACGCAAGCTGTCATGAAGCGTGCTGGTCTGACCATCGATCAGATGGATGTGATCGAAGCCAACGAGGCGTTTGCCGCACAGGCTTGCGCGGTGGCGAAAGAGCTCAAGTTGGATGCAAATCGCCTGAATCCTAACGGTAGTGGTATTTCGTTGGGACATCCGATTGGTGCGACCGGTGCGATTGTGACGACCAAAGCGATTTACGAATTGCATCGGACTGGCGGGCGTTACGCTTTGGTAACAATGTGTATCGGTGGCGGTCAAGGTATCGCAGCGATTTTCGAACGTGCTTAAGAAAAAGGCGCCCAAGTTCATAAGTGTTTAAAACACAAAAGAGCTTAAAACACGAAAGCGCTTAAACATAAGTGCCCAATCCACAAGCGCTTAAACCACAAGCGTTTCATAAAAAGGGCAGCCTAGGCTGCCCTTTTTTACATCTGGCCAAGCTCGGCGATGGAAATCACCTGATGGCCCGCGACGATGAGGTGATCGAGTAACTCAATGTCCACGATGGCCAGAGAGCGTTTGAGTTGTTGTGTCAGTGCAATGTCGGCTGCGCTTGGCTTTGCGAGCCCGGAGGGGTGGTTATGCGCCAAAATAATTGCTGCTGCATGGTGGGCGAGCGCTGCCTTGACCAGCTCGCGGGGGTAAATCGTGGTTTCTGTGAGCGTGCCCTGTGAAATTTCTTTGGCCTCAATCAGCCGATGCTGGTTATCCAGGAATAATGCCACGCAACGCTCGATCGAAGCGTGCGCGAGCAAGGCAGCGCAGTACGCTTTGACTTGAATCGGATGTTTAAGTGAGCATTCGCGCTTGAGCTCTTCTTCTAGCGCACGACGCGCGAGAGTTTGGATCGCGCTTAGTTGGCAAATACGGGCATCACCTAAACCCATGATCGATCTAAGGTCTTCACTATTGGCGTTGAGCAGTGGCCGCAGTCCACCAAAGCGGCTGAGCACTTGTTGAGCCAGCTGCAGGGCATTGAGGCCGCGTGTCCCTGTGCCGAAAATGAGTGCGAGAAGCTCGGTATTTGTCAGGCTGTCGGCACCATGTTGCAACATTCTTTCGCGTGGTCGCTGGTCCGGGGGAAGTTGTTCGCGCAAGGTCATCTGGAAGGCTCTAAAATAGGCGTTTAGCCAAGCCCTCTACGGTGACAGATTTTGATTGATCAGGCCTCAACCACTCCGCCCGTTGTCCGTGCGGATTCATACCTTACTCTCCACTATCGCATCGTGATCGAAGACGGTCCTGCTGCGGGGTCGACCTTTATCAGTACGTTTGATGGTCGTCCGGCGACTTTGCAGCTTGGGAGCGGTCAATGGTCCCCTGGCATGGAGACGCCTTTGCTCGGACATCCAGAAGGTGACTGCTTCAGTTACACACTCAAGCCCGAAGCTGCTTATGGCGATCGCAATCCTGAATTGATTCAGCGCGTGTCTCGCAGCATGCTGGCCGAGCATGCGGGACCCGACGCCACGTTCGATCCGGGCGATATGGTGGAGTTCACGGCACCCAATGGCGGGCGCTACTCAGGTGTGCTCAAAGAGTTTGGCGAAGAGTCGGCTCTGTTTGACTTTAACCATCCGCTCGCCGGACTCACGCTTCGTGTGGATGTCGATTTGCTGGGGGTGTTGTGATGTCAGGTGCGGGTTCCGAGATTCTGTTGGCTCAGCCTCGGGGGTTTTGCGCAGGGGTGGATCGTGCAATCGACATTGTTGAACGCGCCATCGAGTTACATGGTGCGCCTATCTATGTGCGCCACGAGATCGTACACAATCGCTTCGTGGTCGAAGACCTGCGCGCTAAGGGTGCCGTTTTTATCGAGGAGCTAGACGAAGCGCCTCAAGGTGGCATCGTGGTCTTTTCTGCTCATGGGGTATCCAAAGCGGTGCGCGCTGATGCGGAGCAACGGGGATTACAAGTATTTGATGCGACCTGTCCGCTGGTCACCAAGGTGCATGTCGAGGTAGAACGGATGCGTGCCAATGGCTGTGAGATTGTGATGATCGGCCACAAAGGCCATCCCGAGGTAGAAGGCACGCTCGGTCAGTCCAAAGACGGGATGTACTTGGTCGAGACCACTGAGGATGTGATGAAGCTTCAGGTCGCGAATCCTGACAAGCTCGCTTTTGTGACGCAAACAACACTATCTGTTGATGATGCAGCCGAGGTCGCACAGGCGTTGCGCACGCGATTTCCGCACATTCAGGAACCCAAAAAGAGCGATATTTGCTACGCCACACAAAATCGTCAGGATGCTGTCAAAGTGTTGGCTCCCGCTTCAGATTTAGTGTTGGTCGTGGGGAGTGCCAACAGCTCGAACTCCAATCGCTTGCGCGAGGTCGCCGAGCGTATGGGTATCCCTGCTTACCTCATTGATGGTCCGCAGTCGATTGATCCTGCATGGCTCGAAGGGCGGCAGCGGATTGGTATTACAGCGGGCGCATCGGCACCGGAGCTGCTCGTTCAACAAGTGATTCAGCGTCTCAAAGAGCTCGGTGCTGTCTCGGTACGCACGATGGATGGTTTGCACGAGAATGTCTCGTTTCCTTTGCCAAAAGGATTGTCACGCAAAGCGATTTAATCTGCCCGATTCTGTTCGACCCAGATAAGCTTGTCCGTCGCGAAACCCATTTGTTTGGCTGTGGTGACTAGCTGATTCTGGAGCTCGGGCGCCAGCACCTTTGTGCGCGCCAATATCCATAGGTAGTCTCGGTCAGGTCCGGCCACCAAGGCCCATTGGTAGCCTGCTTGATCCAGAGCCAGGACGTGATAGCCACCATAAAAAGGGCCAAAGAAAGAGACCTTGAGCGAGCCCTGAGTGGGGCTGCCTGTGAACAAGGCGTGCCCGGTTGCTGATTTCCAGAAATCCTTTTTCACGTTAAAGCCACGGTTAATGACCTCTAAGCTGCCATCGGAATTTAACGTGTAGGTCGCACTGACATCGCTGAGATCACGCTCGAAAGAGTGATCTAAGCGCGCGATTTCATACCATTTGCCGAGATAACGTTTGACATCAAAAGGTGTCACTGAGGTGAGCCCCTCGGGTGGGGCGGTTGAGCAGGCCGTCAACATCACGGCGATCGTCCCGAGCAAAAGTATGCGGGTGATGCGTTGACTAAAGGTTTTGAAAGTATTGAGTGTTTTCATAGCTTAAAGCTTACCCCATAGAGTTTAAATGTTGTCAGATGGCTCACAACATTGAGCAATAACTCTTTTAAGTTAAGTCGAATACAGTCTTTGCGATACACACCTTTTAAATGTGTGCACCTGGCAGTTTGATTGATAAATATCATTAACTGCTATGCATATCCCATTAGTAACTAATGAATATTAGCCATTACGTCATACCAAATACGTATTGGCTTGCATTTCTTGTTCAGTCGTACGATCGTCAAATCATGTTTTTATTGGTTTAACGATGTATCAACCAAATGACTTCGACATTGCTCGGCTTAAGGAAAGGGCATTGCAGCTTTCCGGTCAGATTGAGCGAAACA
>JAURZO010000074.1 GCA_030653405.1 Zwartia sp. | reverse complement strand
AAATTGGATCGATTGTGTGTTTCACTCATTGACATGACCAGATTGGCCTCGTCGATCCCGCAAGAGAGGGCACGCTCAGCGCCGCGAACGTTTGGCACTAACACGGTGTATTCGACACCGGGTTGACGAGTGATTTCGTGCATGACTTGTTCGGCGTCGCGCAGAGCCGGGATGGCCTTGGGAGAAGTGAACGAGGTCACCTCGATCTTGGCAAAGCCACACTGACTCAACGCGTCGATGACGCGCACTTTGTCCTCAGTTTCTATAAACTGCGCTTCGTTTTGAAAGCCGTCGCGGGTGGCGACTTCTTGCATGTAAATGCGAGGGCGAATTGTTTTTGTCATAGCGTTGGCCTACTTAGAATCGATTGGTTTAAATTGACGTTAAAACGCCTTAGATGATGCCGCGTGATTTCCATTCAGCTTGCTCGGAGGCGCTGATGCCCAGCGAATCGAGTACTTCGCCGGTGTGTTGCCCAAGTTCGGGTGCGGGGCGTGTGACTTGACCAGGCGTTTGACTTAATTTTGGCACAATCCCTGGTACTTGTACGGTTGAGCCATCAGGCAGAGCGGCCTCTAAAATCATGTCACGTGCCTGATAGTGTGGGTCGTTCGCAATATCTGCCGCATCGTAGCTTTTCCCTGCAGGCACGCCAGCGGCATTCATGGCTTCCAACACGGCGTCCAGACTGAACTGCCTGGTGTACGCAGAGATCGCGTCATCGATGAGTTCGGCGTGCGCAGCCCGTCCGATATTATTGGCAAGCCTTGGATCGGCGGCTAAATCCGCACGCCCGATGGCTTCCATCAGACGTTTGTAAATGCTGTCGCCATTGCCCGCGATCAAGGCATAGCGTCCATCCTGACAAAGATAGGCATTGGTGGGCACGATGCCTGGCATGCTGGCGCCAGAGGGTTGACGCACAACGCCAAACTTTGAGTACTCGGGTAGCAGGCTTTCCATCATGTTGAAGACGGACTCATAGAGCGCGACATCAACTTCTTGACCTAAACCGCCTTGCTGCTCACGATGTCTAAGTGCCATCATCACGCCAATCACGCCATGCAGGCCGGATAGTGTGTCACCAATGGAGACGCCTACGCGCACAGGGGGACGCCCGGGTTCACCGCTTAGGTAGCGCAAGCCGCCCATGGCCTCGCCAATGACGCCGAAGCCCGGTCGGTCGCGGTAAGGACCTGTCTGTCCGTAACCTGAGACTCTGAGCATGATGAGTTTAGGATTAATAGCATGCAAGTCTTTAAAGCCCAGACCCCATTTTTCCATTGCGCCAGGACGAAAATTTTCAATCAAAATATCGGCGTCCTGTGCCAGCTTGCGAATCACCTCTTGGCCCTCGGACTGGCGCAAGTCTAGCGTTACGGAACGCTTATTACGGGCATGCGCCGCCCACCAGACGGAGGTGCCATCATGCACAAGTCGCCAGGTGCGTAAGGGATCACCACCTTTCGGGGGCTCGATTTTGATGACGTCCGCACCAAACTCAGCGAGGATTTTGGAGGCAAAGGGACCCGCGATGAGTTGGCCAAGTTCGATGACCCGTAGGCCGCTTAGAGGGAGAGACATGATTATATTTAGTGAATAATGAGATCAGGGTCTTAGCCAAGGCTGGGATAGCTTGAGCGCGTGCTCAAACTGTGTAATTTGTTCTGTATAGCCGAGCGTCAGGGCGATTTCATCAACCCCTTTGAGCAAGCACTCTTTCCAGAACGGATCGATTTTAAAGTGTTGCGGGGCTTTGAGCCCGGTCCATTGCACGTTGCACTGAGTCAGGTCAATCTTAATACTCAATGCGGAGGTTTCACCCTGAGTGCTCGCTGCCTGAGCGAGTTGTTGACGCAAAATGCGTAAGAGTTCTCCGTCGAGTGGGATTGGTAAAACACCGTTTTTAAGACAATTATTATAAAAAATGTCCCCGAAACTGGGTGCCAAAATCGCACGGATACCAAAGTCTGCGACTGCATAGACGGCGGCCTCTCTTGATGAGCCACAGCCGAAATTGTTATCGCACACTAAGATGGTGGCTTGTTTGAACGCAGGACGGTTCAGAATGAAGTCGGGTCGTGGTTGTTGCTCGGCATCGAAGCGCAAGTCGTAGAATAAAAAATCGCCATAACCATCCGCGCGTGTTTTTTTGAGAAATCTTGCGGGAATAATCTGATCGGTGTCGATGTTGCGACCCTCTATGGGGGCTGCCAAGCCATCAAGAATTACAAAAGGCGTCATGATCAATACCTTGTCATTATGATTGCGTCATCAGTGTTCGCGCATCGGTGAGATGCCCCGTCACCGCAGCGGCGGCGACCATGGCGGGGCTCATGAGGTGCGTTTTGACGCCAGGACCCTGACGGCCGACAAAGTTTCGGTTTGAGGTCGAGGCGACTCTTTGTCCGGCTGGTGCGGTGTCTCCGTTGACACCCACACACATTGAACAGCCAGGCTCGCGCCACTCCAGTCCCGCAGCTTTAAAAATTTTATCAAGTCCCTCTTGTTCAGCCGCGCGTTTGACTTGCATGGATCCGGCCACCACGATACCGGGGACTGTTGAGCGACGGCCTTTAAAAATATGCGCAGCATGGCGCAAATCTGCCAGGCGAGCATTGGTGCAAGAGCCAATGAAAATCCGATCGATTTTGATCGAGCTGAGCGGCGTGCCTGGTGTCAGATCCATATAGCCTAGCGCGTCAATCATGGACTGTCTCAAGCTAGGCTCTACGATGCGCTCGGGGTCAGGCACAACGCCTGTGATGGGCAGTGCAGCCTCGGGGCTGGTTCCCCACGTCACCATGGGCTCAAGCGTGCTGATGTCCAGATCGACCTCGCGATCCCAGACGCACTCAGGATCAGAGTGCAATGATCGCCATTGGGTCAGCGCCCGATCCCAGTCTGGGCCTTGAGGCGCAAAGGGACGGCCGTACAGGTAATCAAAGACCACGTCATCCGGCGCCATCATTCCAAATCGGGCGCCAGCCTCAATCGTCATGTTGCATATTGTCAGGCGATCTTCGAGTGAGAGTGCGCTGAGTGCGGGCCCTGCGAACTCCACCACATGCCCTGTCGCGCCCGAGGAGCCGATTTTGGCGATGATGGCTAGAATCACATCCTTGCCAGTGACACCTGTTGAAGGTTTGCCTGTTAAGTTCACGCGCAGGCTGGCGGGTTTTGTCTGCCAAAGCGATTGCGTGGCCAGAACGTGAGCGCTTTCGGACTGGCCAATCCCAAAAGCCAGTGCACCGAAGGCGCCGTGAGTCGAGGTGTGGCTGTCGCTACAGGTCAGGGTAATGCCCGGCAACGTGATGCCTTGCTCGGGACCCATGACATGGATGATGCCTTGACGCGCATCATGAATCGGAAAATAGTTCGCGCCGCACCCGTTCATATTGCTTTCAAATCGCGTCATCATGTGCGTGATTTCAGGCGTGGCAGCATCATTCGGATTGCGGCTGATCGTTGGGACGTAGTGATCGGCGACACCAAAGATCTGGCTGGGATTGCGCAACGAGAGGCCGCGTTCACGAAGTGCGGTGAAGGCGTGAAATGAGCCCTCATGAATGATGTGACGATCGATGTAGAGCAGGGACGGGCCAGACGCCCGGGCAACGATCAGGTGCTTATCCCAGATTTTCTCAAAAAGTGAACGCGGCGTCCCCTGCATTGCTGTCTTCGCTGATTGCTTGGTCGATCGTGTATTTGAGGCGCTTTCAGTTTGATTGGTTGTTGCCATTTCAACTCCCTTGTAGCTTCTCATGAGTCGGGGCGGATGACCCTTGCGCACGATCATCCGTTGCCAGTTCTACTTGCGCAGCCGTCGCGGTCACGTTTTTGTCCGTATGCGAAGGCACGGGATCAATGTGCGTCATGAGATTCAAGACGCGATGGCGTTGCATGACGGCGTGCCTAGCTGCGAGGCCGATATCGTGTCCAACTTCGACGGTGAGTCGCGCGTCGACTTCGATATGTGCATCGACCAAAATCAGGTCACCCATTTTGCGTGTTCGGACATCATGCACGCCAAGTACGCCGGGTGTTTGGCGCAGCGTAGCCGTAATGGCCTCCACTTCTTGTTCATCTGCTGAACGATCCATCAGATCATGAAAGGCGCTTGAACCAAAACTCCAGCCCATTTTTCCAATCATGAGACCGACAAATAATGCTGCAATCGGATCGAGGATGGGATAGCCAGCAAGGTTTCCGACAATCCCTACCGCAACGACCAGTGAAGAGGCGGCGTCGGAGCGCGCATGCCAGGCATTTGCGACGAGCATGCTTGATTTTACTTTCTTGGCGATGCGCAGCATGTAGCGAAAAAGAAGTTCTTTTGACACGAGCGCAATGCCGACGATCCAGAGCGCCGCGCCATGCACGGTTGGAATATCTTCTGGATTTTTGAGTTTTTCGAAGGCGGCCCAAAACATCCCAATTGCCACAATGATCAACAGCACGCCCAAGACCATCGAGGCCGCTGTTTCAAAGCGTTGATGGCCGTAAGGATGATCTTGGTCAGCATCTTTTTGGCTGTGATGGTTCGCAAATAGGACCACGAAATCACCGATCAGATCCGAGAGCGAATGAATTCCATCTGCGACCAATGCTTGCGACTTCGCGAAAATACCGATGACGATTTGCGCTGTTGCCAACACGATGTTGACGCACACACTGACCCAGGTGCTTTTTTTGGCGGCAGCCGCACGCTCCTGAGCGGTGAACTCTGTGTCTTCACTATCGTCGTGGAGGTCTGAAGGTTTCATTGTGAATCGCTCATGTGCTGATATGTTTAAACCGTTGAGGACTAAATGGCGCCAGGGAAATCTCCGGTGCTGCGCCTGTGGCCAGTTGAGCGACCAGGCGGCCGGTGCGCGCCGAGCCCACCAAGCCGACATGGCCGTGACCATACGCGTGAATGATGTCTGCACAAGCGCTTGCCAGTCCGATGCAAGGCAGACCATCGGGCGTGCTTGGTCGACGCCCCATCCAGATTTTGATTCGCTCTGTTGGCAGATCTGAAGGTAGTTTCGGGTAGAGCGTCATGAGATGTTGCCGCAAAATTTCTGCGCGTCTCCAGTTTGGCGTATCGTCTGTTTGGGCGATTTCGACTTGGCCGGCGACTCGTAAACCACCTTCCATTGACGTCACAATGACTTTGCAATCTGCAAACATGGTTGGCGTACGCGGACCTGCTTCTGGGGCCTCGACCACGGCATGGTAGCCACGTTCTGACTCCAGCGAGACGTGATCGCCGGCGAGGCGTGCGAGTGCTTTGGAGCGCGCGCCAATCGCAATCACCGCTTTGTCGCAGGGGACTTCACCCGTGTCGGTCAGAACGGCTTTCAGTTTGCCCTGTTCAATGCGAAAACCCGTTGCATGAGCGTGTACGCGTTGCGCACCGCGTGCCAGGGCATGCGCGACAAGGGCTGCGGTGTAAGCACCGGGATTGCGGCAACTCCCTGTTTCGGGTACGAGGACACCAAAGGTATAGCGCGGATCCAGATCGGGCTCGAGTTGCGCTAAGGCGCGAGCGTCAAGCTCTTGCCAGGCGATGCCTTCTTTGCGTCGAATATCCCACGCTCTGGCGTCTTGCAAGAACTGTGCCTTGGAGAGGTACGCGTGAAGGAGACCGGTTCGAATAATAAGGTGTGCGACGCCGGCTTGCTCCGCCATCTCTTGATGAATAGCCGGAGCACCTTCAAGCAAGCTGCGTAAAGCCACTGCAGTGTGACCTACCTTGTTGTAATTCGAAGCTGCGTTCAGGTAGCGTAATAGCCATGGCAACGCTTTTGGAAAATACTTCCAACGAATCGCCAGGGGGCCCAATGGATCCGCAATCCATTTAGGCACCTGTTTCCAGGCGCCCGGTGCAGCCGGCGGAAGCACTGAATGAGAGGATAGCCACCCTGCGTTCCCATAGCTTGCAGCCTGCTCGTCGCCGGGTATCTGCGGCTCGATCAGCGTGACGCGCATGCCGGCATTGAGGCACTGATAGGCACTTGTGGCGCCGATAATCCCGGCCCCGATCATGACAATGTGTTCTGGCTGAGACATGAGGTTTTTATTATTCACGAGAAGGCTGAAGTAAATAGCCCAAAATTATTTGGTTTTTAGCGATAAAACATCGTAGCATCAAGGACTGTTGGTATCCGTTCGCGCTCCGGTATGATGTATTTTTTCAATTTTGCCCTTGAGGGCCTTTGACTCGGGAACTGATTCAGATGAAAGCTGTATTTATTGATGCAAGTGAGACCTTGGGTAATGTCGCAGAGCGTTTGCACCGCGCAGATGACATCACTCTTGTCGTGAACCGACAGGTTGACATCACGCCTGAGCAGGTTCCTGGTGTCATGGGGGATGCCGAAATCCTGATCGTCGATCACACGGCAGTGCCGACCAGTATTGCCAAACAGTGCAAAGGCTTAAAGCACATCGTGTTTTTGGGTACAGGCGCACGCTCTTACATGAACCCCGAAGAACTCGCCGCAATCGGCATCGAGGTGCACATCATTAAAGGCTATGGCGATACAGCCGTCGCTGAGTGTGCTTTTGCGCTGATGTGGGCTTCGGCCAAGGGTTTCGCGCGGATGGACCGGGGGATGCGAGCGGGTCATTGGCTTCGCACCGAGGCGGTGCAGTTGACGGGTAAAACACTTGGATTGATTGGGTTTGGAGGGATTGCGGCCGAGATGGCCCGTTTGGCCCTTGGCGCTGGAATGAAGGTGATTGCCTGGAACCGCACACCCAAATCCTTCCCTGGCGTGACATTCGTATCGCTAGATGAGTTGCTGGCGCAAAGTCAGGTGATCTCTTTACATTTGTTGCTCAATGACGAAACAAAAGGCTTTATTTCACGCGAGCGTATCGCCCAGATGAAAGACGGGGTGATTTTGGTCAATACAGCCCGTGGAGCGGTGATCGACGAAAAAGCGCTGATTGAGGCGCTGAGTTCCGGCAAAATCGCCCATGCAGGGCTGGATGTCTTTGAAATTGAGCCGCTGCCTGCCGATCACCCATTTACAAAAATCGAAAATGTCACGCTATCGGCGCATTCCGCATTCCGTACGCCAGAAGCGAGTGACAATTTGATCGAAGCATCTTTAAACCACTGCCGCCGGATTTCGGGGCAGGGCACACTGCGTTGAGGAGATCACGATGCGTGACACACTTAAAAAAGTAACAGTCGCTGTTCTTGCAGCTGCCGCTTGTTCGGTTGCCGTGGCTCAAGCCGACAAATTTCCCACCCGTTCAATCACAATTGTTGGTGGCTTTCCTAATGGCTCTGGTGTCGATATCTACGCCCGCAAAATTGGTGAGGCACTGACAGCGGCATGGAATGTGCCTGTCGTTGTCGATGCTAAAACAGGCGCCGGCGGCAATATCGCTTCTGATTTTGTTGCGCGTGCGCAACCTGACGGCTATACCTATTTGTTCGGTACGGCCGGTACGCATGCGATCAACGCTGCGCTCTACCCTAAGCTCAGCTTTGATGTGGATAAGGATTTCACGCGTATCGCAATTTTGGGCGATGTGCCAAACGTATTACTGATTAATCCCAAAAAACATCCAGAGATTAAAACCTGTGGCGATTTGCTCAAGCTGATGCGCGACAAGCCCGGCACACTCAATTATGGATCGACGGGAAATGGAGCCTCGACGCATTTGTCTGGGGCCCAATTCGCGAGCGCGGCCAAGATTGACATGGTGCACGTCCCGTATCGCGGTCAAGGTCCTGCGATGACAGCGTTGCTTGGTGGCGATGTCGATATGTTCTTTAATCAGAGCGCTCCTGCGATTGCCTCGGTCAAGGGGGGACGCACCATCGCGCTCGCCGTGACGAGTCCGGCGCGTCTTTCGGCCTTGCCAGACGTGCCAACCGTGGCTGAAGCCTGCAATTTGCCAGGTTTTGTGAGCAGTACTTGGTACGGTTTATTCGGCCCAGCCAAGATGCCTGCTGATATTTCAGCCAAGATGAGCGCCGAAGTCGTCAAGATTGTTTCAGCTCCAGCTTTCAAGGCCTGGCTGACAGATACACAGGGCATCACGCCTGCAGCGGACCCTGGTCCTGAGGCTTTCGCGCGTATTCACAGGGAAGACATGAAAAAATGGGCTGAAATCGTCAAAATTTCTGGCGCCAAAGTCGATTAGGTCTGGGTGCCAGAGGCATCGACTTCTAGGGTAAAAGTACCGTAGAATCACGAGATGCACTCATCTCAGACAGTATTTTTTAATAAATGGCTCCAAAGACGATACTTAATAGTCTTTGGAGCCATTTCCATTTCTGTTTCCGGCTGCACGGTAGGCCCGGACTTTGAGCAACCCGCGACTAAGCTTCAGACGCAATTTAGTGAGCCGAAAAAGTCAGAGTTCACTGAAGCGATTCCAGCTGCTCTAGCGACCACGCCCAACCCAGTGAGCTGGTGGGCGAGTTTTAACGATCCCACTTTGAATGATTTGTTGGCGCGTGCTGCCAGGGATAATTTGTCGCTTCAGCGCGCTGCGGTTCGTATCTATCAGGCGCGGTCGCAGCTCGGCGTGGCCGACGCGAGCCTGTTGCCGACCGTAACCTTGGGCGGTAGCGCGACACGCGCCGATCAGCCGAATGCGCTGACCCAGTTCCTCAATACTTCTTCCTTATCGACCACGCAAAATATGGTCGTGCAGGCAAATTGGGAGATTGATTTTTGGGGCAAATTTCGACGCGGCATCGAAAGCACGGTTTCCTCATTGATTTCAACCACTGCGGCTTACTATGCCGCGGACGTATCATTGGCAGCCGATGTGGCCAACACCTACATCAGTATTCGAAATTATCAGTCCTTAATCCAGGTGGCTCGAACAAACTTGGCATTACAGGCCGAAAGCTTGAGGATAGCGGCTTCGCGATTTAAAAATGGAGCGACTTCATTGCTCGACCTGAGCCAGGCGCAGTCGCAGTATGAGCAAACCAAATCTGAAATCCCAACGCTGATTGCAGCGTTGAAAAATGCCGAGTACGCCATGAGCATTCTGCTTGGCGAGTTGCCGGACTTTTACGAAAAGACCTATGGCAATACAACGGGTGCTTTGCAAATACCCAAGTCTTTACAAACAGGCATTCCCAAAGATTTGTTGCGACGTCGTCCGGATGTCTTGCAAGCTGAGTACGCAGCAGCGGCTCAGTCAGCGCTGATTGGGGTCAACACCGCCGCTTTGTATCCGAGCTTTTCATTAAGCGGATTTTTTGGATTCCAAAACGTCTCTGTGAATAATTTGACTCAGTCATCCAGTCTTTTTTCCTGGGATAACCGTACCGCCTCCATTGGTGGCAGTTTTATGTTCCCCTTGTTTTATCGCGGTGCGATTGTTGATCAGATCCGTGTCCAAGATGCGGTCTTTCAACAGAGCATCCTGACCTATCAAAACCAGGTACTGCAAGCCCAGAAAGAGGTCGAACAGGCCTTGGTTTCGATTTCCACGACCAGCAGTTCGGCGGGGGATCTAAAGCGTTCCGTCGTGGCGGCACAGCGAGCCGCGACCTTGGCGTTGGATCGCTATAAGGCGGGTCAAAATGACTACAACACCGTCATTGTGGCGCAGCAGCAGCTTTTATTAGTGCAGAACAGCCTCGTGCAGACACAGACCAATAATTTATTAGGCTATGTCGCGGCGTTTAAGGCGCTCGGTGGTGGCTGGTCCGGAGAGCTGAATATTCCTGCCTTGCCGCCTTCAATGACGGCGCAAATGCAGGCGAGAACAAATTGGGGCGATGCCTTGGCCAACCCTGCCGAGCCACGTTTAGTGAAGTCTAGCGAGACGATTCAATGAGTACGATGATGAACAACACCTTCGTGCGAAGCACGCTCGGAATAATGGCTGCTTTGGTGGTGACGTTTACGCTTTCTGCGTGCGACAAAAAAGCACCACCTCGGGTCACAGTGCCACCGCAAGTGACCACGGCCAAGCCCGTCGAGCAGGACATTCGTAGTTATGAAATTTTTGACGGTAACGTGGCTGCATTTCTTTCGGTTGATCTCGAAGCGCGAGTGCCTGGATTTTTGACCAAAATCGAGTTTGCCGATGGCGCTTTTGTCAAAAAAGATCAATTGTTGTTTGTGATCGAGCAGGACCAATATGCGCAACAGGTCAAACTGACACGCGCAGTCTTTGAAGAAGCCAAAATAGAAATCACACGTCAACGGGCGTTGCTTAAAGACAATGCGACCTCACAAGCGGCTGTGGACAAAGCAATGTCTGTCTACTTGCAGGCTGAGGCTAATCTGAAACTTGCTCAGATCAATTTCGGCTACACGGAAGTTCGGGCACCATTTGACGGACTGATGGGCCGGCACCTCATTGATATTGGCAACTATCTGGGCTCGAGTCCTCAGGGCGTCAAGCTCGCCACGATCCAG
>JAURZO010000159.1 GCA_030653405.1 Zwartia sp. | reverse complement strand
GGCCTATGAAGTCGCCGTAGACGAAGGTTCTGGCGTGCTGGTTGAGCGTTTTATTCGTGGCAACGAGCATCGTCTGTTGGTTGTGGGGGGCAAGCTCGCCGCGGCAGCCAAAGGGCAAGCCGCGAGCGTTGTGGGTGATGGCAAGCAGACCGTGCAAGAGCTCATCACCAGCCAGATTAACTCTGACCCCCGACGCGGACGTGGTGAAGATCAGCCACTGAATCCTGTGCGCATCGACTCCGCCGCCAGACTTGAACTGACCCGTCAGGGCTTTCACGCTGACAGTGTCGTACCTGAGGGCCGAGAGGTCCTGATTCAGCGCAACGGCAATGTGGCTTTTGATTGCACGGATGACGTGCACCCAGAGGTCATCGCAATGGCTGCGCTCGCGGCCAAGACAGTGGGCCTTGATGTGGCGGGCATCGATCTGGTGGTCGAAGACATCTCTCAACCGCTCCATACACAAGGTGGCGCCATCGTCGAGGTCAATGCAGGCCCTGGACTGCTCATGCACCTCAAACCCGCCTCTGGCCTTTCGCGTCCGGTCGGTCGCGCCATCATCGATCACATTTTCCCCGACCAAGAAAATGGCAGCATTCCTCTGGTCGGCATTACCGGCTCTCATGGCACGACCGACATCGCGCATCTGACCCATCATTTACTGAGTGCGCACGGCTGGTGTACCGGCCTGGCTTGCACAAGGGGTTTGTATGTCGGCTCTAGAAAGCTTTTTGAGGGTGATGGCTCTGAGTGGGATCAAGCCAGACGCCTATTGCTCAACCTCGAAGTCGAAGCCGCCGTCATCGAAAACAGCGGAATCGACATTCTGACCAAAGGTCTGTGTTATGACCGCTGCTCGGTCGGTATCGTCACCGATATCGAGTTTGACGATATCTTTAAACGCGCGGATGTGGCCTACCATGACTTTGACACTGTCGAAGACTTGATTAAGGTCTATCGGACGCAAGTCGATGTTGTCTGGCCACATGGTGCAGGTGTTCTGAATGCGGATGATGCCAACGTGGTCTCGATGGCGCAGTACTGTGACGGCGAGATTACGCTTTACAGTCCATCAGCAGATTCACCCGCCCTGCTCTCGCATTTAAAAGAGGGCAAGCGCGCCGTCACGATCGAACAACGCAGCATCGTGCTGGCGCACGGCGATACCCGACAGATCCTGCTCTCTCTGGAGGAAATCGGTCCGGGACAACAGACCAATCATCCAGAGGCACTCAGCCAATGTTTAGCGGCGGTTGCAGCGGCATGGGCACTTGACGTGCCAGTATCGACGATTCGGAGTGCCCTGATCCGCTATCGCTAGCATCCTTAGACACGAGGTCATTCCTCTCCTAAAACGACATAAATCAGTAAACTATATCAATCACAATCACAATATAGCCAAGGTTCAGCCACCATGACTGCACGTACAAATTGTCATCGCCTTCAAGTCGCAACACCGCTCTACCAATTTATTGAAAAAGAAGTGCTGCCCGGCACGGGTGTAGATGGTGCAAGCTTCTGGAAAGGTTTTGATGCACTCGTGCATGATTTGACGCCAAAAAACAAGGCTCTGCTCGCAGAGCGTGATCGTCTTCAGGCAGAAATGGATGCCTGGCATCGCAATCATCCTGGTCCTATTCAGGATATGAACGCCTACCGAACCTTTTTGACCTCAATTGGTTATCTGGCTCCGGTGCCCTCAAACGCTCGTGCGACCACTACCAATGTGGATGCCGAGCTCGCGCTTCAAGCCGGCCCACAATTGGTTGTGCCTGTTCTCAACGCACGCTATGCCCTGAATGCAGCCAACGCGCGCTGGGGATCGTTATACGATGCGCTGTATGGCACAGACGCGATTTCTGAAGCGGATGGCGCCACCCGTGCAGGCGGTTACAACCCGATTCGCGGCTCGAAAGTCATTGCCTTTGGTCGTCAGTTTCTTGATCAGTCTGCCAAGCTTGCCAACGGATCTCATGCGGATGCCCAGCGCTATGCCGTGCAAGATGGCAAATTGGTGGTCACACTCAAGGACGGTTCGACGACGGGTCTAAGCGAGTCAAGTAAATTCGTGGGTTATCAGGGTGATGCAAGCGCACCCTCCGCAGTATTGCTGGTGAATAATGGTTTGCACATTGAAATCCAGATCGACAGCAGCAAGGGGATCGGCAAAGACGATCCGGCTGGTGTCAATGACATCGTGCTCGAAGCCGCACTCTCGACCATTCTGGATCTTGAGGACTCTGTCGCGGTCGTTGACGCAGATGACAAAGTACTTGCCTACAGCAACTGGCTAGGTATTCTTAAAGGCACGTTGGTTGAAAGCGTGACCAAGAATGGTCAGACGTTTAACCGCACCCTCAATGCCGATCGCCATTACAAAGCAGGCGTGGGTGCGCATGACGCAAAAGATGGCGTGGTCACCCTGCATGGTCGCTCCTTGCTGTTTCTGCGTAACGTCGGGCACCTGATGACCAACCCCGCCATTCTGGATGGCAACGGTCAGGAAATTTATGAAGGCATTCTGGATGCCGTGGTGACGGTCGCGATCGCTCTACATGATCTCAAACGAGACAAAGCCCACAAGTTAGGTAACTCGCGTACAGGCTCGGTCTACATCGTCAAGCCCAAAATGCATGGCCCGGCAGAGGTGGCCTTCGCCAATGAACTGTTTGGTCGTGTGGAAGGCATGCTTGGACTGGCACCGAACACCGTCAAACTCGGGATCATGGATGAAGAGCGGCGCACCAGTGTCAATCTCAAGGCGTGCATCAACGAGGCGAGTGCCCGGGTCGCGTTTATTAACACGGGTTTTCTGGATCGCACCGGTGATGAAATGCACACCGCTATGCAGGCGGGCCCCATGATCCGCAAGGGCGAAATGAAGTCCAGCGCCTGGCTCTCCGCCTATGAGCGCAGTAACGTACTCACGGGTTTGTCATGCGGGCTGCGTGGTCGCGCACAAATCGGCAAAGGCATGTGGGCCATGCCGGATCTGATGGCGGCAATGCTCGAACAAAAAATCGCTCATCCCAAAGCCGGCGCCAACACAGCGTGGGTGCCCTCGCCAACTGCGGCAACACTACATGCACTGCACTATCACCAAGTGAATGTCGCCGCCGTGCAAACCGAGCTGGAAAAAGTTGATGGTCCCGCTGAAATCGATCGCTTACTGAACGAGATTTTGCATGTGCCGGTTGCCGTCAAGCCAAATTGGTCCGCGACCGATATCCAGCAAGAACTCGACAATAATGCGCAAGGTATTCTTGGCTATGTCGTGCGCTGGATTGATCAGGGTGTAGGCTGCTCTAAAGTCCCTGATATCCACAATGTTGGACTCATGGAAGATCGCGCGACGCTGCGCATTTCCAGCCAACACATCGCAAACTGGTTGCACCACGGGATTGTTTCCGAGGCACAAGTCAACGAAACGCTACAACGCATGGCGAAAGTCGTGGATGGTCAAAATGCGGGTGATCCGCTTTATCAACCGATGGCACCTGATTTTGAAGCCTCCTATGCCTATCGCGCTGCCCGCGACCTGGTATTCAAAGGGCTCGAGCAACCGAGCGGCTACACGGAGCCTTTACTGCATGCGTGGCGTCTGAAAGTCAAAGGAAAAGCAGCATGAACGCTCCCGTACCAAGCCTCGACACCGCACAAGTCCTGTCTAGCGTGACAAAAGCTTGGGACGAGGATCTTGTGGGTCAGCTGAGCGACTACATTGAGATCCCAGCCAAGTCTCCTGCTTTTGATGCCAACTGGGCACAGGCGGGTTACCTGGACACCGTGGTGCAGCGGACCGCCTCTTGGATCGAGTCGCAAAAGGTTGCGGGACTTAAGCTCGAAATCATTCGTTTACCGGGTCGCACGCCAGTGCTCTTTTTCGACGTTGCCTCAACGCGCAGTCAAAGCGCGGGCAGCCAAACTGTGCTGATGTACGGACATTTGGACAAGCAGCCCGAATTTGATGGCTGGCGCAATGGTTTGGGTCCCTGGACACCGAAATACATCGACGGCAAACTGTTCGGTCGAGGTGGTGCAGATGATGGCTATGCGGCGTACGCAGCGATTACGGCCATTCAGGCGCTCAAAGAGCAAAGTATTGCGCACCCCCGTATTGTCGGACTGATCGAGACCTGCGAGGAAAGCGGCTCGCCAGACTTGTTGCCCTACATCGAGGTGCTCAGGACGCGCCTGGGCGATGTGGGCTTGGTGATTTGTCTGGACAGTGGCGCGGGTAACTACGATCAGCTTTGGTTGACGACGAGTTTGCGCGGCATGGCCGCCGGCGTCCTGAAAGTAGAAATCCTGACTGAAGGCGTGCATTCAGGCGATGCATCGGGCCTCGTTCCCTCGAGTTTTCGCATCATGCGCAATGTGTTGGACCGACTCGAGGACAGCGAGACGGGTCGCCTGTTGCCTAAAAGCTTTCATTGCGAGGTGCCTGCTGAACGACTCCAGCAAGCCAAAGCGACAGCCGCTATTTTGGGCGATGAGATTTACAAACGTTTTCCTTGGGCTCATCACGATTGCGGTGGCTCTAGCCTTGTGGCGATCCCCACCACACTTGATCCTGTCGAAGCATTGATTCGTCGCACCTGGATGCCCACGCTGAGCGTGACAGGCGCCGAGGGCTTTCCAGCACTCAAGGACGCGGGCAATGTGTTGCGTCCCTATACGGCGTTCAAACTCAGTCTGCGACTGCCACCTATGATTGATGCTGCGGCAGCCGTGACAGAGCTCAAGACGCTTCTCGAGGATAACGCGCCCTATCAGGCGAAAGTCACATTTCACTCCGAGAGCACGTCAAGCGGCTGGAATGCACCGAGCACGGCGCCCTGGTTTGAGCAGGCGCTGAATCAAGCAAGCCTCGCACATTTCCAAGCACCTGTTGGCTTTATCGGTCAAGGTGGCACAATCCCCCTGATGAATTTGCTGAGCACTGGATTTCCGAAAGCTCAAATGATGGTGTGTGGTGTACTGGGACCAAAATCTAATGCACATGGTCCGAACGAATTTCTGCATGTACCGTACGCTAAAAAACTCACCGCAGCCGTAGCGCAAGTGATTGCGCAGGTTCCTGAACATAACTAATAGATTCCTCAGATCAACCGTCATCGAGACTCAACAAACATGGCAACACTCATTATTCGTAACGGCACTATCGTGGATGGCACAGGTGCCAAACCCTTTATTGGCGACATCAAGGTTGTCGACGGTCTGATCAAGGAAGTCGGTCAGGTTTCAGGCACTGCGGAGCAAGAAATCGATGCGAAAGGTCTGCTGGTGACGCCCGGTTTTGTTGATATTCACACGCATTACGACGGCCAGGTGACGTGGAGCAACAAAGTCGCTTCATCGTCACAACTCGGTGTCACAACGGTTGTGATGGGGAATTGCGGTGTCGGCTTTGCTCCCTGTAAACAGGAACATCGTGAAATCACGATGAAACTGATGGAAGGCGTCGAAGACATTCCCGGTGTGGTACTAGACGAAGGCTTGCCCTGGAACTGGACAAGCTTTCCTGAATATCTTGATTCGCTTGAAGCGCGTCAGTTTGATATCGATGTCGCGGCGCAAATCGGTCATGCGCCGTTGCGCATCAATGTGATGGGCGAACGTGGCGCTAAGCGCGAACCCTCGACCGACGAGGATCGCGCAAAGATGACTGCACTCGCAGTCGAAGCCGTCAAAGCTGGCGCCTTAGGTTTTACGACCTCCAGAACGATCCTGCATCGCAGCAGCGACGGTCAGCCCACCCCAACCTTGGGCGCGGCCGAAGGTGAACTCACCGCGATCGCGAAAGGACTGGGTGAGGCCGGCATCGGTGTTTTACAACTCGTCACGGACTTTGACGATGTCGATGAAGAGTTTGCCATGCTGCGCCGTATTGTCGAAGCGTCTGGACGTCCTTTGTCACTCACATTGTTGCAGCATGAGCACCTCCCGCAACGTTGGCGTCGCGTGATGGAACATATGCATGCCGCGACAGATGCGGGCCTACAAATGAAAGCTCAGGTCGGTGCCCGGCCGGTCGCATTAATCTTGAGCTTTGCCCTATCACTCTGCCCGTTTACACAGCTTCCGAGCTTTGAGGCATTACGATCCCTGTCACCCGAAGAGCGCTTGAACAAACTCCGGGACCCAGCCGTTCGTGCGAAGATCTTGTCTGAAGAGCACACCGAGGCGATGTACAAACGTCGTGTCGCGAACTTCGAGAATTTGTATCCACTTGGTGATCCGCCAGACTACGAACCGCGTCCCGAAGACAGCATTGCCGCGCGTGCTGAACGTGCAGGCATAGATCCTGCGGCCTTTGCATATGACTACTTGCTGGAAAATGACGGTACAGCGATGCTTTATCGGCCGCTTTACAACTATGCTGATCGGGATCACGAGGTGTTGCGTGAAATGCTGATGGATCGTGATACCGTCCCCGGTCTGAGCGATGGTGGCGCGCATTATGGATTTATTTGTGACGCCAGTTTCCCCACATATCTACTCACTCATTGGGCACGCGACCGCAGCCGTGGAGAAAAGATCCCTCTCGAACTGCTAGTGAAGTGGCAAACACAAGACACTGCAGCAACCGTGGGATTAAACGATCGCGGCATCCTGCGACCTGGCTACAAAGCCGACATCAACCTCATTGATTTCGAAGGTTTGAAGCTGCATGCGCCTAAGATTGTGTACGACCTGCCCGCAGGGGGACGTCGGCTTGGACAAGCGGCAGAGGGCTTTCGCGCGACGATCGTCTCGGGTGTTGTCACCTACAAGGACGGCACACCCACGGGACAGCTGCCTGGCAAACTGATCAGAGGCGCGCAACAGGCTCCCGCTGCGGCTTAAGTTTGTGTCCTATGTACAAACAGCAGTCTAATCCTCGGCCTTAAACCGCACGCTCACCTGACCGAACGCACCAAAGTCGGCGGTGAGCGTTTGTCCTGCACTAACCGGCACAGGCGTGACGCAAGTGCCGGTCATCACAAGTTCTCCCGCCTTGAGTTGCTGGCCATGCGCAAGCAACTCGTTCGCGAGCCAAGTCAGCCCCAGACGCGGATCTCCAAGCACGTTTGCTCCCGTGCCCGTAGCAACGGTTTGTGCGCCACGACGCACGCTGACCGCGTGTGTACTGAGATCGGTTTCACGCCATACGTCAGGTACGCGAGGACCGAGCACCACGTAACACGCACAAGCGAAATCAGCGATGAGTTGTGCCTCGCCTGCCCCCAGAAAATCGAAGTAACGAGAATTGGGCACCTCTATGGCGACATGCAGACCAGACACACCATCCATCACTTGAGCAACACTCAATGGCGTGCCATCATGATTGGCATCAACATCGCGTCCAATCAGAAAGGCAAACTCTGCCTCAATGACCGACATGTGATTCTGTGCAAGAGAAAGCTCACTGCCATCCGCCAAACAACGCTCAGCGGATAAACGTCCCGCCAGTGGCCCACGCACTCCAATGTGTTGCTGGCCCGCCTGACTGGTCGCAGCAATTTTCCAACCCAGCGCGGGTTCTCCGGTCGCGCTGAATAGAGCCTGTTGCACTCGATAGGCGTCTGCGCGGGTCTGAGGGCGACATCCGGGCGTCAGACCGTCGATACGGTCGTGCTCACGCCAGGCGGGCAGCAATTGGCTTGCAGCCTGATGAATCTGCTCTGCATTCATGAAAAATTAACCGCCTTCGATGCGGGGGATAAAAAATACCTCGGCGCCTGCCGGAACGACCTGCGTGTAAACGACCTCGTGAATGACGCCGTCAACGGCCAGAGACGTTTCCTCTTCGAGATGCTCACCGAGTCCTGGATAGAGGCGATCCATGGCGCTGATCACGCCCCGGATCGTTCTTGCTTCAATTTCAAACTCACGCACACCGTCGGTGTAGCGCCGACTAAAACCGCCGGTCAACATGACCCGGACGGTTTGCGGCGCAGCGACCGACGTGTCAGTCTGAGACTTACTCTCCATCGATTGCCGCCAACACTTTGGGTGGTGACATTGGCAACTCTGTCAGTCGCTTGCCGGTCGCGCTCTGGATTGCGTTCGCCACGGCAGCCATCGGCGGCACGATGTTGGCTTCGCCGACACCTTTAACACCAAATGGGTGGTTGGGGTTAGGCACCTCAACCATGATGGCTTCGATCATCGGCAAATCAGAGGCAACAGGAATACGATAATCAAGGAAGCCGGCGTTTGCCAGACGACCTTGTTTGTCGTAGATATATTCCTCGTTCAGTGCCCAACCAATGCCCTGTACCACGCCGCCCTGAATCTGCCCTTCGCAGTATTTGGGGTGAATGGCGCGACCGACGTCCTGTGCCGCCACAAAGCGAAGGATTTTGACGGCGCCCGTTTCTGGATCGACTTCCACATCGCAAAACTGCGTCGAAAAACCAGGAGCTTGTCCGCCTGCATTCACAGCGGCTTCGGTCACGATCGGACCACCCGTCACTGCGCGCTTGGCGGCAATCGCCTTGAGCGACAGAGGCTCAAAGTCACCCACGCTCTTGTCGGCGGGCTTGGCATAACCGTCTTCCCACACCACGCCCTGAACGTCGACATCCCACATGATCGAGGCACGCAAACGCAACTCTTCGATGATTTTGTTGCAGGCTTCTACCACAGCAAGACCCGTGGCATACGTCACGCGTGAACCACCTGTGACATGGTTGTAGCCAATCGAAGCCGTGTCTGCGACGGTGGAGCGAACTGAAGCGTAGGGCACACCCAACGTCTCAGCAGCCATCAGAGCCATTGAGGCGCGCGAGCCCCCCACATCCATACTGCCCGTTGCCAGCACGACAGTGCCGTCTTCGTTGATATGAATGGAAGCCGTCGACTCGCCACCACCGTTAAACCAAAAGCCAGAAGCGACGCCACGTCCCTGGTTTTTACCCAGGGGTTTGTTGTACTCAGGATGATCCAGCAGCGCCTGAATCGTCTCAGCATAGCCATCATGCGAATGCTTGGGTCCCCATGCCGTCGGCGAACCGGCTTTGACAGCGTTTTTAAGACGCATCTTGAGGGGATCCATGCCGATTTTCTGCGCAAGGACGTCCAGCACGCTTTCAACAGCGAACGCTGAAATCGGAGAACCTGGCGCACGGTACGCCGCCGACTTGGGTCGGTTGCTGACCACATCAAATCCCACTGAACGCACATTGGGGATGATGTAGGGTGCGAACGCGCACATCGTAGCGTTCATCACGGGCGAACCCGGGAAGGCACCGCCCTGAAACTTGAACAGTCCATCCGCCGCAACGATCGTGCCGTCTTTTTTGATGCCGATCTTGACCGTCATGGAAGAACCAGAGGTCGGTCCCGTCGCTTTGAAGACGTCTTCGCGGCTCATCATGATCTTGACGGGATGACCGGTTTTACGCGACAGCGCCACTGCGATCGGCTCCACGTACACCACTGTTTTTCCACCAAAACCGCCACCGATCTCTGCAGGGTGAACAACGAGGTTACCAATTTCCATGCCGAGCAACTTCGCGGTGTAGGCACGCACAACGAAGTGCCCTTGACTCGATGACCACAGTTCGCACTGACCATCCGCACCATAGCGGGCGAGGCAGGAATGCGGTTCGATGTAGCCCTGATGCACAGGCGCGGTCTTGAAGCTCATTTCGACCACTTCATCGGCTGAGGCAAAACCAGCATCGATATCACCGACCTTGAATTCGAGACGCTTGCTGATGTTGGAAGGCTTGGTGGGCGCGGGTTCGATGCCGCGCGTGATCATGTCTTCAAACAGCAGCGGCGCATCAGGTTTCATCGCCTCGTCTACGTCAATGACGTGCGGCAATACCTCGTAATCGACTTCGATGAGTGTCAGGGCTTCGGCTGCGATCGCGGCGGTTGTCGCAGCGACAGCTGCAATCGCATGACCTTCATACAGAGCCTTTTCGCGCGCGAGAATATTGCGCGTCATATGCCAGTAGTTCAACGCCACACGCTCGGGTCCCACGTAGTCGAACGGCTGAGCAGGCAAGTCAGCAGAGGTCAATACGGCCTTGACACCCGGCAAGGCTTGCGCCTTGGAGGTGTTGATCGAACGAATACGTGCGTGCGCATGGGGTGAACGCAGGATTTTTGCCCACAACATGCCTGGCAACGAGTAGTCGGCGCCGTACTGGGCGATGCCAGTGACTTTTGGCACACCATCTGGACGCACAGGACTCGTACCGACGGATTTGAATGCGTGTTCGGTATTTTTAGTATTGGTCAACATGATTAGGCTCCCCGCAATTCGCGCGCGGCATCAAGCACCGCTTCGATGATTTTGTTGTAACCCGTGCAACGGCACAAATTACCTGCCAACCAGAAACGAACCTCTTCTTCGGTGGGATCAGGATTGCGCTCAAGCAAGGAACGCGCAGCAATCAAGAATCCTGGCGTGCAAATCCCGCACTGCAAAGCCGCGTGCTCAAGGAATTTGCGCTGCAACACATGGAGTTGCTCGCCATTCGCCATGCCTTCGATTGTTTGAATGGTCTTGCCTTGCGCCTCGACACCGAGGACCAGACAAGAGCAGACCAGACGACCATCAAGGGTGACACTACAGGCGCCACAATCGCCGGTACCGCAACCTTCTTTGGTGCCGGTCATGTTTAGATCATTACGAAGTACATCCAACAGCGATTGATTCGCTGCGCACAAAAACTCCACTGGATCACCGTTGATGACGGTTGTGATGTGATGCTTAGACATTGATTAATTCCCCTTCGCTCTGCTGAGCGCTTTTTCGGCGGCGCGACGAGCCAACACACCTGCTAATTTGGTACGGAACACCTTGGTACCACGCTTGTCATCAATCGGACGAGCCGCTGCGCTTGCGGCGGCGGCGAGCTTGGCCAGCGCGGCCTCATCGACTTTGGTTCCGATCAAGGCGGCTGCGGCCTCGGGAACTAACAACGCGCGTTCAGCGACTGCACCCAAGCTGACTCGGGCTGCGATACAAACATCGTTAGCGTCAAGGGTGAGGCTCAAACCAACGCCCACCACTGCAATGTCCATCTCTGTACGAGGTGTGAAGCGCAGATAAGCGTCACCTGAACGTGGTGCACGTTTAGGCAAGAAGAAAGAGACAATTAACTCGCCTTTTTCAAGTGTCGTTTTACCTGGCCCTGCAGGGATATCCTCAACTGGGACTTCGCGGCGGCCCTTGGGGCCCACCACACGTGCAATCGCACCTGCGGCGATCATGGCAGGCACGGTGTCCGCGGCTGGCGAAGCATTACACAGATTACCTGCGACAGTCGCGCGGCCACGTACCTGGATCGACCCGACCAGATTGGCACCATCGATCACGCCTGGCCAAGTTTCTGCAAAGGCCGTGTTCTCAAGCAACTGCATACAGGAAACTGCGGCCCCAAAACGATAACCGCCGTCTTCAACGGCGATTGTGTTCATTTCAGCGATACCTTTTACATCCAAGACTAACTCTGGTTTCACATTGCCATTACGCATATGAATCATCAAATCAGTCCCACCTGACAGCACCTTAGCCAAACCTTGTGTGCCGGCCAACAGCGCGGAGGCTGCCTCGGCGGTTTTGGGCTGTTCAAAACGCATTTCAATCATCTCGCTTCCCCGGTCATTTGTCTGAACCTTTTCCACTTGTATTTACTGCAATCATTCTATTCTATTCATGGCTCTTTTTGTCAGGGCGCGAGCCCTTTGAGCCAAGTCCGCACAATCGTCCTGTGCCGCGCACCAAATTGGAGCTTATGTTGTCCGAGATGATGAAGCAAACCATCTGGCAACTCAAAAAAATAGCCCACCGATCAAGATTTCCGGCGGGCCATTAAATAAATCGATCCGGCTACAAATAAACAGGAAAATCAGACTGGATCGACCTTGATGTTATTGCGTTTGATGACGTCTGTGAACTCGACACGCATGCCTTCGAGGTACTGCAAGAACTCACGCCCTTGACGGAAATTGACCTCCAGGGCAATCCGCATAAATAGCTCACGCGTATCGGGGGCCTGCATGATTTCTTGCATAGCACTTTCCAAGCGGTCAGTGACATTTTTAGGCAGTCCGGCAGGTCCAACCAAACCAATCCATGCACCTAAGTTAAAACCTGGAATACCCGCTGCTGTCGCCAAAGGAGGGATACCTGGCGTGACCACACTCCCTTTTTCCAGCGAAACACCCAAGCCTTTGAGTCTGCCATCCCGAATAAAAGGCATGGTGGCAGCCGCGGTTTCGAGGCAGTAGTCCACACGCCCAGCCAACACATCAGCCAACGCAGGAGATGAACCCTTGTAAGGCACGTGCACGGCTTTGAGACCCAAAGCGGCATTAAACGCCTCGGCAACCAAGTGCGCCGTTGCACCCGTTCCGGACGAGGCAAAAGTGTATTTGCCGGGATTAGCCTTAACCAACGCGACAAACTCTTTGGCGTCTTTTGCCGGAAAATTGGGATTGACCGAGAGAATGTAGGGTGACAATCCTGCCATCGCAATCGGGGTAAAGTCCTTTGTGACATCGTAAGGTGTTTTCTGCAACAAAGGTGCAATCGACAGAGGACCCGCCGAACCGGCTAACAGTGTGTAACCATCTGGAGCGGATTTAGCAACGACATCTGTGCCGATCATGCCGCCTGCTCCTGCCCTGTTGTCGGCGACAACAGTTTGACCCAATAGTTTGGTCAAACCCATCGCCATCGCGCGACCGGCTAGGTCAGTCGCCTGACCGGGAGGCCAAGGAATAATAATCTTGAGAGGTTTATTCGGATAGGCAGCCTGAGCAAATGCGGTTGATGTCAAACCCAAACCGCCGCTTACGACCGAAATCCCTGCCATGCCTAATAACGAACGGCGCAGAGGACTATGTTCAACAGCATCTGATTGCTGCGCTTGTAAACTCTGATCTGAATTTTTATTGAATTTATGATTCATGACTGCCTCCTGTCGACTGCATTTAAAAAAGCTTCTTAGGAACTATAGCTATTCTTGGCGGCTGTAACCAATAATCAAGTGGCCTGTCATCGTCTTCTCAAACGGACAAAAATGTATTGAAGCATAAAATGCCGCACGATCTTACATAAAAACAATGAATTAGCGTAAACCATATGAGTCAATTTTCCGACATGCCCATCTCCTGGTCAGCCAGCTTGCACACTCTGGCAAAGCGCTTCAGTCACGCGCTTGCGGCAGTCGATGGAGAAGCCAAGACACTCACTTATGAACAGCTGAACCTGCGCGCCCACGCGCTTGCCAGCCACTTAATCGCAAGAGGGATTCGTCCAGGCGATCCCGTCGCCACACTCATGCCAAATAGTGTCGATGCCGTATGGGTGTCCTATGGTGTGCGTTTAGCAGGCGCTTGCGAAACACCGTTGAGCTGGAGCTATACGCAAGATGAAATCGCTTGGTGTGCACAGCTGGCAAAGTTTAAAGAGGTGGTGTCACTGGAGCGCCGTGCTCAAGACATCGCGGCACTTGGTCTGACCTTGATTGATTCAGCGACAATCAACACGCTGCAGCCAGTTCCAAACGACAACCAAGCGCACGTCAGTCACCAAGTCAACCTCACTGCTCTCCCCTCGATCTCTGCACAAACTCCCGGACGGATATTGTTTACCTCCGGCACAACGGGCAAGCCCAAGGGGGTGCTCTACACCCATGGCGCGCGCTGGCAAGGCGAACAACTGCTCAAAGCCTCCTTGCCTTTCGTACCCGGCCGCGGCGCGCGTATCCTGCTGATGACACCCTTTGTTCACGGCTCATCGCTTTTGACCTACGCCTGGCTTGATCATGGTGGCACGATCGTTTTACATGATGGTGTAAACATTGACCGAATCGCGCCTTTGTTAGACAGCAACTCTCTGGAGGCGATCTTTGCCCCACCCACAGTGCTTGCAAAAATCACTGGTGCACTTGCACCTAAAAAATACCCTGCCGTGCAATGTATCTTTACAGGGACGCAACCACTGACCCCCGCGCTATATCAAAGAGCGCACGCCATGTTCGGCGCCAAGGTTCGCATCACCTTTGGAAAATCAGAATGTGTGAACCCCATCACCATTCTTGATCGAGCCGACACAAATGCCTACTTTATGCAGGCGGAAGTGCCACCAGGTGCTTGCGTCGGCTGGCCTGCCTCAGGGGTTGAAATCAGCATTGAGGCACCCTCCGACCCTGAATCGCCGCATGGTGAAGTTCTGCTGCGCTCACCACATATGTCGGCCGGTCTGATTGATGCCAACGGCTTTCGCCCGCACACCCCTGAGGGCTGGCATCACACGGGTGATCTTGGTTATCTGGATACCGCTGGCCGTTTGATTCTGACGGGACGAGTGGCCGATGTCATCAAGTCAGGAGGATACAGAGTCAACCCTGACGAAATTGAGGCCGAGCTTGCATCAAACACCTACTGTAGCCAAATCTGTGTCACGTCTCTGGCTTCGGACTATTGGGGTGAGATCATCATCGCGGTAGGAGAGGCCGCGCAAGCGGGCTGGCAAGAAGAATGTGAACGGCTTGTCGCAGGCATGTCCAAACACAAACGTCCGCGTATGTACATCGCGGTGTCCGCGCTTCCGCGCAATCCGCAAGGGAAAATCAGCCGTCGCCAAGTCAGCCGTCTCGTGCTTGACATGCACACACTCACCGACGGCCCCTATCCCGCGTTACACCCTAAGCCTTGACGCCATTCTAATTAGGACAGAGTCCTAGCCCAGTCCGGTTCGCTCCATGTCGCGTCTTGATCGATTGGAAACACGGGCCTGGGCAGGCGTTTGAAATCAACATTTTTGAGATTGGGCGTTGTGAGTCCAGGACTGTCAACGTCGAAAATTTGAGCCTCCGGGAAATATTCATCGAAACCGGCACGGTAATGGCCGCGACTTTTCACGATCAAGATCCGTACTTTGGAGATATCGATGCCGTGCATTTCGAGCATGGCCGGATCACAGAGCTGACGGCGCAAACTGCCCACCACGACTTGGGTGCCCGTCTCCACCAACTCAATCAAGGCTGAAGCACCAAGCGAAAACTTTTTACCCTTGAGGATACCGCGTCGACCGAGACAATCACCATTCGTCAGTTTCAGTACGCGTGCTCGTGCGGTATAGCGCTTTGAAAACTGGCTTTCTGTCGCATTAAAGACGGCATCAAACTCGCCGCCCTCACCAGCCTGATGGGCCTGTTGCGCCAGCTCAGGATCGATGAACACCCCCAACAAGACACCCGGAATTTTTGCGTCATTAAAAGCGGACAGCAGCCAGGCCGTATTGCCACGCCCTCCTCCACCTGGGTTATCCGCAACATCAGCGAACAACAAAGGAATTTTGGTCTGCGTTGCTTTTTCAAGCGCCTGAGGAATCTCCAGCATATCAGGCACATAACGACCGCGATCGGCCCAGGCAGCGCGTGCAATCTTGAGTGCGCAACGACGTGCAGCAGCCAGATCGCCGCGGGAGGTCACAGTGATCGTGATCCCGCATTTCGGCAAATCAGAAAATACAAAACCTGCAGAAACTGAAACGTTTGCGATCGGGCCTTCAGAGGGTGACTGCATCATCGCCGTGCCCATATTGATGAGGTCCGCATAAGGGCCACGCACCGTCAATAGCGTCACCGAAGGAGGCGTAATCGGCATACGAATAAACGCTTTTTGTGTTTTCATCCCATTGAGCATCTCGACCATCAAATCGGCAGCCTCGGCGGCCCGCTCGCGCTGATCAACGTGTGGATTGGTGCGATAACTAATCAGCGCATCCAGCGCATCCACCGTACGTTCCGACACGTTGCAATGCAAATCATGGGTGGCGATCACAGGCACATCGAGCCCGACGATCGAACGGATCATGCTCATCATGTCGCCTTCGGTATCATCGAGATGCTCCGCACTCGATGCGCCGTGATTGGCCACGTATACGGCATCCAAAGGCATGGCTGCGCGCAAACCCTGTTCAAGCTTTTGCATGAACTCGCTCCAGACCGACTCCACGACTGGACCGCCAGGCGGCGCACCAATCACGATGATGGGTGCAGCCGTCCATGGCATATGCTCGTCCATGCGCGCGTAAAACCCCGTCACCTCCGCAGGCAAATTGCTTATCTGACGCGCCAACTCCGTAATGATCTCTCCTTCGTACCAGCAAGACTTTTCAAAGTCCTCACGAATGGAAACAGGAGAAAAACTATTGGCCTCAAGCGCAAAACCAGCGATGGCGATTTTGGGGTTCTTTTTCATTGTTAAACAAACTCCTGTGATTAAGCTTTACGCAAGGTGTAGAAAAGCGGCATCTGTGGCTGGAAATCCACCCAGTCTTTGCGGATCGCCGAGACCGGATAGTTCGCGCCCAAAGGAATGTAGGGAACGTCCTCAAACACCTGAATCTGCAGTTCACGGCAGATTTTCTTTTGTTCCTCGAGAGATTCCGCGTCAAACCAGTCTTGGCGCAGTTGCTCAATGCGTTCACTGGTTGGCCACCCGAACCAAGCCTTTTTACCTGTACCGCGGATCGCGAGGTGTCCAGCAGGATCCAGATTGTTGGGGCCAGTGTTCGCAGTAAAGGCAACGTTCCAGCCGCCTGCTGACGGAGGTTCCTGACTGTTGCGACGTTGCATCAACGTGCCCCAGTTCATGGCCTGAACGTCAGTTTTAATGCCAAGTTTCTTGAACAAGTCCGCAGTCACCAGCGCCGCAGTATGGAATATGGCGTAGTCCACCGGATCGAGAATCACCACCGTCTCGCCCTTGTACCCTGCTTCTTTGATCATCGCGCGAGCTTTGTTGAGGTCGCGCTTACTCAATAGCTTGTCCATGCCAGCATCACTACTCATCGGCGAACCCGGGACGAACACGCCACACTGATCACTCCAGAACTCGGGAAAATCCGGTCCGTTCATCGCCATCATGTATTCAGTCTGACTGACAGCAGCCAATATCGCTTGCCGCATCAGCTTGTTATCAAAGGGAGGATGAAGATGGTTAAAACGCATCAAAGAAATAGACGGCAATGTGCGTTTGATCAACGTGATGTTGCGGTCTTTTTTCAGGACAGGCAGAAAATCGGAATCAATATGCTCGACACCATCGACCTCGTTATTGCGCAATGCCGCGACCGCCGTTGCGCTGTCTGGAATGATCTGCCACTTCACCTGCTCAATATGAACAAGCTTTGGACCCGAGGTGAACTGTGGCTTGAGCTTATTGCTACTGGGTACATACTCGTTAAATTTTTGATAGACGGCCTGAGAGCCTGAAACCCATTGATCATGCACAAATTTAAACGGACCAGAGCCGTTCATCACTTTGACCTGAACGTTGTCAGGCGTGAGCGCAAGCTTCTCGGGCATGATGCAGCACATACTGCCGGTTGGACGCGCAATCGCGTGCAAAATCAGTGGGAATTTCTTTTTAAGTTTGAACTGAAAAGTCTTGTCATCGATCACAGTCAAAGACTCTGTCGCATCCATCAGCGATCGACCCATCAGATCTTTTTTGGACCAGCGATTCAAACTCGCCACCGCGTCCTGCGCGCGCACTGGCGATCCGTCATGGAATTTCAGCCCATCGCGCAACGTGATTTTCCAGATCAGGCCTGTACCATCCACCTCATGACCGGAGGCCATTTGCGGATGGGGTTGATATTGATCATCCAACCCGTATAGGGTGTCAAAAACCAGCTGGGAATGAATATTCGTAATAAAGACCGTACTGAACATCGGATCCAGAATGGTCAGGTCCGCATGCGGAACCCAGCGAAATAGCTTCGCCGGCGCCGCGGCATGTACTTTGAACGCTGCAGGCAACGACAAGGCTGCAGCAGTGGCTGAAGACGTCACCAAAAATTTTCTGCGATCCATCTTTACTCTCCCAAAAACTCAACCTCAATACATGCCGCCCACCTTATGCGTTGCGACAAAATGGCCCTCTCCCACCCTGACAAGCGGTGAAACAAGGGGTTCATCACCCACACCCCTTGCGGGGCTGGGTATTTCTGATATCTCAAGATTATGTTTGCGACGCACGGTAGGGTCGGCAATAGGCACCGCGGCCATTAATTTTTTCGTATAGGGATGCTGCGGATTTTCGAAGATCGCGCTGCGAGGCCCGAGCTCAACAATCTGACCCAGATACATCACCGCGACCCGATGACTCACGCGCTCGACGACCGCCATATCGTGCGAAATAAATAAATACGAAATACCCAGATCGTCTTGTAGATCAATCAGCAAATTGACGATCTGCGCACGTATCGAGACGTCGAGGGCCGATACTGCTTCATCCGCGATTAATACCTTTGGATTAACCGAGAGCGCGCGGGCAATACAAATACGCTGACGTTGTCCGCCAGAAAATTCATGCGGCCAACGATTCACGGTCGAGGGATCGAGTCCGACACGTTCCATGAGCTCGGCCACCCTGCGCTTGACCTCAGTACCGCTCGCCAACCCCTGAATAATCAAGGGCTCACTAATGCACTCCCCCACGCGCATGCGAGGATTAAGCGAGGCGAAAGGATCCTGAAACACGAATTGAATATTGCGTCTTAAGGTACGCAAGGAGCGCGGATCAGAAGGATTGACCGACTCGCCCGCAAACGTTAACTGTCCACCCGTGACTTTGGTGAGTCCCATTAACGAGCGGCCGGTCGTTGTTTTTCCGCAGCCAGACTCCCCGACCAACGACAAAGTCTCACCCTCGTGCAGATCGAAAGAGACCTGCTCAACGGCATGCACTCTCTTTTGAACTCTAGAAAAAATACCGCCTCTGATATCGAAGCGCGTCACCAGATCCCGTACTCCAAGAATCACCGGGCTGTTATGTGATCCATCGGCATGACGGGCTGAGTGCTTGACCTCACGGACCAGAGGCCTGGCAAGACTTTCCTGATCTTCTTGTAGGGGCAAATCAAACCGTGCGGGTTCGCTCGTACCCCGCATCGATCCGAGCTTGGGCACGGCGGCGAGCAATGTCTTTGTGTAAATATGCGAGGGATTGGCGAACAAAGAGTAAACATCGTTCTCCTCGACCACTTCACCACGCCGCATCACCATCACACGATCTGCCACCTCGGCCACGACCCCCATATCGTGGGTGATAAAAATCACACCCATGTCCATTTCTTTCTGGAGCTCGGCGATCAATTGCAAAATCTGTGCCTGAATCGTTACATCAAGCGCGGTGGTGGGTTCGTCTGCGATCAGCACGGAGGGCTTGCAAGACAGCGCCATGGCGATCATCACACGCTGCCTCATCCCGCCAGAGAGCTCGTGCGGATAGCGATTCATCATGGCAGCCGCATCTGGGATCCTGACCTGATCAAGGATGCGCTGAGCGGAGATATTGGCCTGCGCAAGATCGCAGGCTTGATGCAAAAGAATCGCCTCAGTGATTTGCGAGCCGACCGTAAATACGGGATTGAGAGAAGTCATCGGCTCCTGAAAAATCATGCTCAGATCCGAACCACGCATCGATCGCATGATGTCTTCTGGCGTGCGGCGCAGATCAACGATCTCGCCATCAGAACGATGGAAATGCATCTCGCCATCCGTGATCGTACCGCCACCAAATTCGATCAGGCGCATCAGCGCAAGTGAAGTGACTGATTTACCGGAACCGGATTCGCCCACGATCGCAAGCGTTTCTCCGCGGTCTACATGCAGATCAAGTGACTTGACCGCATGTACCTGATTAGGGCCCGTTCCAAACACCACCGACAGACCCTTGACATCGATCACACGTCGCGAGGCACTGCGCGCTTGTTGCTGAGTTGTTGTCATCTCAAATTCTCTTGGCCATGCGTGGATCGATCGCATCGCGCAAACCATCACCGAGCATATTGATTGAAAGAATCGTGATCGACAAGAATAACGCCGGGAAGGCAATCATATGAGGCTTGATCTGCCAGAGCGCTCGACCCTCCGCCATGATGTTGCCCCAAGACGGAATAGAAGGCGGCACACCCGCTCCGATAAACGAAAGACTTGCCTCAGCCAAAATAGCCAAGCCGCAAATATAAGTGGTTTGCACTGTCAACGCGGCCACTGTGTTGGGGAAAATATGTTTGAACACCACCCGAATCGGTGAAGCACCGGCGGCAATCGCAGCCTCGACGTACGGTTGCTCACGCAAGGACAGCGCGAGACCTCTAACCAGACGCACCACACGCGGAACCTCTGCGATGGTGATCGCAATAATGACGTTTTCAAGCGAAGCACGTGTCAACGCAATCAAGGCGATGGCTAAGAGAATGGTTGGAATCGACATGAGACCGTCCATGATCCGCATCACAATCGCATCGACCCAACGCACGAAGCCGGAGGTCAGTCCGATAATCGTACCAATGACAGCCGAGAGAATCGCCACGGTAAACCCGACTACGAGCGAGACCCTTGCACCATAGACGACACGCGCAAAGACGTCACGCCCAAGCAAGTCCGTACCAAAGAAAAACTGATCACTCGGGACTCGCGCGCGATGAATGGGAGAAAGCGCCATTGGATCTTTTTCGGCGATCCATGGCGCGAAAATCGCCATCAATATCAACATCAGTAACAGAAAACCACCCACGGCGATTGTTGGATGCTGTTTGAGAAACTTCAATGCCTGCTTCATCAGTATTTAATCCTCGGGTCAAACACGCGATAAAGCAAATCAATGATGAGATTGACCAGAACGTATAAAAAGCTAAAGAGCAATATCACGCCTTGAATGATCGGATAATCGCGACGCAAAATCGCATCGACGGTTAATCGACCTAAACCGGGAATTGAAAAGACCGTTTCGGTGACAACAGCGCCACTAATGAGCAATGCCACACCACTCCCAATCACAGTCACAATTGGAATCGCAGAGTTTTTCAAAGCATGTCGAAACAAAATATTCTTGTTACCCACGCCTTTTGATCGTGCCGTTCTGATGTAGTCTTGCGACAGTGTCTCGAGAAGCGTGGCGCGTGTAATGCGCGTGATCAGCGCGACGTAAACACTGGAGAGCGCAAGCGTCGGCAATATCAACGTCTTGATTGAATTCCAGACGCCCTGTGAATATGGCACATACCCCTGAACTGGCAGCCAACGCAACTCAATGCCCACCGCCCAGGCAAGCATGTAACCCACCACAAACGTTGGGAGCGAAAAACTCAAGACTGCAATCATCATGACACCACGGTCGTAGACCCGGTTATGTCGCCATGCGGCCAGAGCACCTAACGGGATCGCGATGGTCACAGAAACGCACAGCGTCATCACCATCAGTGTGAATGTCGGCGCCATGCGCTGCACAATCATTTCACTGACCGGCACACCCGTAAAAAGAGAGTTGCCGAGATCGCCCTGCATCACGTTGAGCAACCAGATGGTGAAGCGATGATAGAAAGGCTGATCCAAGCCTAAAGTTTGTCTGATGCGAGCGATGTCATCGAGGGAGGCTTCTTCTCCCGCCAGGAATACCGCGGGGTCCCCGGGCGCCAGGTCAAGCAAGCCGTATACAAACAGGGCCACGACGAACATGACGGGGAGCGTCATGATTAAACGGCGAATCGTATATGCAAACATCGAGATCACACGCTCTGCAAGAAACTGAATATGGATCGATCCTAGCGACTGATGACCTATCCGTCAACAGGTAAGATTTCAACAACTGAACTGTCTTGCACGAAAGTCGAAGCGAAAACTTAACAATAATTAAGGCTTGGCAAGGTGCTGGCGCAGGTTTACATTGAGTGCCATTCTTCGTTCAATCAAAGGGAGTCACACATGGATTTGAGTCGCTTCGCACGTCGTCAGTACACAGTTGGTGCATCGCCCATCGAGTTTTTACCCAATTTCACCAAAGCACTGGGTGGACCAAAAGTATGGATCAAACGTGATGACATGCTGGGCCTGGCACCTGGTGGCAACAAGACGCGCAAACTCGAATTCCTGATGGGTGACGCTCTGGCCAAAGGAGCTGACACGCTGATTACATGCGGCGCTCCGCAATCTAATCATTGTCGGATCACACTTGCGGCTGCAGTGAAAGAAGGACTCAAATGTCGCTTTGTGATTGAAGAGCGCGTACCCGGCAGCTACAACCCAGATGCGAGCGGCAACAATTTTATGTTCCGTCTGCTTGGCGTTGAGAGCATCACTGTGGTGCCAGGTGGCTCCAATATGGCGCAAGCCATGGAAGCCGTCGCACAAGAGGCTCGTGCCCAAGGTCGTAAGCCCTATATTATTCCCGGCGGCGGCTCCAATGCGATTGGTGGACTCGGCTATGTTGCATGCGCACAAGAAATACAGCAGCAGCTCTTTGAGATGGGTCAGCCGATGGATTATCTCGTCGTGGGCTCAGGCAGCTCGGGCACACACGGCGGACTGGTCGCTGGATTTCTTGGCAACAACATCAAGATTCCGCTCGTCGGGATTGGCGTGAGTCGCGATCCACAAGATCAAAATCCTCTGGTGCACAAAGAAGCCCAAGCCATCATGGATCTGTTGGATACTGGCATTCAAGTCCCCGCCGAGGCTGTCGTCTCCTATGGAGACTGGTGGCGCCCCAAGTACTCGATTCCCAATCCTGCGATGGTAGAGGCCGTGCAAATGCTCGCACGTACCGAAGCCATTTTGCTGGATCCGGTCTACACCGGCAAGATTATGGCGGGCCTGATTGGCTTAAGCCGCAAGGGCCACTTCAAGCCGACTGACAATGTGCTGTTCTTGCATACGGGCGGCGCGACTGCACTGCACGCCTACGAGTCCGTCATACTGGGTGATCCGGCCGACGCGAAATAAATTGATTTGGCGATCCTCATATTTATGATCCACATCGTTGATGATTCACTGATGAGGATCGCCACCGTCTGGCGCTCAGTTAGCTGATCAGTCAGCTGATCATTTAGCTGATCGGTCAGCCGATCTTGCATTCGCCATTAACGAGTAGTATTGTCGAAAACAATAACTCTTATCACGGCTGAGACAAATGAAAATATTTAAAACCGGATTGGTCGCAGCGGCACTGGCTGCAATGTCCTTCAATGCACTTGCCCAAGCAAATGCTGCAGCGCAAAATTACCCCAACAAACCGATTCGCTGGGTCGTTCCCTATACCCCAGGCGGTTTCACAGATAACGTCACCCGCATGGTGACTGCCAAAGTCCAGACGATTTTGGGTCAACCGATCATCATCGAAAACAAACCCGGTGCGAATTCAATTATCGGTGCGGACTTTGTTGCCAAGGCCGCACCAGACGGCTACACCATCCTGACCGTCATTACAGCGCACGCGGCGAACGCCACGCTCTATCAGGGCAAACTGCCTTTTGATCACAAGGCATTGGTGCCCGTATCGCTTGCTGCGATTTCGCCGCTGATTCTGACAACAAGCAAGAACTTCCCCGTCAAAAATGTGGCTGAGTTAATCGCCTTTGCGAAAGCAAACCCTGGCAAAGTTGCATACGGTTCTTCTGGCATTGGTTCCGCAGCGCATCTAACTTCTGAGTTACTCGAAGCGACTGCAGACATTGACATGATTCACGTGCCCTACAAAGGTACCGCACCTGCGCTCGCCGATCTAATGGCTAACAACATCCAGATGCTTGTCGATGTCCCGAGCTCCATGATGCCGCATGTAAATGGAGGAAAAGTCAACGCCATCGCGATGTTCTCTGAAAAGAGACTCCCAAGCGCACCTGATGTTCCAACGATTACGGAATCAGCGGGTCCTCCAATCGAATCTTCAAGCTGGGTGATGTTCTTCGCGCCTCCCGGTACACCTGCACCGATTGTTGACAAACTCTCCAAGGCTGTTGCAGAAGCCCTGCAATCACCTGAAATCGTTAAGCGCTTTACAGAACTCGGTATCGTCCCGATGGGACTTGATCCCGCCCAGACGGGCAAGTTTCTGGCCGCTGAAGTCGACAAATGGGGAAAGGTTATCACTACAGCCAAAGTGACCGCTCAATAAAAAGTCGCGGGTCAAATACAAATGATCGCTCAGTCACCAGATTACTCAGTCACGTCAATCTATGAATAAGTCAGGCATCGTCAGCAGCTCAACGCCTCTTGGCGCTTCAGGCAACGTGAGCGCGCCCGCTGCGACGATGCCGATTTTGCTGTCACTGAGTTTTTGTCATTTACTCAATGATCTGATCCAGTCCTTGATCCCGGCGCTCTATCCGCTGCTCAAGACGGAATTCAATCTGGACTTCGCACAGATCGGTCTGATTACTCTCGCTTTTCAGCTCACGGCGTCTTTGCTTCAACCAACGGTTGGCTTTTATACAGATAAACGACCTCAACCCTACTCATTGGCGATAGGGATGGGGTCGACCTTGATTGGTCTGCTGCTACTTTCTGTCGCGGAAAGCTATGGCGCGGTTCTTGTCGCCGCAGCATTGGTTGGGACGGGTTCAGCCATTTTTCACCCTGAAGCTTCCCGAGTCGCGCGCATGGCCTCGGGTGGTCGCTATGGAACGGCGCAGGCATTGTTTCAGGTTGGCGGCAATGCCGGTCAAGCCGTCGGGCCTTTACTGGCCGCCTTTATCGTTTTACCCCATGGTCAAGGTGCGATCGCCTGGGTCTCGATGGCAGCACTTGTCGCCATGTTTTTTCTTGCGCGAGTGGGTATGTGGTACGGCGCGAATATGCGCCCAGCCAAACAGTCAGTCACCTCCTCGCTCGAGTCAACTCAATCTTTTTTACCGCGTGCGCGCGTACTGTTTTTGATTACAGTCCTGATGATTTTGCTTTTTTCAAAAAACGTCTACACCGCAAGCCTGACGTCCTTTTTTACTTTTTATTTGATCGAGCGTTTTGACTTGCCTGTTCAGGCGGCTCAAGTTCAGCTCTTCATCTTTATGGCAGCCATTGCTGTCGGCACCTTGGTGGGTGGCGCTTTAACGGATCGGATTGGTCGCCGACCGATGATCTGGATTTCAATTCTTGGTGTGTTGCCCTTTACGATGGCACTGCCTTATGCCGATTTATTCTGGACAGGGGTGTTGATTATTATTATTGGCCTTCTTACCGCGTCCGCCTTCCCTGCGGTATTGGTCTATGCACACGAAGTCATGCCCGGACGCGTCGGTTTGGTTTCTGGCATGTTCTTTGGCTTTGCCTTCGGCCTCGGTGGACTTGGCGACGGCGAGGCCGACGGCACCGAGCTCGATCTGGCGGCGGCCGAGAGCGGGGATCTTGTGGGTCTTGGTATGGGGACGAAGGCGGAGGCGATGGCCGCGGGCGTAATCGGCTACAGAGCGAAGGTTGCGCTCCATGATGTCGAGGTCGATGACGATGGCGGGCGTGTCGAGGTCGGTGATGCGCATGGGTACTATTTCTTTTTGTTGGGATCGATAAAGCGGACGCTGACGCGTGG
>JAURZO010000066.1 GCA_030653405.1 Zwartia sp. | reverse complement strand
AAACACACAATCGATCCAATTTACGCATGACGCGCGAGCAGTCTTTTGCTCAATTAGAGCAAGTCGTCAGCGCAATCTCCGGGAGCAAGGTGGCGATCAACATTTCTTTGTCGACGACCTTCGGTTGCCCGATGGAGGGTGACGTCAGTGAGGATGAGGTCATGCGCTGGTTAGAGCGTTTTGCCAATCTCGGCGTCACTCGTGCCACGCTCTGTGACACGACAGGGATGGCCTATCCCTCGCAAGTGCGCTCGATGTCCGCACGCGCAAAAAACTTGTTTCCTGACATGACCTTTACCTTGCATTTCCACAATACTCGTTCAATGGCGCAGGCAAACGCCCTCGCGGCAATCAGCGCGGGCATTGATCGTTTTGATGCTTCACTGGGTGGAATCGGCGGCTGTCCCTATGCGCCAGGTGCGAGCGGAAACGCCTGCACTGAGGACATGGTGCACATGCTTGAGCTTGAGGGTTTCAATACCAATATCGACCTTGAGAGGTTACTGAAAGTGTCAGCCCTACTGCCAGGACTGATTGGTCACGATGTACCAAGTCAGCTATTAAAAGCAGGTGGACGCAACACCTTGCATCCTGCTCCTGCCTACGTTGCTGAGATCGGCTTGATTAAATAATAGACGGCTCGAAGAGCTTTAAACAATGTGGACTTCGAACTCGCCCAAGCCCGCAATCTGGCCCACGAGCTTGTCACCCTTGACCACAGCACCCACGCCTTCTGGCGTGCCGGTGAAAATTAAGTCACCCGCTTTGAGCTCAAACAGACCTGAGAGATAAGAGATGCTCTCAGGTATGTTCCAAATCATCTGAGACAAATCGCTTGTCTGCTTTTGCTGACCGTTGACATGCAGGGAAATATTGCCTTCGGACAATGTGCCTGTTGCTGAACGGGGATGAATCGGACCGATGGGTCCAGACTGATCAAACCCTTTGCCGACCTCCCAGGGGCGCCCTTGCTTTTTGGCTTCACCTTGCAAGTCACGTCGCGTCATATCCAAACCCAAGGCATATCCAAAAATACAATCATTCGCTTTTTCGACAGGAATGTCGAGCCCACCGCGATCAAGTGCCACCACTAACTCCATCTCGTAGTGGAGGTTTGAAGTTTTAACAGGATAAGGCATCTCGCCTGCCTTTCCAGCTGGAATCGGAATTAGAGCATCTGCAGGTTTGCAAAAAAAGAAGGGATCTTCGCGACCCGTAAAACCCATTTCCTTGGCATGCTCAGCATAATTACGACCGACACAATACACGCGTCTCACTGGGAAAAGCTTGTCGCGACCAACAACCGGCAAACCAACTGTCGCCTGTGGTTCGAAAATGAAATCAGACATCTTGTTATACATCCTGAAAATTTATAAAAAGAAACAATCGAGCCTAGGCTTTCTTTGGAGGCAACGGATCGAGCTCTGTGACAGGTGCCGGCTCACCAAGACCCGCCACTGGGGCACTATCAAAATATTCTTCAAGATTCTCGCGTCCTGCCAACGCGTGTGAAGCAGGCAAACGACCAAGCTCACCATCAGGTGCCGCACCAAAATTTGCCCCCAACTCAGCAGATTTATTCCAATCTGCTGGAAAACCACTGTCAGACAAATAGGACAATCCTTCCGCATGCAAAACGCCCGGATCATCGGCGGTGTCGGCAACGGGTAAGATTGAATCAACCGCTAAAACGGGCAATGCCGCACCAACGGCCGTCGCCATCCGCCACTGTGCGGCGGCCTCTGTTGGGCGACCCAACTTGTCATACAAGCTTCCTAGCAGCGTGTGCACGCGTGCATCCGCTCGCTTGGCTAAACTGCGAGACAGATAGTTTTCCGCTTGTCCCCAAATCTGACCTACCAGGCACAAGTTACCCACTGCCGCTAAAAGATTAGGATCATTGGGTCGCGTTTTTACCCAAGCCTCTGCCTTTTCGAGACGTCGTCCTACCTGCGAAGGTTCGGCACGCGCATAGGCCGCTAACAATCTCGGATCAAATGAGAGCGGGATCGCCTGCTCGAGAGCACGGGAGGCCTCATCAAGCTGGCCACTTGCCTCCAAAGCTGAAGCCCCTGCCAATGCGACCTCTGGCAGCGTTCGCTCATCTGACTTCAGGCTTTTCCAGACAGCCTGCCAATCCTTGGCCTGTGCGGTTTCTCTTAACATGGCAGCTGCCGCACCCTCGATGACCTGACGCGACTCAGAATCAGGCAAAGCACCGCGGCGATTCAGTGTGCGTGCCAAGGCATAAACTTGATCGTGACGATTGAGCTGCCGATAGGCTCGCAAAAGCAACCTCAAACTATGCACATGACGTGCTCCGGACTCTTGCATCGGCAAGAGCTCTTCCAGGGCTTGAGCCGCCAAACCTTGATCCAGATAAAGATCCGCCGCAGTGGTTGCGATCGCATCTTTGAGCGAACCATCTGCAGGCATTTTGTCCTTTGCGAGGGCAATCAGATGGTCTCGACGATCAAACTCACCGAGTGCGTGGGCCGCGCGCGCTGCAGATAATGCGGCTAAAACCTGGCGGCTGGAATCCTTGCTCCGACCAAATAGCTTGGTTAAATCCTTTTCAGCGTGTGAATAGCGCCCCTCAAGAAGCTCAGTCCATCCTTGTTCGAGTAGTTCCTGATCGCGTCGCACTTGGCGACGACTATTCCAACCCTTGACACGCTCAGGTATACCCGTCAGCCATGCGGTCAGTCCAAGCAACCAGTGAAGTAAGAAAAAGAATCCAAGCAGACAAACGACAGCAAAAGCGAGTGATATTTGTAAGCGCCAGTCATTCACAAGAATCAACACATGGCCTGTGTTTTCTCTCAGGCCGACGGCAAGCACAACAGCCGCAGTCAGCAGCAATAGCGTCCAGAACCAAGTTCTCATGATTACTGCCCGCCCGCAGAGGGTGGCTCTGAAGCACGAACAGACTCAAGAGCGGCCAGACTGCCATTGATGTCAGGCAAAGGAACGGCTATTTGAATCGCCGCCAATTCGCGCACCAGACGCAACGCAGCGAGGGTGTCTGGCGCCTTTGGATCGTAACGCGACATCAGGCTCTGCTCAATCGCGGCAAGCTCGGCCTGCCAAACAGGCGCCTGATGCATCAGCAATGCCATCTGAGCAGTTAGGACCCGGGTGCGTAAGTTCGCACGGAGTAAAGAGCCCTGTTCAGGAGACATCAATAAAGCATTTGCATCACTCACACGCTGGATGCTCACCACGTCCGCAAACTCTCGTGCCAACACGGCGGCCGCAGACTTTGACCAAGCAATGCTGCCATCGACTGCCAGTGACCACCATCGACTGAAGGCTTCGGTAAAACGGGCGGCATCCGTCACGGGAAGAGTCTCAGCCACACTGCTTTGTGGTGATTGTGCCGGTGTGGATTGTGAAGGTAGTGATTGTGCTGATGTGGATGGCACAGGAACAGCAGAGGCACTTGAGGCGACTTCGTTCGGTGTCACGTTGGGGGCGGCCGCATCCGGCAACAACAGAGGGGCACGCGCGACCAACACACTCAATCCCTCAAGCCGCTTGGAGAGCGCGGGGATGTCCACCAAGGGCACTGCTCTCAAGCGATCGAGATCAAGGCTGATCGCGCGCTGTACAGATGCGAAACGGGGTCGGTCTGCACGCGTCAATGTTGAGAGTGCAGCCTCTAGCGTGATGATCGCGTTATTGACGTTTCCGGATAGGCGCAATTGCTGATTCGCAGTCGACAACAGACGATCAATGTCATTGGCGAGCATGGCGTCTTCGATGCCCTTGTTCGCACCCTGCCAAACCTGCTCGAGTGCGTCAAACTGATTTTTAGCCTCGAGCTGCGTTTGCTCAAGCTTAGTGATGCGACTGGCTTGAGACTGAGAGAGACTCAGTGCCTGAGACGACTCACGGCGCGTATCGTTGACTTGGGCGGTTAAGCTTTGTACTTGTGTCGCGAATTCGCGTCCGACTTTTTCAAAGCGTTTTTGCTGGAACCACGCGCCCGCCGCTGCGACAAGCGCAATCAACAAAAAGACGATGGCGAGTACGATCGGCCAAGACGGACCACTAGAACGCTTTTTACCTTTTAGCAAGGCGGCGGTCGTGGAAGAATGGCTAGGTGTAGTGGCTTCAGTCATGATTGGATTGTAGCCTCAGCAACAAAAAAAATCGTCATTTCAGGGAAAACGTGCAATCCGTTATCCGTTTAACCCCTCGCCGCTTCGCAATCGTTCGAAACAAGCCAAAATGGACTTATCCTGAGGGTGTGCAACCAGACAATTGTCACTTGAAACTGGCTGAGATATCAATGCTGCAAGGGCGGTACCGATCCGCGCATGGGTCAAAACAAATTGCCCTTGTGAGAACCAATCCAGTAGGTCAAGGGACGCGAGCTTCTTGTGCAGCGCCTGGACCCCCTCGGTACTGGTCAGGAGCCAGATAGCTTTAACATTCTTTTGCTTACACAACAGAAGCTGAGCCCCCATCGCGTCTGACCACTGTGCGCTTTGTCTGGAATACGCCTGCCACACGGTGACTTCACTTCCGCGCGCTAATAAGCCTTGTCTTAACCACTCCCTGCCCTCCTGACCTCGAACAATCAGAACCTTTTTTAGGGGTTGCGTCGACTCAAGTAACAAAGGTAATAAGGCCTCAGAGTCCTGCGTATCTTCTGAATTTGGATAAAAGACCGAGACAGATGGACCGAAAACCTGGCGTATGGCCTCTGCAGTGACTGAACCCACGCATGCCGTGGCGGTTTGACTCGGCCAGCTCAACGCCTCATTGCCCGCCAACTGACGACGATAGCCCTCAACGGCGGCACGGCTTACAAAAACAACGAGATCGAAAGCCTCAGGCCGAGGGACCATCGCGGCATCAGCAACCACCGCCTGAATCTCAAGCGCCGGGCATTTAATTACTGACCAGCCCCGTCTGAGCAATTCACTCTTGAGGGCACTGTTTCGCCCCAGAGGTCGAGTCAGTATTGCAAGTGATTGCCCCTGCTCCATATGAAACTATTGAGACTCGGACAAACTGGCGAGTATCTGTCCGGCGCCTTGATGGATCAAGTCTTGCGCGACCTGAAGGCCAAGTTGTTCAGCATGGTCACCGACTCCTTCGCCCTTCGCGCGATATATCGTTCGCCCATCTGGCGTTGCAACGAGTGCCTGTAACTTTAGGCATGCCCCATCTAGGGTTGCATAGGCGGCGAGTGGAACCTGGCAGGATCCACCAAGTGTTCGTGAGACTGCCCGCTCAGCCAAGGCGCAGACGGTTGTCTCGGGACAGGCAAGTGGTGCCAGCAGCTCTAGTAGATCAGAACGTGATTGCAAAATTTCAATGCCTAACGCACCCTGTCCTGCTGCAGGCAAAGACTCGCTCACATCCATCCGCGCACGAATCCTGTGGCCTAAGCCCAACCGCTCCAGACCAGCTGCTGCAAGGATGATCCCTGCATACTGACCCTGATCAAGCTTGCCCAAACGCGTGTCTAAGTTCCCCCGCAGCGGTTGAATCACCAGTTGCGGAAATCTTGCCTTGAGTTGCGCCTCGCGTCTTAAGCTCGAAGTACCTACCACCGCACCGGCGGGCAGATCCGCAAGCGATGCGTAATGGTTGGATACAAAAGCATCGCGACAATCGGCCCGAGGCAAGATGGTTGAAAGCTCAAAAGGCGCCTCAATATCAACAGGGACGTCTTTGAGGGAATGCACGGCGAGATCTGCCCGGCCATCTAATAACGCGTGCTCGAGCTCCTTGATGAAGAGTCCCTTTCCGCCGACCTTTGACAAGCTACGATCAAGAATCTCATCGCCTCGGGTGCTGAGCTTGAGCAATTCGACTTGCGCAGTCGGATACAGCGCCAACAGACGCGCTTGTACATGTTCTGCCTGCCAGAGCGCCAAACGACTCGCGCGCGTTGCGATCACTAGTTTTCTTGAAAACACGCTATTGACTCTCAGCGAAGATAGTTCAGCACGATTGTCAACACGATACCGATGACCGCGAGCAAACCTAGCATCTGCAGAATCGTTAAACCGCCCTTGGGCTTATTAGGTTCATTCATGTGTTCCGTCCTGATTAAATGCGAATTGCATGCGTACAATTTGAACACGTGCTAGGTCTTCATGTCACTCCATGTGCCAGTCTGAGTTGATCTGGAATAACACAATAGAAAATAAAGACGCCGGCACGTTGATGCCGTACCGGCGCTTGCGGCCAACTCTTATTAGACCGTCCACTCAGGACATACGCTTAGGCGTATGTCACTGAAAATACCATTTAAAGCACTGACTTCAGAAGCTTACCCATTTCTGAAGGATTCTTTGTCGTCTTAATCCCGCAAGCTTCCATAATCTCGAGCTTGGCATCCGCGGTATCCGCTCCGCCAGAAATCAAGGCGCCGGCATGCCCCATGCGCTTGCCTGCAGGTGCTGTGACACCGGCAATAAAGCCGACCATGGGCTTTTTCATGTTGTCTTTGGCCCATAACGCTGCATTCACCTCGTCAGGTCCGCCGATTTCACCAATCATGATCACAGCGTCAGTATCCGGATCATCATTGAACAGTTTAAGCACATCAATATGCTTCATGCCGTTGATTGGGTCGCCACCGATACCGACAGCGCTGGACTGCCCCAAGCCCAACTCGGTCACCTGTGCGACGGCCTCATAGGTCAACGTACCGGAACGACTGACAATACCGATACGGCCTTTGCGATGAATGTGACCTGGCATGATGCCGATCTTGATTTCGTCTGGCGTAATCAAGCCTGGACAATTGGGCCCAAGCAGCAAAGTCTTGCTGTTCATTTTCGCCATGCGGTCCTTGATCTCCAGCAAATCGCGCACTGGAATACCTTCGGTGATGCAGATCACAAGGTCCAGTTCAGCTTCGATGCCTTCCCAAATCGCGGCCGCTGCACCTGCTGGCGGCACGTAAATCACTGAAACATTGGCACCTGTTTCAGCTTTTGCGTCTTTAACGGAGGCAAAAATCGGAATGCCTTCGAAATCTTCACCGGCTTTTTTAGGGTGAACACCCGCTACGAAAGCAGCCTGACCGTTGGCATAGGCACGCGAGGTCCGAGTGTGGAATTGACCGGTTTTACCGGTGATGCCCTGCGTGATAACTTTAGTATCTTTGTTGATAAGAATCGACATTTCAGAATCCCTGGCAGATTTATTTGGCTGCTGCGACAACGCGTGTGGCCGCGTCGGCCATCGTGTCAGCGCTGATGATTGGCAGGCCAGAATCGGCCAACATTTTCTTGCCCAACTCTTCGTTGGTACCCTTCATACGCACCACGAGTGGCACGCTGAGGTTCACAGCTTTGCATGCAGTGATAATGCCTTGAGCAATCACATCGCAACGCATAATGCCGCCAAAAATGTTGACCAGAATGGCCTTAGTGCCTTTGTTAGCGAGCATGATCTTGAAAGCTTCAGTCACACGCTCAGCCGTGGCACTGCCGCCCACGTCCAAAAAGTTGGCGGGCTCGCCACCAAACAGCTTGATCGTATCCATGGTCGCCATTGCCAAACCAGCGCCGTTCACCAGACACCCGATATTGCCATCGAGTTGAATGTAGGCGAGCTCATGCTTGCTGGCTTCGATTTCAGCGGGATCTTCTTCGTCGAGATCGCGGTAAGCGACGATTTCGGGATGGCGAAACAACGCATTTGGATCGAAGTTAAACTTGGCATCCAAAGCAATAATGTCGCCCGAACCCGTCAAAATGAGGGGATTGATTTCGGCTAACGAAGCGTCAGTTTCCCAGTAAGCTTTATATAGCTTCTGGAACTCGGCGCACGCTTTTTGAACTGAAGCTTCTGGTACGCCGATGCCACGCGCCAAACCAGCCGCCTCTTCATCCGTCAGACCCTTACCTGGATCCACGAAGACCTTGAGGATTTTTTCAGGATGCTTTTCAGCAACTTCTTCAACATCCATGCCGCCTTCACTCGATGCCATGACGCACACGCGCTGCGTGCCGCGATCAGTGACGATCCCCACGTAGTATTCTTTCTTGATGTCGGCGCCCTCTTCAACGAGCAAGCGACGTACTTTTTGGCCCTGTGGGCCTGTCTGATGGGTAATAAGCTGCATGCCCAAAATTTCTGAGGACAATTGACGAACTTCGTCGATTGAACGGGCCAACTTTACGCCACCGCCCTTGCCCCGGCCGCCGGCATGGATCTGAGCCTTCACCACCCAAACTGGGCCGCCAAGTTTTTTAGCAGCCTCGACTGCCTCATCCACCGTAAATGCGGGAAAGCCTTGTGGAACGACTACGCCAAACTTCCGAAGCAACTCTTTGCCTTGATACTCATGGATTTTCATGGGAATCCTGTCCGTCCAAAAAAACTATAAAAAGCGATTGCCTGGAATATTAAGTACCAGGGACCGGGGGTGTTGCATTTGAATCGACGTACCACTGCGGATAATGTTCTTTGGTGACTTCACCATCAGGTCGCCAGGCGTAACAGCCACCAAGCTGAAACGGTTTGCGCCCAGCGGACTCGGCCTCTGCTCGCTTCTGACCAGACATACTTTGCACCGCTGCAGTGGGTAATACTGCTGCAAGCTCTGTCATATGCGTACAGCCCGCCGTCCGGCTAAAGCGATCCTTGACCTGTTGCCGAAAACTTTTTAACAAATTCATGCCAACGAGATCTTGATAAGCAGATGAAATCGCCGTACAAGACTCACCAAAAGGCGAAGCATCATACAACGCAAGCGCCTCCTTGATCTCAAAATTTGTATCAATCGTGATGCGTAAATGCATATGATGAAACGGCTGACCGGCTGCCTGAACCAAACCACTTCGCTTTGTGTAGGCGTAGGCCTTACTATCGATCAGCTCAGCCTCAATATCCCAGAGTCCATCTTCTCGCTCGAAGGAATGTACCTGGATCGAACGGTTATGCATGGGTTTTCGAGGACTAACTGGCGCAGGAAGCGGCATACGGTATCAAATGGCCAAAGGCCATATTGCAACAAAGTTCAAAAGTATAGCGCAGGCGATGCCCAAACTGCTAAAAAGCGACTAGGAAGCAACTAGGAAGTAACTAGGAAGTAACTAGGAAGCAACCAGGGAGCAACTAGGAAGCAACCAGGAAGCGCATCAGTATGCACCTCGGGAGGGAAGCTTAGGAGGCACCTCAGGAAGCATCTCAGGAAGCATCTCAGGAAGCACGACAAGGAGGCCCAGAAGGGTCTCTGAAAGGACCTCGAGGACGTGCCTCATCGTCCTAAGCTTTAAGTTTCATCGCCTTCGGAATAGTTCAAGACGCGACGAATAATATCGGTTGAGAAGCCCCGTGACGCTAAAAATCGCCCTTGTCGAGCATATTCTTTGGCGCTTAGTTTTTCCTCAGAGGATTTAAATTTGCGGCTCCAAACAGCGAAAGCCCGATCAAACTCCGTGCTTTTGAGCGCAGCCTGCACTGCAGCGAGCGCGTCAGGCTCAATGCCTTGATGCTTGAGTTCGCGCACCACACGCGAAGTCCCCTGTGTCGGGGCCTTGCGATGGACATAGCCCTGAGCAAATCGGTCGTCCGACTGCCAGCCTGCCTGCGCGAGCTCGTCCAGCACCTGAATCAGCGCCTCTTCACTTTCTGCATGAGGTGCGAGCTTACGAGAAAGCTCTATCCTGCTGTGCTCTCTGCGCGACAACAAAGCAACGGCCCTCGCCTTGAGGGAAAGGCCGGGCCGTTGAGCTGAATCCGATTGAGTCACTTCGAATGCATCGTCCTCATTGGCAGGGACCACAGCACGAGACTTCCGACCGAACATCATCAGTCCTTAGGCATTACAGATCATCCTCTGCATCGGGCTCGGCTGCGACAAGCTTGCTGGCCTTTGTTGCTGCGGCTTTGGAGGATGGCGCGGTCGGAGTCGCTGCCGCGGCCGTTGTTGTAGCCGTGCTAGCTGAGCCGCTGCCCACGCGCGGAACCACACCAAGCTTTTCGCGAACTCTATTTTCGATCTCGATCGCCATTGCAGGGCGTTCGCGCAAGAATTCGCGCACGTTATCCCGTCCTTGGCCAATACGCTCACCGTTATAACTAAACCAGGCACCCGCCTTGTCCACAATACCCGCTGTCACGCCAAGATCGAGAATTTCGCCTTCACGAGAGATACCCGCGCCATACATGATGTCGAATTCCGCTTGCTTGAAAGGGGGTGCGATCTTATTTTTGACCACTTTGACACGCGTCTCATTGCCGACAACTTCGTCACCTTTTTTGATCGCGCCAATACGTCTAATGTCCAGACGAACCGAAGCATAAAACTTTAGGGCGTTTCCGCCCGTTGTCGTTTCAGGGTTACCGAACATAACGCCGATTTTCATACGGATCTGGTTGATGAAAATCACCATGCAATTGGTACGCTTGATGCTGGCGGTGAGTTTACGTAAAGCCTGACTCATCAGTCGGGCTTGTAGGCCGGGAAGGGAGTCGCCCATTTCGCCTTCGATTTCGGCTTTGGGAACCAGTGCCGCGACTGAGTCGATGACGATCAAATCCACAGAACCGGAGCGCACGAGCGCATCGGTAATTTCCAGAGCCTGCTCTCCCGTATCAGGCTGAGAAATCAGCAGATCAGTGAGATTGACACCGAGTTTGGAGGCGTACTGAACATCTAACGCATGCTCCGCATCGATGAATGCGCATGTGCCGCCGACTTTTTGCATTTCTGCAATCACCTGCAAGGTGAGGGTCGTCTTGCCGGAAGACTCCGGACCATAGATCTCAACAACGCGGCCGCGAGGCAGGCCACCGACACCTAGGGCAATATCCAAACCTAACGAGCCTGTCGAAACAACCTGAATATCGTGCTCGACCTCGTTATCACCATAACGCATGACAGATCCCTTGCCGAACTGCTTCTCGATTTGTGCGAGCGCGGCGGCCAGAGCTTTGCCTTTTTCAGCAGAACCGGCTTTGAGGGTTTTATCATCCATGGGAATTCCTTAGGTTATTGGGAGAGACTGACTGAGCAATACTGTTCAGAATTATTGCATCAGATTATACTGTACAAATAAACAGTGTGGCAATCTGTTGACACAATATTATTCTTTAAACGACTAGGGTTTATACGCATTCTGGGTCAATACCATAGGCGTGATCACGCAGCTATGCAAGAATAAGTGGCAAATGAATGAATACACTTTATGCGTAATGAGTACACACCCCTTCGCGGCACCAGTCTGACAACGGTTTTTTAAACGAACGCTCATGCGAATCCTGATCGCCGAAGATGACAGCATCCTGGCCGACGGCCTCACTCGCTCGTTGCGCCTGAATGGCTACGCCGTTGATGCGGTCAGTGATGGAGTTTCAGCCGACTCGGCGCTGAGCTCGCAAGAGTTTGATTTACTTATTTTGGATTTGGGCTTGCCGCGCCTTTCGGGGCTCGAGGTGCTGAGCAAGTTACGCAGCAAGAACTCACATCTGCCTGTCTTAATCCTGACCGCGGCAGACAGTGTCGAACAGCGTGTCAAAGGCCTGGACCTCGGTGCGGACGACTATATGGCAAAGCCCTTTTCATTGTCTGAGCTTGAGGCGCGTGTCCGCGCGCTCGCTCGACGGGGAGCAGGTGGTGGCTCGACTATTCTGAAACACGGACGACTCGAATTTGATCAAACGGGACGCGTCGCCGCCGTCGACCAACATCCGCTTGAACTCTCTGCCCGTGAAGTCAGTCTACTTGAGATTCTGCTGACGCGAAGTGGTCGGATGGTCAGTAAAACGCAGATCGTCGATCACCTGTGCGAATGGGGCGAGGAAGTCAGCTCTAACGCCATCGAGGTGTATGTGCATCGACTCCGTAAAAAGCTCGAACCCAGCGGGGTCAAAATCGCAACCGTTCGGGGTTTAGGTTATTGCCTTGAGCGCGACGCGAACGCAACATGAAACGCCTGTGCCATCTGCCCGTTTGGCAGCACGTTCCGCGCCAAGCTCGGCATCCATGACAGACTCCACACCAACACTTGGCATCAACCCAGGCCTTGCATCGGATAAGCTTTCAGACACGCCGTCGGAAAAGCGCCCAGACAACCTGACGTCCAGCCTGAACAACCGCAAAAGGTATATCAATACTGAAGCATTAGAGGTGCTTAGAAGCGGTGCGGATGGGCCGAGTTTTGAACCCTCGCGGCGGTCACTACTCGGCGAAATTCTAGACTGGATGCTCGCACCGCTTTTCTTGTTATGGCCAATGAGCATCGCGATCACGTATGTTGTTGCCCAAAATCTGGCCAATATTCCTTACGATCTGAGTCTGGCCAATGCACTTCAAGTGCTAGGTCAACAGGTGGAGGCCGACGAAGACGTCATTGCCTTACGCATGTCAGCACCCGCGCGCCTGGCCTTGCGTATCAGGGAAAATGATGGCGTATTTTGGAAGGCGATGAGCCCGAACGGTGACCTGCTAGGAGGCGATGGAGAACTCCCTACTCCGGAACGAACAGCGAGCGACCAGCCTAACGCAATCTACTATCAAAATCACACACTTCGAGATTTTGAAATACGCATCGCCTACACTTGGATGGACTTGAGTACACGCGGCAATGGCCCCATCTTGCTTGTCGCGGCAGAGTCTGTCGACCGTCGTACGCAACTGGCAAATGACATTATCAAAGGCGTGATCATTCCGCAGTTTATTGTGCTGCCGATTGCAGTTCTCTTGGTTTGGTTTGGTTTATCGCGCGGCGTCGCACCGATCAATGCGCTGCAAAGAAGACTTCGCGCCCGTCGCCCTGATGATCTCTCCCCGATTGATGAACGCTTAGCTCCATCGGAAATCGGACCATTGATCACTGCGATGAATGACTTATTGAGTCGACTTGAAGCAACGCTTTTAGCCCAAAAGCGCTTTGTCGCGGATGCCGCACATCAACTTAAAACCCCGCTAGCAGGGTTGCGCACTCAGGCCGAGCTCGCCATGCGTGGCACACCGCCCGGCGATACCCAAGAAAGTCTGGAGCAGATCATTGCTGGCACGACACGTGCAACAAGACTGGTCAATCAACTTTTACTCATGGCAAAGGCGGAAAATCCAAACACAGTGGAAATGCCCCCCATGGATCTGACGCACCTTGCCAAAGAACAGATGCAGCAGTGGGTGCACGTTGCGATTAAGCAAGGCCTGGATCTGGGTTTTGAAGGCTCGGACCATCCGATCTACATCAAAGGCCAAAGCCTGCTGCTGGGCGAGGCGATCAATAATCTGATCGACAATGCCATTCGCTACACCCCTTCTCCTGGTCACATCACAGTGAGCCTGCATCAACAAGAGGGTGTGGTGGTCCTGGCAGTCGAAGACTCGGGGCCGGGCATTGCACCCGAAGAGCGCGAGCGCGTCTTTGATCGGTTTTATCGCGTGCTGGGCACGAGGGTGGATGGTAGTGGTCTGGGCCTGGCAATCGTGAAAGAGATTGCCCAGCGCCACCAAGCCCAGGTCGTCATCACCGAGGCGCGACGTAACCATACCGGACTCGTGGGATCAGGTGCTCGGATCGAACTACGATTTGCAGCGACAGAGACTACGCACGATTAAAGTCATTGTTCACGAAAGCAATCACAAAAGGTCGCTACGCGCTGCGCACAATATCGCTGCACCGCAACATTCAGAAAATTTAAATCTCGGGATAACCCTTTAAATTTTTTTGAATGTATCCAGTATTTGCTGCGTAACAACAGTTCAAGCTGCAATCACCTTTTTTGTCAGAAAGCTGTCAGAAATCGGCCTTAAAGTTCGTCCATCAAAACGCTATAAGAAAAAATCCACGCAACTGTGGACATAAAAATGCTTGGAGACATAGGTTGTTGCAATTTCTCAATATCTTGCAGTTGCTGTTGTACATAGGCTTACTTGCGCTGCTTGGGCAGGGTCTTCTTTTCATCATCGCGGGTGCCAAGCGCGATACAAATTTGTTCTACCAACTGTTTCAAGTGATCAACAAACCTTGGACCAAACTAGCCGCGCTGATTTCGCCCAGACAAATTGCGACGCGTCACCATCCTTTCGTTGCATTTTGCCTGGTAGCAGCGCTCTACCTCGCAGTGACAGTCGCGAAAATTGAACATTGTGTTTCCGTTGGAATGGTGGGCTGCAAATGAGCAAGGATCTGAATTGGCAAAAATACAAATGGTGTGCCATCACCTTGATCGTGTTTGGTCAGCGCAAACGCGCGGTTGCACTGTTTGAAGACATGCTCAAAGAATACCCTGATGACCTCTACGCACTGGGCAGCATTGCCCATCTCAAAGCTGAACAGGGTGACAAGACCGGTGCAATCGATGACTACAAGCGACTGGTTCAAAAAACAGATGCTCCTGTGTATGCCTGGTTCAATCTTGGTTTTCTTGAGCAAGAACTTGATCGTCCAGTCGACGCAGAGGGTTCGTTTCGACGTGCGCTCGCGCTGAACCCGAAACTGGATCAAGCATGGTACGGCCTGGGTCTTACGCTCATTCAGCAAGGTCGTCTTGATGAGGCTGTCGAGGCGCTAGAGCGCAATACAAAATTGCAGCCGATGAGTCCCTATGCGTGGTACCAGCTTGCGCGTGTGCACGTCGACCGGAAAGCCCCAGACGAGGCCACAAAGATTATCGAACACCTCAAAGGCTTTGAACCAAAATTTGCGCGTCAACTAGAGCGCGAAACGGGGCTCAAAGTTTAAGTCGCGCTCATTGCGAACAGACATTTCTTTGTGATTTTTTAGCTTTCGTTTTTTGTATTTTTAAATTTTTAGTTTCACAATTTTTAATTATTTTGATTTTTTGTTCTTTGGCTTTAATGAGTTTTAGAAGCGCATCAAACCAGGACATCCTGGCCCAATAACGACGAGGAGACTTAACCGTGCAACTGACCGAAAAACATCGGGTGTACTGGCAAAAAAACCTGCGCATCACTTCAATATTGTTGCTGATCTGGTTTGTTGTCACATTTGTGGTGAGCTATTACGCTCGCGAACTGGATTTCACCTTTTTTGGGTGGCCCTTCAGTTTCTGGATGGGGGCACAAGGCTCCTTGGTGGTGTATTGCCTGATCATCGGGTTTTACGCCAGATACATGAACAAGCTTGACGAAGAATGTGGCGTCAGCGAAGACGAGGAGGAATAACATGGCCGGAATGACTCCGAACGAAGGCGGTCTATTCGCCTCAAACACGACGAACGCGCAATTTAAAAAGTCACTTAATAAAGTCTATACCTGGTACACAGGTGGTTTTGCCGTGTTCGTGGTTGCGTTGGCCATCGCTGAACAGATGGGTCTCACCCGAGCTTGGATTGGTTATATTTTCCTGGCAGCTACGGTGGCGCTCTATGCTGGTATCGGCATTATGAGTCGTACCAACGATGCGGCTGAGTATTATGTAGCAGGCCGTCGCGTCCCAGCACTTTACAACGGCATGGCAACCGGCGCTGACTGGATGTCTGCAGCATCCTTTATCGGGATGGCGGGTACGCTCTACCTGACAGGCTACAGTGGTTTGGCCTTTATTATGGGCTGGACAGGTGGCTATTGCTTGGTTGCACTTTTCCTGGCGCCCTACTTGCGCAAGTTCGGTCAGTTCACGATCCCAGACTTTTTGGGTGAGCGTTACGACGGAAATCTGCCTCGCCTGCTCGGCATCATCGCCGCTATTCTTTGCTCCTTCACCTATGTGGTGGCACAGATTTATGGCGTGGGCCTGATCACGACGCGTCTGTCCGGTGTGCCTTTTGAGATCGGCATCTTCTTAGGTCTGGGCGGCATTCTTGTCTGCTCGTTCTTGGGCGGTATGCGCGCGGTGACTTGGACTCAGGTTGCTCAATACATCATCCTGATCGTGGCCTACATGATTCCGGTGGTGTGGTTGTCCGTCAAACAGACTGGCGTTCCAGTACCTCAGGCAATCTATGGCTATCAGCTTGAAAAAGTGACCGCCAAAGAGAAGGAGTTAATGAAGGACCCCAAGGAGCTTGAGGTTATCGCAATTTTCAAAAAGCGTGCTGATGAAGCTGCTGCGAAACTCAAAGATGTGCCTGCTTCGATGGTTGCCGCAAAAGCATCTGCCGAAAAGACACTCGCTGATCTAAAAGCATCGAATGCGCCAAAGGCTCAAGTGGATGCAGCAGAAAAAGCATTGGCTGCTGTTCCGAAAACTGAAGCTGAAGCCAAAGCCCTATGGACTCGCGAACGCGCTGCGAATGCGGCACGGGCCGTTCCGTTGGCCGGCATGCCTCCACATGCTCAGCAGTTTGCCGGTGACCCAAATGGCACAGAAGCACAAAAGATCGCTTACGACACTTCGCGTCGAAACTTTCTTGCGCTGATTTTCTGCTTGATGGTGGGTACCGCGGCACTCCCGCACATTCTGATGCGTTACTACACAACGCCTTCTGTCAGACAAGCGAGAGAGTCCGTCACCTGGTCATTGTTCTTTATCTTCTTGCTGTATTTCACGGCGCCTGCTCTAGCCGTTCTGGTGAAATACGAAGTCTTCCATGTGTTAGTTGGAACGCCCTTCGATAAATTGCCTGGCTGGATTGCGCAATGGACAACGGTCGATCCAGCCTTGCTTTCCGTGGTCGACATAAACAAAGACGGTATTTTGCAGTTGGGCGAAATGCGAATTGGCGGTGACATCGTTGTGTTGGCTACTCCAGAAATTGGTGGTCTACCCTACGTCATCTCTGGCATGGTTGCAGCCGGTGGTTTGGCTGCTGCACTGTCAACCGCAGATGGCTTGTTGCTCACGATTGCAAACGCACTCTCACACGACCTCTACTTCAAGATGATGAATCCCAATGCGCCGACTGCACGTCGCGTATTAATCTCCAAAATCTTGTTGCTAGTTGTTGCACTGGCGGCCGCTTATGTTGCTGCTCAAAAACCGGCTGATATCTTGTTCTTAGTGTCTGCGGCGTTCTCTTTTGCGGCGGCGGCGTTCTTCCCAGCCCTTACTCTGGGGATTTTCTGGAAGCGCGCGAATAAGTACGGTGCTGTCGTCGGTATGATCGGCGGCTTGGGCATCACCTTTTACTACATGGTGACCACACAGCCTTGGTTGCGTGGTGTCTTTGGGGTGACTTCGCCGGTCGAGCTCTGGTATGGCATCCTGCCAATTTCTGCGGGTATCTTTGGTGTACCGCTTGGTTTTGCACTGATCATCATTGTCAGTTTGCTGACACCAGCACCTCGCAAAGACATTCAAGAGCTTGTCGATCACGTTCGTTACCCCACTCTTCGTGGTGACTCTGCTCGTTAATTCAACAAAAGTTCCCCGCCGTGTGAGACTGCTGCGCTCAAACGGCTTTTAAGCCCCTTCGGGGGCTTTTTTTTTTACCAAAATTTGGATCAGGTAGTGGCTTGACTGAGCAGAGTCACAAGATCGCTAAACTAGATTTTTTGAACGGGTAAAGCCAACTTTCGCCTGAGCAAACGTAACACGCTGCCGAGCAAAGGGATTTTCTCGTAAATCTGCTGTGCAGGATCCCAATAGTCTTGATGCAACTTGATCAACCCTGCCGCGTTCAATTCGAACTGCGTGCAGCCCGAAATACACATCGACTGGCCCCTGCACTCAAAAAGAAAATCCCATGTCATAAAGCCTGACTGAAGCGTTGAGACCGACTTGGTGATCACGAACCTTGGACGCACGAGCGTATCAAACATGTGTTGATATACGGCGCGAATGGATGCAAGCCCCTTGAGCTCATTAAACGGATCAATAAAGACCGCGTCAGATGCGTAAATTTCTCCTACTGAAGCCAGAGCTGTTGGACTCAAGGTTTCAAACCATTTAGCGATTTCAGAAAAGCGATCGTTCGACATACGCGCACTCACATTAATAGGCATGCCGTCTTGATCGGCACCAACTCTTGATCGACACTACATTTTGGTGATTTTATGCAATAAAGGAAATCGCCAGCGATCAGGCAGAAAGCTGAGCAAACGAAGCGTTGCGGTGAAGAATTTTGGAAAACGAATCTCAAAATGTCCACGCTCAAATCCAGCAACGATCGCACGCGCGGCATCAACAGGCTTCATCAGCCCAGGCATCGCGAAATCATTTACGGCCGTCATCGGCGTCTCGACAAATCCTGGATTGATCAGATAGACCGAGAGACCTTTGGGTGCCAACTCGAAATAAAGCGTTTCAGTCAGATTATTCAAAGCGGCTTTCGTCGCACCATAGATCAGCGCTTTAGGCAAACCTGTATAAGCAGAAATGCTTGCAATGACAGCCAGACCGCCCTCACCTCGTTTCAACATGTAAGGCACTAGCAGCGCAAGGCCACGATACACGCCGACGACATTCAAGTCGTAGCTTTTTTCCACCTGCTCCATGTCGAGAGACCAACTGTGTGTCGGATCATACCGAGCCGCCCCGAATACCACCAGATCAATTTGACCCATGGCCGTCATTGTGCGATCGAACGCCTCAGACCAGGCAGCATTGTCACTCGCATCAAAGGCCACCACAAAAGCATGGGGA
>JAURZO010000065.1 GCA_030653405.1 Zwartia sp. | reverse complement strand
CAGCCCATACCCTCACTGCCGTCATGATAAAGATTGAGTAGGCAAGAATTGAAGGGCCAATGCGCGATGTCCTCGAGTCTGCTTTTAATCAGTCGCAGTTCATGCGTCCAAGGTTGAGGCTGTTTTTTTACGCCTGAGTAGGTATATGAGCACCCATCATCGCCAACCCACGCGACTTTTCTCTTGGTTGTGATCATTTTCCCAAACATGAATATCTGATCAGTCTGCCAATCCAGAGAGTCTTTGAGCACAGTAAACAACTCCGAGCAGGTGTCTTGGTCAAATACGCCAGGGAAATAGTCAACATTTCCGTCCTTGGTCAGGACAGTGAGTGGTGAGGTTGCTTGGGTTGAGTCAAAAAGCCTGGTTTGCATACTCATTAGACGGTGCTTTTTTATTGGAAAGCTTTAAAGCATTTTAGATCGAGGAATTGAAAGAATAAATTTCGCGCCACCAGAGAACTCTTGGTCAAGGGTCAGATCGCCTTCAAGTTTATTGAGAGCGATTTGTTTGGAGATGTAGAGGCCAAGACCGGTGCCACCGACCGAGCGACGCGTCGTGTAAAAAGGTGTAAAGGCCTTTTTAATACCATCTGAAGCAAAGCCAATGCCGTTATCGAAAATAGTCAGGACAACATTGTTTTCATCAACAGCGGACTCAATACAGATTTGTCGGTTAGCTTGGTCAGTAAAAGCGTGAACGGTAGCATTGATTACGAGGTTGCTGATAATTTGCCCCATCCCACCCGGATTGATTTGTAACTTAATGGATGGATCCACCTCAATGTTGAGTTCGCATTTCTTGTTTTTTAAAACAGGTATGAGTGATTGTTTAATCGTTTCGAGATAGTCGTGAAGCACAATAGGTTTTTCAACATCGATGGATTTGTCTGCGGCAACTTCTTTAAAGCCATTAATCAGCGTTGTCGCGCGGGTCAGATTATCTAAGATAATTTTTAAGGCGATGGCCTCGTCTTCAATAAAATCAATAAACGTCTCATCGACCGTGCTGCCGACTTCAAGCCTGCGCAGACCATCGGTCATGTGAGAGAGGTGTGAGGCTGCAGACAGTGACATACCAAGGGGATTGTTGATTTCATGGGCGAGACCCGCGACCATGATGCCGAGCGATTCAAACTTTTGATTTTCCTGAATTTGTTGAAGCAGTATTTCACGCTCATTATTCGCAGTCATATATCTTGTGATGTCACTTTGGTAAATCACAAAATATTCTGGTGAATTGGCTGTCATCACAACAGGAAATAGCGCGAGTCGATTCCAGAACGGCTCGCCATTTTTCCTGCGATCATGAAACTCTACCGTGCAAAACGAATGATTTGAGATCGCTTCATTCACGATCTTCATCGCATTGATGTCATCGATGCCGTTATCAAAGACCCGACATTTTCTGCCAATGGACTCTTCTTTTGTGTAACCCGTGATGTTTGTAAAAGCGGGATTAATATAAATAATCTCGTAAGCCTCGCTGGAGGCATTAATAATAGAGATGGCAAAGTGTGAGTTATCCGCGACTGCTGCGAGAAGGGCGAGCCGGTCAACTTGCTGGGCTAACTGGTCTGCCACGTGTCGTAACTCTAGCGTTCGGGACGCGACACGTTGTTCGAGATCGGCGTTGAGCAGGTTGAGATCATTGATCTTGCTTGTGATCTCAACGGACATTTCATGAAATGCCGATTCCAAGTCGCCAATTTCGTCTTTTCGGTTGCTCTGATGATCGAATTTAAAGTCTTTTTTACTGATGTTTTTAACGCGCGAGACAAGGTCTGTGATGGGAGTCGTGATGCTTTTACTTAGGTAATAAGCAAGGACTACAAAAAGTAAAAGTGCCCCCCCGAAAATGACAACCATAATCGTGACGATTTCTTGCTGCGTTTTGATGAGTCTATTTTTGGATACCCAAACTTCAGCGCGACCTAATTTAATTTGATTAAAGGCGAGCGGTATGTCGACTAAGGTGGATGCGTGACTCAGTGTGCGTTGATCGATATCAGGATTTTCTGCACTCGTGATCAGTTTTTTATCAGCGTCAAAAACAGAAATCTTTGCGATGTTTCCGGCTGCTGCAAATTCTGTAGCGATAGAAATAACGCTCGCATAATCCCTCTGCAGAATCGGAGTTGTTAGCGCGGTATTTAGGAGTGGGGTGAGCTGCTCAATCTGATACGTTAAGTTATCGTTCAGATTTTTTGTGGTGACATGGCTGCTGAACAAGGCAATGAGGCCTAGTATCAGGATTTGCAAGAGGACCCATACGGTCAGTAGAGTGCCTCTAAATGTGCCAAGAGTCGCGAGCCCCTTCATTTCTTGGCGGTAAGACCTTTACGTGTGACCTCTACGTACTGATCAAGGAGTGCGAATTGAGCTTGGGTCGGAGTGGCAATGCCAGTGAAACTATTGAGAGCGAGGAATTTTTTCCCTTGTTCTGATTGAGGAAAATTGAAAATGAGTTGCTGCATTTTCGCTCTTTCAGCATCGCTCAGCTTAGGACTGGCCATGAACATAAAACCCGGCAATTGAACAAATTTTGTGATGACTGAGAGCATTTTTTTCATCTCTGGGCTTTTTGAGTTGAACTCACCCATACTCATCATCGCAAAAGGCGCCTCTTCGCTCTTGAGTACGACACCCAGGCTGTCATCATTGGCGACCGCGAGCGTTTGATAGTCTATGCCTGCCTGATAGCCTTGAGACTTAAGCCAATCGATCCCAACTAGGGCAACGAGTGATTGGGGGTTGGCGAGAGCAAGTTTTTTTCCTTTCAATTGACTCAGCTGATGATCTCGGCCGCTCATACCAACTAATAAGCCTGGGACGCCCGGTTCAAATACCGCCAAAGGTACCCATTGATGATCAAGCTCGGCGACACGTCCTAAGTTCGGTGCTGTCACCATGAGGTCAAACTCTGTATTGAGCGCGCGTTGGTGAAAATTAGCAAAATTAGAGCCTGTGCTGACTTCCGCTTCACGCTTGAGTTCGTTTCGGAAGTAGTCGAGCATAGGCTGATAGTTGACCGCGATAATTCGCGCGCTCACGTTTGGTACGACACCTATTTTGAGCTTTTCAGAAGACGGATCGCTAGACTGCGCAAAACTTGTCGTCAAAGAAAAAAGTCCGCCAATGGCGAGTAGTTTGAATATTTTTTTAATTGTTCGCTGCATGATTAGAATCAAGTAAAAAGTACGTGTACCGTTAGGCCACAAGTGCGAGAGGTTGATCAGGATTATCGATAAAGATTTGGAGAAATTGTTCTCCATTTTTTTGGAGAAGTTCGACTAGCTTTGGATCAAAATGTTTACCAGCATTCTCTGTAATGATTGCCATAGTTTTCTCGTATGAGAAAGATTCCTTGTAGCTTCTGCGAGACATCAATGCATCAAACACATCAGCCAGGCTGACAATTCGTCCCGCAAGCGGGATGTTTTCACCAGCGGTACCGTTGGGGTAGCCTGTGCCATCCCAGCGCTCGTGATGGGTCAGCGCGACCAGTGCGCCGAGTTTGAGCATTTCACTATTAGAGTCGGCAAGCATGTCATAGCCGTGTTGTGCATGAAGACGCATTTCCTTCATTTCTTCATCATCAAGTTTTCCCGGCTTGCTCAATATGGCATCAGGCGTCGCGATCTTTCCAATGTCATGCAGAGGAGCCGTTGCTTCGATGAGGTTGACTTCACGGGCCGATAGGCCACAAAGTTGCGCCAAAAGTTTGGAGTATTTGGCCATTCTGTAAATGTGCTGACCAGTTTCCTTGGAGCGCATTTCAATCGCTTCACAGAGCTTGTTAAGCGCAGTCTGGTGCGCCTCTAATAGATCTTTATGTAACTTATTATTTTCAATGCTCAGTAATAATCGGTGGATAAACAGGTTCAGTATGTGTAAGGTATTCGCGCCCAATAAAGACTCTGTCTTTATCCATAAAATATAATCAACATCTGATTGGGAGCTGAGTGCAAGTGCGATGCCTTTGTCTGATACGAGAAAGGTGTTGCCAGCGATATTGTGTATTGAGGTAATAAGTTCCTCATCAGCATCCAGGCAGCCGAGGGGTTGGCCTTGAAATGCGGCATAACTCCCCCACGCTTGCGCGAACGAGTAATCTCGCTCAACGCGCTGCGCAATGAAACCGTCTTTGAGCACAAGTCCTGAATCCATTTTGTGGATAACTTGAGTGATGTGCTGAAGCAGTGTTCGTAACAATTCAAGCGCGTTTGAGTCTTCTGCCAAATCTTCTTTTGAGCTCAGGATGTGCTCGAGTCCATTGACGGTTTTATTCAGCGTCAGGAGAGTTTCGTAAGCGCGAATCGCTGTGTAGACCGAAGTAAATAGTCGATCGGCAGTCAGCTCGGTTTTCTCACGGTAGTCATCGATGTCGTAATGTTGAATCACTTCACGCTGAGGCGCCATGCCTGGATTACCCGTTCGCAAGATGATGCGCATATTTTGGTGTTGTGGAAAGTGCAGCCGGATGTCTCGCACCAGATCCAAACCTGCATGGTCATTTTCCATAATCACGTCGACTAACGCGACAGCGATATCGTGGTTATTTTGAAGGACTTCCATGGCCTCCGCTGCCGAGTGCGCACTGAGTAACTCGACAGGCTTATGTTTGAATTTCATCCGTCGACAAATCAGCCTGGTGACATCATGTAGGCCAGGTTCATCATCGACAATCAAGACTCGCCAAGGAGTGTGTGTGTTGGTTGTCATATCAGCTTTGCATTGTGCGAATAGGGAAACGTAAAGTAAAAATCGCGCCTCCCTCTGGTTTGTTTTCTGCAGTAAGTGAGCCGTGTAAAGTGTCCACTGCAATTCTGCGTGCGATGTAGAGACCGAGACCGGTTCCACCGGTTGCCCGTTTCGATGTAAAGAATGGTGTAAAAATCTCAGGCAAGATATTGCTGGGTATTCCATTGCCGTTATCGGAAACACTCAAGACGATTTCATCGCCATTCTTTTCAGCATGAATTAGGATGGCGGGAGATTTGATCCCTTCAAAAGCGTGAACAGTGGCATTCACGATGAGGTTGGTGATCAGCTGTCCAAATGAGCCTGTGCGGACCGAGGCTGTGATGTTGTCTTTCACTTCAATCGTTAAGGCGCAGGTCACCCTTCGTAGTATGGGCCGAACGGTTTGCGCTGTTGTATTCAGATATTGCTTAAGGTCAATTTGGCGAAGGGTATCTTGAGTCGAATCAGTCGCAACATCTTTAAAGCTGGTAACAAGTGCAACCGCTCTTTTCAGATTCTCATGTATCAAGTTAAAGGCGTCTTCTTCTTCCTCTAAGAAGCTTTCAACTTCAGCGTTCAGGCTACCTGTTCTTCTAAGTTCGTGTTTGATTTCAGCAGCCGTTTGCGCGATATGCGTGGTCGCCGTCAGTGCAATACCGAGAGGATTGTTGATTTCGTGCGCGACTCCAGCGACCATGATGCCCAGCGACTCGAGTTTCTGGTTTTCTTGAATTTCAGCCATCATGGATTCGCGTTCGTTTTCGGCCTCGCGAATCGCGGTGACGTCGATTTGATAGCCGACAATGAAATCAGGCTGCTCTGGTTTTCCACCAACAGGAAAGAGAGTCAGTCGATTCCAAAATTTCTGACCATTCTTGCGATAGTTAATCAGCTCAACGCTATGGACTCTTTTATTCCTGAGTGCTTCGCGTATTCCGACGAGTGCTTCTTCGCTTGTTTCAGGTCCTTTCATGAAGCGACAGTTTTGACCAATGGAGTCTTGTTTTGTGTAGCCCGTGATCCTGGTGAATGCTGGATTGACGTAGACCAAGGGGAGGTCATTATTTTTGGTCTCGGCAACGCTGATTCCGAAGGTGGAGTTTTCAGCGACAGCCGCCAGAAGCTCAAGCTGCTGTACCTTGTCGCGTAATTCGTTCGATATTTTGGCTTCAGTTTCTTTTGCGTTGGCCAGCTTTAGATTGGTTGACTGAAGCTTATCCGCAGTACTTTTAAATACAAGCACAGCCGCAATTGCCAAAAGAGTGATGAATACCGTGTAATAAATGAGATACCGATAGTCGTGGAGCTTATATTCCGAACCAGTAAGAGAAATTTCCTGAATGCCGCGAATGTCCCCAGATTTCCAATCGCGCCGAGTTGAATTTGGATGGCTGTTATGGCAACTCACACAGGCTTGTTGCATGATGACCGGTGTCGCGTAACGGTGCGTATATTGACCGATCAGTGGTGTCTTTGACTCTTCATACTGTTTCAGATTTGGATCGGCTCGGAACGCATTCAGGGCGCGCGTTTGAAACGCATCCATGGGGGATCTGTTGCGATTCGTAAAAGGATGATCTGATGTGAACGCATAGCCTAATGAATTGTCGCGATGTACTTGATTAAAAATTTCTCCAAGTTCAATGGAAAAGGTGGCAGGAATCGGGATACCCCCCTCTACCTCTCTGAACTGTGTGGATGGAACAGCTTGTCCGCCCGACTTCTGTAGGCGTTCGATCACATTTTCGTTGTAGTAGCTTCGAATGTCGGTGATGGCAGAGGACATTTCACGCGAGTGTTTACTCATTTCTACTGTGTTTGTCTCACGCAGGGTCATGAGAAGAACAAGCGGTAACAAAAACAAGGCGAACGCGAAACCCGCTGCAATGAATTGTTCTCTCCCATTTAAATTGAACAGTTGTCGTTTTTGCACGTTTCAGTCGTTTCGAATGGCGAATCAGTAATTTGTTGGTTGTTATGTCTTAATACGCCAAAGAGTTTACATTACCAAAATGCCAATTTAAGTTATAACTTTCATCCTAGTTACACTAGTAGGATGATTATTGCGATGCATGGGGTTTTCTTAAATCCATAGTGTTGGCGCTGTCCACAGCTGCGTTCGGACGGTGAGTTGGCAAGCTTTATATTTTTGTACTAGGTTCATAAATACTTCAATATCCAGCTAAAAAATAAGGATTTAAAAATGGATTTGAATACTAAAAATTTGAACTAAATGTATTGAATTGCTACTAGTCATCCTTGTTAATCTGACCGGTGTGAATTGATTGCGGTACCTGTTATCTATGAAACAAGTCTTATGGTGTACGCTCTGCGGAAAGGTTGTTTTTGTGATTGAAATACAACGAAGACGAGGGTCCGTATGCGGGTGACTAGGATTTTGAGCGCTTGGTTGTACCGATGTTTCGGATTAATCCTGTTTTTATTTCTGGGCGCTGCGAATGTAGCGAATGCCGATGTCCCTGCGAGTGGGGAAGCGCGCGAATCCAAACTGACTAAATTAAGACTTCAGTTGCAGTGGGATCATCAGGCGCAGTTCGCTGGCTTTTACGTCGCTCAGTCGAGAAAATACTTCGCTGAGGAGGGACTAGAGGTCGAAATTATTCCGGGCGGTCCAGGGATCAATCCCATTACTGAGGTTCAGGAAGGTCGCGCCGATATTGCTGTGAGTTGGCTTAGCAATGCCTGGCGGCATACGACGCCTCAACAGTCAGTCACGAATATTGCTCAGATTTTTGCGAATAGTTCGTTATTGATTCTGTGTCGTTCAAGCGCAGGGATATATTCTGCGAAAGACTTCATCGGTAAAAAGGTTGGAGTCTGGAATCTTGGAGACGAACTTGTCGTTGAAGAATGGATGCGGCGTTTTAAAGTGCCTAGAGACAAGGTCGAGCTCATCGAACAGCGGTCTGGAGGCATTGATCTGATCGAGGGCAAGGTCGCTTGCGCCACCGCGATGGACTACAACGAATATTGGAAAATCATCAACGCCGGTGTTGATCCCTCAGACATCATCGTGATTGCCGACAAAAAGTCTGTACCGCACATTGAGGACGGACTGTATGTGCTGACGGAGCGACTTGATTCAGAGTCATTTCGTCATGCGTTGATCCACTTCTTGCGTGCCTCTCGTCAAGGTTGGGATCTGGTGAACTTTTCGCCTACCCTTGCGATTGAAACGCTCAGCCGTATTAAGCCAGATATCAATAGAGAACAGCAACGGCACATGCTTGAAAACGTATTGAATGACATTCATTACGACAAAGAAAAATTTGGATTACTCAACCTCAAAGAGTACGAGGCGGCTGTCTCCAGGACATTAATCAATGGCGCGATAAAGATTGAGCCTGCCATGCTGTGGACGCACGAAATTTGGAACAGTATGCGCCAGGAGGACGGGGTGAATTCTCCTATTACCTCCGCCACTAAACATTATGTGTCGAGAGTCTTTCATTCCAAATATTTCGGATTGTTCTTTGCGATCGGCATTCTGACGTTTGCCTTGTCTGGTGTCTTGGAGGCGATTAATCGCGGCTATGACCTTTGGGGAAGGCTGGTGCTTGCCTTTGTCTCGGGCCTGGGAGGTGGCGCGCTTCGGGATATTTTGATTGGTGGTGATCGTTATCCGTTGTCGTTTACGCGGGATATCACGCTCCCGCTAGGGATTTTGATCATTGTTCTGGTTTCACTCATCGTCACGATGTTCAACAGGAATTTGCATAACAGTAAGATCTTTAAGAAAGTGAAACTGTTCGCCGACATCATTGGGTTCGCAGTGTTGGCCACGGCAGGCGCCATGATCGCTATCGTGGCAAATCTTCATTGGTTGTGGGCGCCTATCTGCGCGGCGTTATCGTGTGCCGGAGGTGGTATGTTGCGCGACATCGTGATCAATAATGAACCCGCTACCTTTAAAGGTGTTTTTTACGAGGAAATTG
>JAURZO010000060.1 GCA_030653405.1 Zwartia sp. | reverse complement strand
ACATCCGGTGTGGTCAGATGTCCTTTGATGAGCCTGCCAACCGGGTACGTCACACACAGGGTGCCGATCACCCCTACGTTCTGCCCATCTTGACGCAACGCTTGGGATAACCAGTCTACGCAGCTTGTCTTGACATTGGTGCCTGTGACGGCTAGCACCTTGAGGGCAGCCGATGGTGTTTCATACCAAAGATCGGCCAACTCACCGAGACGCATATTCAATCCGACTACGGCAATGATTGGCACGCTGCAATCTTCCGCCTGCCAATCCTTCGCGTTTTCAGCGTGCATCAAAATTGCCGCAGCGCCCATTTCAACAGCAGCTGAGATAAAGCGACGTCCATCGCCAACTTTCCCCGGGCAAGCAACGAACACATCCCCATGCGCCAAGGCGCGCGAATCTACGCTCAAATGTGCGCCACACTCCACTTTGCTCTTTAACAACGCAATCAAATTCTCAGTGGAGATACGGTCATCAAGCAGCACGGATTTGATCATCGCGATGCTCCTTGGCCTACAGCGACAACGGATGACGCAAAAGGCGCATCGGGCTGAACACCGAGAATTCTGAGCGTGCTGCCAACGATCGATGAGTAAACAGGTGCCGCAACAAGGCCGCCGTAGTAGGCGCCTGAGCCAGGCTCATCAATGGTGACCGCAACAACGATACGAGGATCAGAGACCGGTGCGAAACCCACAAACGAGCCTCGATAACGGCTTGTACTGTAGCGTCCGTCAACAATTTTGCGCGCCGTACCACTTTTGCCTGCGACGCGATAACCCTTCACCTGCGCGGCTTTTGCGCCATCAGGACCGGCCGAAGCTTCAAGCATCAGTCGCACGCGTCTGGCGACTTCCGGTGTGTAAACACGTGTTGTAGCGAGCGGAGTTTCACGCTTGACGAGCGTGAGACCCACCATGTCACCATCACGTGCAAACACGGTATAGGCCCGTGCCATTTGTAACAAGGAGACAGACAAACCGTAGCCATACGACATCGTGGCTTTTTCAATCAGTCGCCATCTCTCCCAGGGTCTGAGACGACCCGCCGCCGCACCTGGAAAACCTGTTTGGGGTACCTGGCCCAAACCAAGTTCATTAAAGCGGGCCCACATTTCACGCGACTCGAGTTTTTCGGAGATCAGTGTCATGCCGATATTGCTCGATTTCAGCAAAATACCGCCCGTATCAAGTGTGCCGTTCGCTTTGACATCGCTAATTGTTGCGCCCTGATAGGCAAGCTTTCCATTACCCGTTCTAAATTGTGTCGCCGGGGTAATGCGATTGAGTTCAAGCGCCAAGCCGACCGTAAAGGGCTTCATGATCGAGCCGGGTTCAAACGTATCCGTCAACGCCTGGTTGCGCAAATTACCACTCCGAAACGACTCTCGTCGGTTTGGATCATAGGTAGGCATATTGCCAAGGGCTAGAATTTCGCCGGTCTTGACATCGATGACTACAGCTGCGGCGCCCTTGGCTTTATTCGCGATCATCGCCTCTTGCAGTGCGCGATATACCTGATACTGGATACGCGTATCGATCGACAACTTAATGTCGCGACCATCCTCTGGCGAGTCCACCTCACGTACATCATCGATATTGCGACCCATGCGGTCTTTCATGACCCGTCGGCTACCCGCACGTCCTGCAAGCTGATCGTTAAAAGCGAGCTCGACCCCCTCTTGTCCCTTATCGTCCAGGTTGTTCAACCCCACGATATTTCCGGCAACCTCGCCTTCTGGATAAAACCGACGGTTATCAGGATGTAGGCTGATGCCAGGGATACGCAAGCCTTCTATTTTCTTGGCGACATCGATCGGCACCTGACGCTTCAAATAAATGAAGTTCTTTTTCTCGTTATCAATCTTCTGCTTTAAGTCAGCCACCGGCGTTTCGAGCAAATCAGCCAAGCTTTTCAGGCGCGCGGCAGACACCTCACGGTATTGCTTAGGCTGAAAAGCAATCGCATTGGCAGGAATACTCGCGGCCAGCACGACGCCGTTTCGATCTAGAATTTTTCCACGACTCGCATGCAGCGTTAACGTGTGCTCATAGCGTTTTTCGCCTTGCTGCTGCAAAAATTCTGTCGTGATGCCCTGGAGATATATAGCGCGCATGGCCAGGACGAAAAACGCCAAACCAAATACGATCAACAAGAGCCGACCCCGCCACATCGGGTAGCTAACCTGCAACATCGGATTTTTAAAGAAAGGCAGTCGCTTCATTGCGCGCCTCCCCGAGACTCTGGCTGCGTAATGTAGACAGTTCGATCGGGAACAATTCCCGTCATTTTCAGCTCATCTCGCGCCAAACGATCAACTTTGGTGTGACTCGATTCAGCCGCGCGATCCAGCTGTAACCGACGCCAATCGATCTCAAGCTCTTGCGCTTTGGCCCGGTATCGATCGAGCTGGTCATATAACTGACGCGCCTGGTAGCGCGCTGTCACGAGGGATAGCCCGGAAAACATCAACACCATCGCAACGAGCACGCAAACACGACCCATCAGCGTCCTCCTCGCTTTTGCTTGGCTGAAGCTGCCTGGGCACGGGGCAAGTATTCGGCTGCACCGTCAATTGGCAAAGGCGTTGCCGTGCGCTCAGCGACCCGAAGCACAGCGGAGCGCGACCGAGGGTTATCGCTGATTTCCTGATCTGAGGGCAAGACGCGCGCCAAGGCCAGCAGCACGGGCTGTGGCATTTCACTTTCGCGCAGAGGGAGGCGGGCGTACGCAGCTTCCGGACGGGATGCTGCGGTGATGAACTGCTTGACGACGCGATCTTCCAACGAGTGGAAGCTAATCACGGCCATACGTCCGCCTGTTTTTAATAAAGTTAGAGCTGCCTTGAGGGCGCTCTCGAGCTCTTCGAGTTCACGATTGATGTAAATCCGTAAAGCCTGAAAGGTGCGTGTAGCCGGATGCTGGCCCTTTTCGCGCGTACGGACGGCGCTTGACACGAGCTCGGCGAGGTCGAGCGTGGTTGTAAGCGGACGTGTTGCGCGGCGAGCAGCAATCGCCTTTGCAATCTGAAAAGCAAACCGTTCTTCGCCATATCGACCTATGACCTCCCGCATCTCATCTATACTTGCCAGCGCCAACCATTGCGCCACTGTGTCACCGCGCGTCGTATCCATTCGCATGTCCAGCGGACCGTCACGCATAAACGAAAAACCACGCTCGGCATCGTCGATCTGCGGGGACGAAACCCCTAGATC
>JAURZO010000158.1 GCA_030653405.1 Zwartia sp. | reverse complement strand
CAGATGCTGCACTATTGATGGGTTACCTTGATCCAGAGGGGAGTCTTAGTGGCGCTGTACGCTTGCGCCTAGATCTGGCTGAAAAGGCGATGCTGACGCATATCGCGCAACCGCTTGGTATCTCAGTGATTGAAGCCGCGAACGGAATTCATCGGATCGTTTGTGAACACATGGCAACTGCGGCAAAAATACACGCTGTTGAGAAAGGTCAGGACGTTCGTCGCTATACCTTGTTAGCATTTGGTGGCGCCGGACCAATTCATGCTCGCGAGGTTGCGCGACGTAGCGGTTGTCGGCAAATTCTTGTCCCTGCGAATGCCGGTGTATTTTCCGCTTTTGGCTTATTGGTCGCACCGATGAAAGTCGACACGGTTCGCACGCGCTTCACAAGAATGGATGTGATCAATTGGTCCGCTACCGAAGCCTTACTGAAGGAAATGGAGCAGACACTGCGTGAGCAACTTTTGTCTGCCGATGTCTCGGTTGAAGCTATGCGGTTCCGTCGTACAGCTGACATGCGCTACGTTGGTCAGGGTTTTGAAGTTGAAACCGAGTTGCCAGTAACGATGCAAGAAAGTGAGAGGGGTGCTCTCGAAGAGCGCTTTAATAAAGCGTACGCAGGACTCTTTGGCCGTCACTTGGATAAGCAGAAGCTCGAAATCATTAATTGGCGGGTGGAGGGTTTTGCGGCTATTTCAGCACCACCTGCCGTTGATGGTCACTATAGCTCGTCCGCGCAAGTAACAAGTCGGAAGGTTCGTCAAGCGTACTTTCCAGACAGCAATGCATTTCTTGATACTCCAGTTGTGCCCGAGTCTATGCTTGTCGCCGGCGTCATACATGATGGCCCTGCTTTGATCGAACAGGCGGGCTCAACAGTGGTTGTCGGGCCTGGCGATCGTTATGGTCTTGACGCCTTTGGCAATATCCGCGTCTCCATCGGCGTAGGCCTCAACAAATAGCTCTTCTTGACGGGATATGCATCATGAATCCTATTGATCTGGAAATCTACTGGAACCGGCTGATCGCCATTACCGACGAAGCGGGTGCGGCATTAAAACGGACTTCGTTTTCAACGGTTGTGCGCGAGTCAAATGATTTCGCTTGTGTGCTACTCGATACCGAGGCGAGATTGGTCGCCCAGTCATCGTTAAGCATTCCGGGCTTTATTGGTACAGCACCACTATCTCTGCAGGGAATGCTCAAAGTCTTCCCTAAAGACACATTACGTCCCGGTGATATTTTGTTTACAAACGATCCCTGGATTGGGACGGGCCACTTGCCCGACGCGACGATGGCAGCGCCAATATTCCTAAATGGGAATTTGATTGCCTTTGCGATTGCCGTTGCGCATCTTTCTGATATTGGCGGGAGGCAATGGTCAGCAGATGCCAATGAGGTCTACGAAGAAGGCATCAGGTTCCCAGTCATTAAACTGGCTGAGGCAGGCAAATTCAATCCACTTGTGATGCAGATGCTTGAGGCTAATGTGCGCCTACCTCAGCAAGTGCGCGGAGACATTGAGGCTCAAGTTGGCGCGCTGGGGGTCGCTGAGAGACGGTTGATTGAAATGCTCGAGGAGTATGGACTCACGCATATCGATGATATTGCTGCCGCTATTTTTAAAGCCTCACAGGATGCGGCAATTCGGGAGTTACGGCTGATACCCCCTGGCGTTTACAAAGGCAGTGTCGATTCGGATGGTTTCGATGAGCGGGTCAGCATTCAGGCAACCGTCACTGTCACGGCTGACGGTGTGACGGTAGACTACAGCGGTAGTACTGCACAAATCAGATATGGCATTAACGAAACTTTTAACCATACCTACGCCTACACAATTTTTCCCTTTAAATGCCTGCTTTCTCCTGGACTTCCCAATAACGATGGCTTTACACGATTATTTAAGGTGATTGCACCCGAGGGGACCATTGTGAATGCACGCCCGCCTGCCGCAGTGGGTGCCCGACATCTGATTGGTCACCAGTTGCAGGCGGCTGTGTTTGAGGCTTTGTCCTCTGTCATGCCAGAGCGCGTGCAGGCGGATAGCGGCACGCCTTTGTGGTCTGTTCTCTTGAGGGGTGTGGATGTAGAGAAGGGCAACTCGTTTTCCACTATTCTCTTTTTTAATGGAGGGATGGGTGCGATGCGTGACCGGGACGGACCGCCAGCGGCAGGCTTTCCAGCGAATATTTCCAACACGCCCATTGAAGTTGCTGAGACGCTCGCCCCGATCGTATTTGGACAAAAGAGTCTGACCGATGGCTCAGGTGGTCAGGGGGCGCATTGTGGTGGAATGGGGCAGACTGTTTCTTTTACTTCAAGATGGCCTGGCCGGTTAAGGGTTTCATTACTGACTGACCGTACCCGCGTACCCGCAAAAGGTATTTTCGGCGGTGCTCCTGGAAAGGTGGGTCATGTGCTCTTAAATGGTCAGCCTGTCAGCAATCCTAAGAGTGTCGTTGATATGCTGGAGGGCGATACGCTCGAGCTGGCTTTACCGGGAGGCGGGGGCTATGGCCAAGCAAAATGAAGTGACAATTTTGGAGGTAAAGCACTGGAACGAGACTCTTTTTTCATTTAAAACAAGCCGAGATCCCAGCTTACGTTTCCGCAATGGTCACTTTGTCATGATTGGTCTGGAAGTCGATGGTAAGCCGTTGATGCGCGCTTATAGTATTGCCAGCCCTAATCATGCAGAGCATCTAGAGTTCTTCTCGATTAAAGTGGAGAATGGTCCCCTCACGTCTCGGCTACAACACATCCGCGTCGGCGAGAAGCTTTTGATTGGGCAGAAGTCGGTCGGTACTTTGGTACTCGATGATCTCAAGCCAGGCAAACGTTTATTTTTATTGTCGACCGGAACAGGACTGGCGCCTTTTATCAGCATCATTCAAGATCCAGAGACTTATGAGCGCTTTGAAAGGGTCATTTTGATTCATGGTGTGCGCACAGTCAGCGAGCTTGCATATGCAGACTTTATACGTCACGAATTACCTGCAGATGAGTATCTGGGCGATATGGTTCGGCAGCAATTAATTTATTACCCGACGGTGACACGTGAGGCGTTTAGACACACTGGCCGTCTCACGCAGGCGATTCAGTCTGGCAAACTGTTTGAAGATCTCGGTCAAGCACCCCTATCAAGTCTGACTGATCGTGCCATGATTTGTGGAAGCCCGGCGATGCTAAAGGAAACCGCTGATATGCTGGATGCGGCAGGCTTTGTTGTGTCTCCGAGCGCTGGGGAGCAGGGAGACTATGTCTTTGAGCGAGCATTCGTTGAACGTTGAACGTTGAATGTCGGCGCGAGGCCGACATTTATTAAACATCTTTGATCTGAATGATGGCTTCGATTTCGACCGACATGCCGCCTGGTAAAGAGCCCATGCCGACCGCTGATCTCGCATGCTTTCCCGCATCGCCCAGTACTTCAACTAGCAAGTCTGAGCACCCATTGATTACTTTCGGATGATCGCCAAATGTTGGTTCGGCATTTACCATGCCCAGCAGTTTGATGACGGCTTCGACGCGGTCAAGCGATCCTACTGCCTGACGAATTGTTGCCAAAATCTGCAATCCAATTTGTCTGGCGTCTCGATATCCGTCCTCGACCGAGTGATTCAGCCCGAGTCGACCGACAACAACAGTACCATCGGCCTTGCGAGGACCTTGGCCCGATAAATATAAAAGTGAGCCGGCCTGTCGCCACATGACAAAATTGGCGATAGGACTGGGTACCGTTGGAAGCTGTAGACCTAACTGCTCTAAACGTTGCTCGGGTGTCATTGGGGTCTCCATTGAGTTCACGATATTAAAACTGGCGAGTGACTGCGGACTGACTCTCAGTATAGGGAGATTCTATTCTTTATGTCATCATGTAAGTTGAGTGGCACGTCCGTTCAATACACTCAAACATGAATGTCAGAATGTCGGGATCACTTAATAGGCTCTGAAATGAAAATCCAAAATTGGAAAACAGCCTTTCGTTCTTTTTATTATGAGCATGCCCCAGAGCCTGAAGACATCATTTTGGATGCCCGTCAGACGGCATTGTTGGTGATCGATATTCAAAATACCTATTTGCAAGTTCCTGATGATCGGGAGGAGGCTTTGCGTTGGCAACCTTTCCTTGATCGCATGCACAACATTGTGATTCCCAATACGCAAAAACTGATTGCCGAATGCAGAGCGCGATCGGTAGAGGTGCTCTTTGCGCGCATTGCATGTCAGACAACGGACGGTCGAGACAGATCGCTCTCGCAACGCAAACCAGGTTTCAATAATTTGCTGTTGCCAAAAGACGAATGGGCCAGCCAACTCATCGATGCATTGGCGCCAATTAAAGACGAGATCGTCGTGCTCAAGACCACCGATAGCGCGTTAACAGGAACAAACCTCCGATTGATTTTGAATAATCTTGGCATTCAGCACGTGATTTGTGCAGGAATATTTACGGATCAATGTGTGTCGAGCACAGTGCGTAGTCTGGCGGATGAAAGTTTTGATGTCGTCGTGGCGCACGACGCTTGTGCCGCAGCCACTGATGCTTTGCACGAGCACGAACTCACCGTGATCAATAGAATTTACTGTAAGGTCGCGAGCACAGAAGAGACATTGAAATTTATTCGGTGAAGCTCAGCGCGATCAGCATGCAGCATGCATACACCTCACCTCACTTCACGTCAAAGTAATTTCCCGGGATTCATGATCTGGTTCGGATCAAGCGCACGCTTGATCGTAATCATCAGATCCATTTCAACGCTGGATTTATAGCGTCGCAATTCATCACGACGTAATGTCCCTACGCCGTGCTCAGCACTGATGCTGCCATTGAACTGTGTGACTAAATCATGGATCCGCTTGTTGAGCGCTGTCGTGTTCTCTTTGTACTGCGCAGGCGCGACATCCAACGGCAACAATACGTTGTAGTGAAGATTACCATCGCCGATGTGCCCGAAATTAATAATGGGAAAATCAGGAAAGCTGTTGTGTATAGCCTGATCCGCTTCTTTGACAAAAGTCGCGAGGCTGGAAATAGGCAAGGCGATATCATGCTTCACCGCTTTGCCTGCCTTGACTTGGGCGATTGAAATACCCTCGCGCAACCGCCACATCGCAAGGCTTTGCGATTCATTCATTGCCACCACGCAGTCATCAATCAGCTGATCCTCGATCGCTGAGGATAATGCGTCTTGCAGCATATCCTGCAAGCCTGTCATATTAGTATCTGCAAGTTCGATCAGCGCGTAATAAGGATATGATTTTGGTAGGGGCGATTCGTGTCCAGTTAAATGTTGAGTCACGAGCGCTAAGCTCGGTGCGGACATCATTTCAAAGGCACTTAAGCGAGGGCCGCAGGCGGATTGCAAGCGATTGAGAAGCGTCACGACATGAGAGAGTTGTTGTGCCCCTACCCAAGCGGAGATGCGCCCAGCAGGTGCAGCAAATAGTTTGAGTACGACGCCTGTAATGATGCCTAAAGATCCCTCTGAGCCAATGAACAAATCTTTTAAGTCGTAGCCGGTATTGTCCTTGCGCAGGCCGCGCAGTCCATTCCAGATTCTGCCATCAGGCAACACGACTTCGAGACCGAGCGTCAGGTCGCGTGTGTTGCCGTAGCGCAGTACACCTGTTCCACCGGCATTCGTCGCGAGATTGCCGCCGATCGTGCAGCTTCCTTCCGCACCCAGACTGAGCGGGAAATAGCGCCCGACGCCGTGAGCGGCTTTTTGTATGTCAGCAAGGATCACGCCTGCATCGGCAGTCAGCGTGTTGTTGACCGGATCCACTTCGTGAATCCGTTTCATGCGATTGAGGGAGAGCACGACCTGCGCGCCGCTCATATCAGGCGTCGCGCCTCCACTCATGCCCGTGTTGCCGCCTTGAGGCACGACCGGTGTTTGAGATTGATGACACAGACGCATGATGGCTGACACTTCCGCCGTGTTGCGTGGCCGAACGACCGCGACAGTGCGTCCATGTGCTTTGCCAAGCCAGTCGTTGACGTAGAACTCTTGATCCGCAGGATTTAAAACAACGCCCTCTTCGCCGACCACATGCATCAGTCGTGACGTGAATTCCTTTTGCTTCATAGGATCCTGCATAGGTTTTCGTCTCACCAGCCTAAAAGTGTTCGTCCGATTGCCATCGATGTTGCAGCTTGGGTGGGTTCAACAACGGGAATGCCAAGCTGTTGTTCCAGCCAGGCCCGATGCGCAGCCATGCCGGCGCAGCCAAGCACGACAACATCGATCAGATGTATATCTCGCAGCTCCTGGCCTGCACGCAGTAAGCCCGCGCGGGTTCTGTCTGTATCAATGAGGTCGGTGACATTCATCCCGAGCGGTACTTCGGCGACGACACGCTGGGTCAGTCCCATTGCGCCAAACATACGCCCATGCCGAGGGATAGATTGGCGAAGGATGGCGATCACTCCTACGCGATGGCCGCGCGTGAGCGCAGTCAAGACACCGCATTCACTAATGCCAAGGACTGGTTTCGTTGTGGCTTCACGTACAGCATGTAACCCGGGGTCGCTAAAGCACGCTACAACATAAGCACCGGCCGCGTCGCCATGCTTGGCGTCAAGACTTTGAACGAGCCTGACTAAGGGCAATGTGACTTGTTCGACATCCATTTGCGATTGAATGCCCGGAGGACCCTCTGCCAACGTCAGCGACGCAATGACAGGTCCGCCTGGCACACGCAATACGTTGAGTGCCTCGTCGAAGGCGTCAGTCACCGCCTGGGTTGAGTTTGGGTTGATCACGAAAATAGTTTTTGGCATAAGTCTCTCCTCATTCATGTCAGTCTAGCAGTGGCGATGCATGTTCAACATTGTCTTTTTATGCACAACCATTAACATGGTGTTATGGTTTGCAGGTGACATTTCACGGGGTTTAGGTCGATGCAACTGAATCTAAGGCAAATAGAGGTATTTCGCGCCGTGATGACCTCTGGGTCGATCAGCGGGGCCGCTAAGCTTTTGTTTGTGTCACAGCCAGCGATCAGTCGTTTACTTTCCCATACGGAGCAGAGACTCGGTTTTGGATTGTTCGAGCGCGTCAAAGGACGCCTGTATCCAACTCCTGAGGCGCGCCAGCTATTCAAAGAGGTCGAGGCTGTTTACGATGGTGTGCGAAGGGTGGAGGAGCTCGCCAATGAGCTTGCCGAAAAACGCAGCGGCATCTTGCACCTCGTGTCGAGCCCCAGTATCGGGCACATGCTGATCCCCATGGCCATTACGGCATTTCATCAAACGCACCCTGAGGTGAAAGTCACGTTTCAGCCTTTGACCGTCGTGCCGCTCACTCAGATGTTGTTGGAGCGGAGAGCCGACTTAGGCGCGGTAATTTTGCCCTCACAGCATCCAAATTTATCCTCTGAACCCATTGGGCAGGGCAATTTGGTGGTGATCTTTCCCTACAGTCATCCGCTGGCGAGCCGCTCAATGTTGACGATCGAAGATCTGCTCCCATATCCTCTGGTGTCTTATCGCAGTGAAACACCCTTCGGCATGCTTGTGGAGCAGATGTTCCAAGAGGCGGGGCATGTCCGGCGGGTCGCGATAGAGGTCAGCTCTCCACATAATGCCTGTGCCTTGGTGAAGGCCGGTGGCGGCATCGCCATCGTGGATGAATTTTCTGCACATAGCGCTGCGGGGGACTTTGTGGTGCGACCCATTGCACACACAAAAACACTTGCCATCAATTTGGTGCAATCTCGTTTCGAGCCGCTCTCCCAACTAGCGCAAGACTTCGCGAAGGTATTGCGCGAGACCGTTCAAACACAAGGTTTCGCCATCCCTGAGAAATAAAACACCCAGATTCATCCATAACATCAAGTTATAGGTGAGCAATAAAAAAACAAGTGATGTTGTAGCGCAAGAAAGATAGCATTCGGAAGAAGGCACTCGAATTGGTGTGCCATTTACATTTCCACGGAGACGCAATGCCAGCCCCGATTGATGCCAAAGGTGTATTTACGATTTGTCCAACTCCTTTTGATGATGCGCTCAAGGTCGATACCGAAAGCATCAAAAGCCTGGTGGATTTCTTGTTGGATACCGGGATCACCGGTTTAGCAATCTTGGGTTTTCTCGGTGAGCTCCACAAGCTCTCGAATGCCGAACGTCGGCTTGTCACCGAAACATTTGTTAAACACACAAAAGGGCGTGTACCCGTTTGGGTCGGTGTGCGCGCTCACGGCATCACAGGCGCGATCGAGCAAGCACAAGAGGCGCAGGACGCGGGCGCTGCCGCTGTATTTGCCGCACCGTTGGACAATGCAGGAGATGCGCTGTTGTTTGACTATTACAAAGCAGTCGCAGATGCAGTCAAGATCCCAGTCGTCATTCATGACTTTCCAGATTCGTTTGGAACCGAGATCAGACCCGAGGTGGTTGCGCGCCTAGGCAAGGAAGGTGGCGTCCATATGATCAAAATGGAGGAGCCTCCGGTTGGGCCAAAAATCAGTCGCATTCGTGAATTAGCAGGCGATGATGCCATGAAAATTTTCGGTGGCCTGGGCGGCATGTTCTTTCTGGAAGAGTTACAGCGTGGCGCTGTCGGGACGATGACAGGCTTCGCTTATCCCGAGGTGCTCGTCGAGATTTACAACCGATTTGCCGCAGGTGACGAGGTGGGAGCCGCCGCGGTCTTTGATCGTTACTGTCCGCTCATCCGTTATGAGTTCCAACCCAAACTGGGGCTGGCTTTACGCAAGCATGTGTATCAACAGCGCGGCGCAATCAAGAGCAGTGCGATCCGTTCGCCTGGCATGCGAGCGGATGCACTCACCATCAAAGAGCTCGAGGCCACAATCGCTCGTGTTGGTTTGTCGGTGAATGCAAGAGGGCGCCAAGCAGTCAAAGCTTGAGAGCAGTCATTAACCTCGGGGCAGAGCACACTCTGTCTGGCTAAACGGAGATAACAAGATGAGCGTAGCCGCGACCTTTGATGTGACTATTCGCAATGGACGTATTTGTACCGCGAATGAAACTTACTATGCAGACATCGGTATCAAAGACGGCATGATCGCTGCGATTGCGAAGAATTTGCCAGCAGGCAAACATGACGTGGACGCAACCGGGCGCTGGGTGCTGCCAGGTGGCATTGATAGCCATTGCCATGTCGAGCAACTTTCCGGCATGGGCATGATGTGCGCAGATGATTTTTATAGCGCGACTGTGTCTGCAGCATTTGGTGGCACAACGATGATCGTACCCTTTGCTGCACAGCACCGTGGCAATAAGATCCCTGAAGTGATCGCTGACTACTCCAAACGCGCGGCTGAAAAAGCGGTGATTGATTACGGGATTCATTTAATTTTGGCAGATCCCACGCCTGAGGCGCTGGAGATAGACTTACCTAAAGTGATCAAAGACGGTATTACGTCATTCAAAATTTACATGACGTATGACCGGATGAAGCTTGATGACTATCAGGTGCTTGATGTGCTTGAATGTGCAGGCAAAGAAGGTGCACTCGTGATGGTGCATGCTGAAAACAACGACATGATTAGATGGATTGCGCGTCGTCTGGTTGATCGCGGTTTGACCGCGCCCAAATACCATGCAGTCGCGCATACCAAACTCGCTGAAAGTGAAGCGACCAATCGTGCAGTCGCATTGGCTCAGCTCGTCGATGTTCCGCTGTTGATTGTGCATGTGGCCGGTCAGGAAGCGGTTCGCGTGATTCATGCGTCACAAGCACTTGGCCTGCCTATCCACGCGGAAAGCTGCCCGCAGTATCTCTTTCTGACCGCGAAAGATATCGATTTGCCGGGACTTGAGGGCGCCAAATTTTGTTGTAGTCCACCACCGGGTGACGAAGCCTCACAAGAGGCCGTGTGGCAGGGTCTGATTAATGGCACCTTGCAAATGTTTTCATCAGATCATGCGCCTTACCGTTTTGATGAGTCAGGCAAATTGCCCAAGGGTGATGCGACGACCTTCAAAGACATGGCCAATGGTGTGCCAGGACTCGAGGTGCGGATGCCTTTGCTGTTTTCCGAAGGCGTGCTCAAAGGTCGTATGACGATTGAACGTTTTGTCGCGGTGACCGCCACGAATCACGCGCGCACCTATGGCATGTACCCGCAGAAAGGCGCGATCGCCGTCGGGAGTGATGCCGACTTGGCGATTTGGGATCCGAATAAAGAAGTCACGATTTCAACGGCCATGCTGCACGACAATGTGGGGTACACACCCTACGAAGGTAAAAAAATTACCGGCTGGCCTGAGCAGGTCTTTAGTCGAGGCCGCTTAGTCGTCGCCGACGGTGAACTCAAGGTTGCGCGAGGCTCCGGAAAGTTCGTGAAGCGTTCCACACCAGAGCCCGTTTTGCGTCAGCGTTTGAACGGAAACCCTAATTCGGTGATGCGTAAATATTTTTCCGTTGATCCTTCGGAGAAACATTGATCATGAGCAAACGTCCTTTCGGTTTGGCCGTCGCGCAACTGGGTCCCATTCAGCCTGAGGACACACGCAAACAGGCAGTCAGCCGCTTGCTTGAGATGATGAAAGAGGCCGCGAGCCGTGGCGCAAAGATGGTGGTGTTTCCAGAGCTCGCACTCACTACATTTTTTCCACGCTACTGGATGACGGAGCAGGAGGCCATCGATCGTTACTTCGAAAAAACGATGCCAAGTCCTGATACGCAAATTTTATTTGATACTGCTAAAAAGTTAAGCATCGGTTTTTATTTGGGTTACGCCGAGGTATCTAAAGAAGGCAAGTGTTTTAACACTTCGATTCTGGTGAATCAGCAAGCGGAGATTGTCGGACGCTATCGCAAGATTCATTTGCCTGGTCATAGTGATAACAAATCGCATGCGCCTTTTCAGCATCTCGAGAAAAAATATTTTGAGGTGGGTAACGAAGGCTTCAATGTCTGGGAGACGATGGAGTCCCGCATTGGCATGTTGCTATGCAATGACCGTCGCTGGGGCGAGGCCTGGCGCGTGTTGGCACTCCAAAACGCCGAGATTGTCGCCGTTGGGTACAACACGCCCTCACAAAATATTCACTGGAATGAGCCGCCCCATTTAAGAATGTTTCACCATCTGTTGTCTCTTCAGGCCGCCGCTTACCAAAATTGTGTTTGGGTGGCTGCGGCAGGTAAGGCAGGCAAAGAAGATGGGTTCCACCTGTTCGCCGGCTCCGCCATTGTGGCACCCACCGGAGAAATTGTTGCTCAAGCGCAAGGCGAGGATGACGAGGTGATTTTCTGCCAAGCCGACCTTGCATTGGGAGACACCTTCAAGCAGCACATCTTTAATTTTGCCGCCCATCGGCGCCCTGAACATTACACGCTCATCACCGAGCGGGTCGGTCCAGGTGTCGCCTTGGGTAAACCTCCACTGCTCTAAAAGGACTGATGATGACTAGCTTTACTTCTTTGTCGAAGTGCGCAGTACGTTTTGGACTGACTCTGGCACTGAGCGCTACGTGCGCGACGGCTGCTTGGGCGAATAAGCCGTTGGCGACAGGCGTCGATGCTACGTTCGCTCCCCATGCGATGCCCAAACTTGGCGGTGGTATTGACGGGTTTAACGTCGAGCTCGGCCATGCCCTTGCCAAGCAATTGGGCACAAAAATTACCATCGATGGCACAGAGTTTTCCGCGCTGATTCCTGGCTTGAATGCCAAGAAATATGACTTCGTTTTGGCTCCCACGACTGTGACCGAAGCGCGTGCCAAGGCATTGCTCTTTTCCGAGGGCTATTTAAATACAGACTTCGCTTTCGTTCAGGATAAGAAAACACCTGACATGAAGTCGCTTGATGATTTGAAGGGTAAAACGATTGCCGTTAACAAGGGCTCGGCCTATGAGACCTGGGCGCGCGATAATGCGGCCAAGTATGGTTTCAAATATGACGTCTATGCCACCAATGCTGACGCGCTTCAAGCCGTTCAATCGGGACGTGCTTACGCAAACATGGCCGGCAACACAGTCGCGGCCTGGTCTGCCAAGCAGAATCCCGCAGTCAAGATGACCTATGTCTTGCCGACAGGATTGGTGTGGGCACTTGCCTTTCGTTTAGATGACAAGGAAGGGCGAGACAAAATTTCGAGTGCTCTTAAGTGTTTGAAACAAGACGGGACGATCTCAAAGCTTGCACAAAAGTGGTTTGGCTTTACGCCCGCTCCCGGTTCGGTTGCCATCACCGTGGGCGTGGGTCAAGGTGTGCCCAATATGCCTGGCTACGATCCAACACCCGTTAACCTGAAGTGCTAATCATTCAGTAAAACTTGCCTAATTGGATTGTCCATGCAAAGCCCGATTCTGAAAATTACCGGCCTCCACAAATCCTTTGGTGATAACGAAGTGCTTAAGGGCATCGATTTGAGCGTCACCAAGGGGCAGCTGGTTTTCATGATCGGGCCGTCCGGTTCTGGCAAGAGCACGTTGCTTCGCTGTTGCAACAGGTTAGAGGAGCCAAGCTCGGGCTCCATTTTGGTGGACCAGGATGAGATTACCGCTGCAGGCGCTGATCTCAATCGCATCCGTCAAAATATTGGCATGGTGTTTCAGCATTTCAATTTGTACCGCCATATGTCTGTTCTGCATAACGTGACACTGGCCTTGCGTAAGGTGCAAAAGCTTTCCAAGGATCAAGCCAACGAGCGTGGTCTAGAGGCACTCAAGCGTGTGGGTCTGCTAGAAAAAGCCTCTGCCTTTCCCGATCAACTCTCCGGTGGTCAGCAACAACGCGTTGGCATTGCGCGATCCCTCGCCCTAAGACCAAAGGTGGTGTTGTTTGATGAACCCACCAGCGCTCTCGATCCTGAGCTCGTGGGAGATGTGCTGAAAGTCATGCGCGAACTCAAAGATGACGGAATGACGATGGTTGTGGTGAGTCATGAGATGGGATTTGCCCGAGCCGCAGCGGATCACGTTGTGTTTATGGATGCTGGAAAAATTGTCGAGCAAGGCCCGCCAAATCAAATATTTGGGGCGCCCACGCATGCGCGTACGCAAGCGTTTCTCGCCCGAATGACCGAGCACGCGGCTTAATGACGGGTGATCGAAGCACATGGATTTAAAAGCACTCGTTTTTTCTTTTTTTAATCTTGAGATTGCTTGGGAGTATCTCCCCGATATTCTCAAGGGGATGGTGGTCACGATCGAGCTTGGCGTGGTGGTTGCGCTCACAGGGTTGTTCGTCGGAATGGCACTTGCCGTACTGCGCGCCTTGCAGATCAAGCCGCTTAATTTTTTTATTATCTGTTTTGCCGACATCATGCGTGCCTTGCCGCCGCTCGTTGTCATCATGATGCTTTTTTTCGCATTTCCATACATTCAAATTTCAATGTCAGCGTTTACCGCGACATGGCTGGCTTTGTCTCTCGTGTTGGCAGCCTTTGTAGAAGAAATTTGTTGGGCAGGGATTGTTTCGGTCCCGAAAGGTCAGTCCGAGGCCGCTCGATCAACAGGCCTGAGTTGGTTGCAAAGCATGCTGTATGTCGTGCTGCCTCAAGCGGTTCGGTTGACGGTCGCGCCTCTCACCAACCGTGTCATCGCGATTACAAAAAGTACCGCCCTAGGTTCGGTTGTTGGTTTGAGCGAGGTGTTGAATAACTCGCAATCGGCTATGAGCAACTCGGGCAATGCGACACCGCTCATGCTCGGTGCGATCGGTTGTTTGGTGATCTTCATCCCGGTCGTCCTATTGGGACGCTGGACCGAAACTCGTTTCCGTTGGAAGCAATAGAGAGCGCTATGGACGAGATTCTTAAGAGTTTTTTCAACATTCCGATATATATTGAAGTCGCTCCGTTTTTGTTAAAGGGGCTGCTCAACACGCTGCTGCTGTCTGCGCTGGTGATCCCTTTTGGCTTGGCTTCAGGCTTGCTTGTGGGTGTGCTCTCCATCACACTTAAAAATCGCTGGGCACGCGCCTTGCTTGTGATTTATATCGATGTTTTTAGAGCATTGCCACCACTTTTTTTGTTGATTTTCATCTACTACGGCACACCTTTCTTAGGTTGGGAGCTTCCTAAGCTGTTGGCTGTCGTGATTGGCTTTATGCTCAACAACTCTTCGTATTACGGCGAGATTTTCAGGGCAGGACTTGAAAGCGTTCCGAATGGCCAAATCGAGGCTGCACGCTCGACAGGTTTGTCGGCGACTCAAACACTGATTCATGTTCAGATTCCGCAAGCGACGCGAAATGTCATGCCGGATCTCATCAGTAACACGATCGAGGTCGTCAAGCTCACAACGCTCGCGAGCGCAGTGGCGATGCCGGAACTTTTGCGCGTCGCCCGCGATGCGCAATCGCTGTTCTACAACCCGTCGCCGATTGTGCTGGCTGCTATTTTCTATTTGCTCTTGCTCTGGCCGCTCGTGAGACTCTTGAGCCGTTTCGAACATAAGAAAATGGGGGGCGGTCACTAGACCGTTCGTCTTATCAGTGAATCCGTTCTCGTCCTTCGTGATCTAGAGAGCACGATGACAGGATGATAGGGGCTTGGAAACGTTACTATTATGACGTCTCGCCTTAAGCACTATCAAGCAATCAAACCTGTCATTACCTTTCGAGTGTCGGCTCAACATGAATGCGTTCCAACCTGGTCATCAAGGCCCCCTCAGTGATATCCGTGTTTTGGACCTGTCCCGCCTGGTGGCTGGCAATATGCTCACGCTTTTTATGGCGGACTTCGGTGCCGATGTCCTCAAAATTGAACGCGAGGGGAGTGGGGATGACTTGCGACACTGGCGTGAGGCAGATGAGGCGATTTATTGGAAAGTCTATGGCCGTAACAAGCGGTCAGTCGTTCTGGATTTAAAGTCCGCAGACGGCTTGGAGACGCTCAAGCGGCTTGTTAAACATGCTCAAGTATTCGTGGAAAACTTTGTGCCTGGCGGCCTGGAAAAAATGGGTTTGTCGCCAGATACTTTGTTTGAGATTAATCCAAAATTAGTGATTGTCCGTGTCTCGGGTTGGGGTCAGACGGGTCCCTTTAGTCATAAGCCTGGGTTTGGAACACTTGTTGAGGCGATGTCAGGTTTTGCGTATTTGAACGGGTATGCAGATAAGCCTCCTGTCCTGCCACCGCTTGCACTGGCTGACATGATTGCGGGTATTTATGGTGCGGCTGGCGTCATGACTGCGCTCAGAGTGGCTGAAAGTCAAGGTAAAGGCCAGGTGGTCGACCTGTCACTTTTTGAGCCAATATTTTCTTTCATTTCGTCAGAGGTGCTGAAGTATCGCCTGCTAGGCGAGCCCACGATGCGTGCAGGCAATCAGTCGGCACACACGGCTCCAAGAAATGTCTACGAGACGAGCGATGGCAAACACGTTGCGATGTCCGGCTCCATGCAGTCCATGGCCATGCGTATCTTTGACACAATTGGACGCCCTGAACTCAAAGAGGACGAGAAATTTTCGACCAATGGCGCTCGGGTAAATAATCGCGAAGAGCTTGACGCCATCATTGGCGCGTTCATTCAAAGTCGCACACAGCAGGAGAATCTTGACGTGTTCGAAAAGGCTGCCGTCACTGTTGGCCCGGTCTACTCTGTCGCAGATCTTGTTGATCATCCTTACATCAAAGGGCGCGAGGTGTTGGTGCCTGTCGAGGACGCCGATATGGGGGAGATTGAGTTGCACAATGTGGTGCCCCGCTTGAGTCGCACCCCGGGTGCTTTGCGTCGTCCCGCTCCTGCTCTCGGCGAGCACACAAAAGAGGTTCTTGAGGAATTGGCCAGACTAGAAGCCGCCGACCGAAAGGTTTAATTCAATCGCATTGCGACACTGGATGAATCATATTTGTTTGGGTTGAGTACAAAAACAAGGGTAGATTGAACCAATATGAAAATAACACCAATGCAAACGCTTAAGTCGATCCCGACCGTGTCGGAAAAAGACGCCGATCCAAGCGTGTCAGCGATCTTTGAAGACATCAAAAATACACTCGAAGTGCCCTTTGTGAATCTGATTTGGAGACACTTGGCCACCATCCCCAGCGGACTGAGCATGACATGGTCTCTGGCCAAACCGCTTTATTTCAGTGAAACCCTGGATGCGTCTGCCCGTGCGATGCGCAAGCAGGCGAGCCTTGTGGATACCCTGACGCCCTGGCCCGAACCGGTGCGATCAGCTCTGGGTCTAACCCCTAAGGATAAAAGTGAAATCGTTTTGCTTTTAGAAGACTACGGACATGCTAATTCCCGTGCGCTGCTAGTCTTGTCCTATCTGCATCGCAGTATTGCAAACCAATCCCCTCAGGACTCAAAGGCGCAGCTCAATCCGCTCAGTGACTCGATACAGCTTGATCCCCTGGCGCACCTGAGAGAACGTAAAGAGAGCCAGATCAAGCCCGCTCGTCCCTTGCCCGCACCGGGAGATCTGCCAATTGCTGTCGCTGACCTCGTGAAGATATTAAATACTTTTGGCGCCCCCATCCCCACCCCGGCTGAACCGAGTCTCTACCGGCACCTGGCTTATTGGCCATCCTTTCTCGCCGCTTTTTGGCTTGTGGCTGAGCCATTAGAGCAAAAGGGTTTGCTAGTTCGGGAAGGGATCGCGATGCAAGAGCGAGCTTTTTCCATTGTTAGCCAGTGGAAGCCTGCAGCGCTTAAGCACGATGCGATTGCAGCGGGTTCCGTCAAACAGGTGTTAGTAAGTATCGATCACTTCACGCATGCCGTGATTAGCCGCATGATTGTGCACGGCGATATGATGAGACGAATGATTGATTAGAGTTAGATGGTGCCCGGGGCCGGACACAAAAGCCGCATGAATAAAGGCTGTACGTGAGTTTGGGGGAATTTTTTTGTTCCCCCCACAAAATTTCACTTCGGTGTCAGCTGGGCGCAACAGAGACAATCTGGAAAAGCAGCTCAGACTGGTCTTGTATGTCTGTTTTTGACATGGTGTCGATTTTGCCGTCACATCAGGGTCTGTTGACGTGGCCGGCCACCGCGCATTCGACGCTGTGAAAGATGGTCTGTTACCCATTTCTCAATGTCGGTGCGTCGCCACCGTGGGTTGCTACGTTTGCCATCCGTATCCAGTTTGAGACGGATGGCTACCGGAAATCCAGGTGCAAGTGCGATGGTCTCGCGAATGTACCTGGCGGGGTAACCGAGCATGGCGCCCACATCTTCCGCGCTTAACAGCGCTTCGGGCGACATTCTCGTGGCAATCTGTCGCGCGAGTTCGGTGTAGTTGAGATCAGAGGCAGTCGTTGTCATTCGTTTCATCTCTTTGCTGCTAGTTGCTCAAAGTGCGCGTAGCATGCTAGCGGCGAGTTGTGAAAGTACAGCCAGCGAAGTGTGGGCGTGGCCCTCACTTCGCCTGTGCTACGTTGTGCGGTCTTCTCCCGCTGTCTTCAGCCCGATTACGACGCCATCGGCTGATTACTGGCGCGACTTTCATCCCTGAATGTCGACCCCATGGGCTCATCACCGGATTGCACCTCACGCTAGAGGTC
>JAURZO010000043.1 GCA_030653405.1 Zwartia sp. | reverse complement strand
GAACGCGCCTCGCTGGACACCGACTCAGGCACAAATCGACGCCAGTAACCTGACGGCATTTCTCAGGCAAACGGGTGTAAGTTCTTACGAAGACCTGCTTGAAAAATCAAATCATGATCCGGGTTGGCTCATGGAGCAGGTGTTTCAGTTCTCGGGCCTGAAGTTCTATACACCCTACCAACACATTCTTGATATTTCGCGCGGTCAGGCGCATGCACACTGGTGCGTGGGGGGGACGACCAATGTCGTTTTAAATTGTCTCGATCAGCATCTTGCAACCTCGGTTGCCAGCAAAACCCTGCTAGTGTGGGAGGGAGAAACTGACACGTCATCGCGCACCATGACGTATGCTGAATTCAATGGCGAGGTTTGCCGTCTTGCTGCGGGTTTAAAAAAGTTGGGTGTCGGGCGCGGTGATGTGGTGGCGATCTATCTGCCCATTTTGCCTGAGAGTTTTGTCGCGTTTTTTGCTGTGTTAAAACTGGGCGCAATTTTGCTGCCTCTATTCTCAGGATTTGGCGCTCAACCCATCGCGACACGTCTTGTGGATGGGCGCGCCAAGCTTGTGATCACCTCCGATATCACCTATCGGCGAGGCGCATTGATCCCGATGAAAGCGACGCTTGATGAAGCGCTCGTACATGCCCCCAACGTCGAAAAGGTCGTCGTGATTGAGCGGGAGAATGCACCCCATCCGTCAGCCGTGATGACACAGGGACGGGATGTTTTATATCGCGAACTGATGTTTGCGTCAGCAGAGCCGGTACCGACAGAGCATATGGATCCGAACGATCCGGCCATTTTGTTTTACACATCAGGGACAACCGGTAAGCCTAAAGGTTGTGTATGGACGCACATCGGATTTCTCGGGTCGATGGTGACGCGAGATATGCATATATGCGGCGACTTTAAAGCAACCGACCGGTTCTTCTTTATGAGTGACATGGGTTGGATGGTGGGTGCGATGTGCGCCATGATTCCGACGATGTTTGGCGGGAGTCTGTTGATTGCCGAAGGGGCGCCCGACTATCCGAGCCCTGATCGTTTTTGGAGAATGGTTCAAGATCATCGCGTGACCTATCTGGGTGTTTCGCCGAGTTTGGTGCGTGGCTTGATGCAAACAAAGGTTGAACCGACGAGCTTTGATTTGAGTGCCTTGCGTATCACCGCTTCGGGGGGCGAGGTCTGGACTGAAGACACATGGAACTGGTTTTTCAATGAAGTCTGTCAACAGCGACTGCCAATCATTAATGTCACGGGTGGAACAGAGGTGGGTGGCGCGATCATGATCGGCACACCAAACCATCCTATGAATGTCGGATCCTTTTCCGTATTCGCGCTCGGTATGGGGGCAGATATCGTGGATGAATCAGGCCAGTCGTTAGGGATGGGGCAGGCGGGCGAGCTCGTGCTGCGACACGCATCGATTGGGATGACCAAGAGCCTGTGGTTTGATGATGAGCGATATCTTGAAACGTATTGGAGCAGGCTGCCTGGTGTCTGGGTGCATGGCGATCTTGCGATGCGAGGCGATGATGGCTTGTATTACATGCTGGGTCGTTCGGATGATACGATCAAAATTGCAGGTAAACGGATGGGACCCTCAGAGATTGAGAGTCAATTGTTGGCGACAGCCAAGGTGATTGATGCGGCAGCAGTTGCGTTGCCTGATCAAAAGTACGGTGCAGTCCTTGTGTGCGTCTGTGTGCCGGCACCAGGTGAAATCGTTGATGAGGCGCTCTCTGATTTTCTGATCAAGGCTGTAGCCGATGGGATGGGCGCTTCGTATCGCCCTCGCCGTATTGTCTTTACAACAGCGTTGCCGCGCACGCGAAATATGAAATTGATGCGACGCGTGGTGAAGGCAGTATTGAGCGGCGAGCCACCCGGTGATTTGTCCTCGCTCATCAATCCTGAGTCTGTCGAAGCGTTAAAAAATCTTGTGTAGTGTTTTTAATTTTCTAATGTCGTTTTTGTTCAAAGGTACTTGCCATGCAAAGCTGCTATGACCGTTATACGCGATTGAAATTTGATCGACCCCATCCTCGCGTCCTGCGTATCACGCTGTCTTCTCCATTGAAGATGGGCGCGATGGATGCGACGATGCACCGTGAAGTCTCGGAAATCTGGAAGGACGTGGATGCCGATCCATCCGTGTCGGCGATTATTGTGACAGGAGAAGGCAGAAACTTCTCGGCGGGCGGTGACTTGAATCATGAGCGCAAGGTTTGCGATGACTACGCGCAGCGCATGGAAGCCATGCGCGAAGCACGTAATCTCGTCAACGGGATGATCAATTGCAGCAAGCCGATTGTGACGGCTGCACGCGGCTGGGCGGTCGGTGCAGGTCTGGCACTGTTGATCTTGGCGGACGTGTCCATCGCATCAAAAGATGCGAAATTTTCCGATGGACACCTGAAAATTGGTATTGCTTCGGGTGATCATGCCACGATTATCTGGCCACTGCTGTGCGGGATGGCAAAAGCGAAATACTACTTGATGACTGCGGATACGTTTACAGGTGAAGAAGCGGATCGCATGAATCTGATTTCCATGTCACTGGATGATGCCGAAGTCGAGCAAAAGGCCATCGATATCGCCAGCAAGTTTGCCGACGGCCCTCCAGGCGCCTTGCGTTGGACCAAGCATGCGCTCAATAGCTGGTTACGTCAGGCGGGTCCGATTTTTGACGCGTCACTGGCGCTCGAGTTTATCGGCATGGCAGGTCCTGAGGGCAAAGAAGGCATGGACGCTTTCTTACAAAAGCGTCCACCGAAGTTTGATCAAGACTTTTCTATCTGATAAAAAAAAGCGGAACATGATTTAATGTTCCGCCGTGATTAGACTAAATGCTTAAATGACTCAGCGCGTAAACGTCCGAAGTGCTGAGTGATCGCTGAGTCATTTAAGTGAATTGAATCAATTAAAAGAACGCCTGAATACCTGTTTGCGCACGACCCAGAATCAGGGCGTGAATGTCGTGTGTGCCTTCGTAGGTGTTGACGACTTCGAGGTTGACCAAGTGGCGCGCCACACCGAATTCATCCGAAATGCCATTGCCACCGAGCATGTCACGCGCCATGCGAGCGACATCTAAAGCCTTGCCGCAGGAGTTGCGCTTCATGATCGAGGTGATTTCGACCGCGGCGGTGCCTTCGTCTTTCATGCGACCTAGACGCAAGCAGCCTTGTAGGCCCAGCGTAATTTCTGTTTGCATGTCAGCGAGTTTCTTCTGAATCAACTGATTGGCGGCAAGTGGACGGCCGAATTGTTTGCGGTCCAGCGTGTACTGACGCGCCATGTGCCAGCAGAATTCTGCCGCGCCCAGTGCGCCCCAGGCGATACCGAAACGTGCGGAGTTCAAGCATGTGAATGGACCCTTGAGGCCACTCACGCCAGGCAGCATTTGTTCGTCGCCAATCTCGACGTTGTCCATGACGATTTCGCCGGTGATCGAGGCGCGCAGGCCAACCTTGCCGTGGATCGCGGGTGCGGACAGACCCTTCATGCCCTTTTCGAGGATGAAGCCACGAATACGACCATCATAATCGCCACCCACGCATTTGCCCCAGACCACGAACACATCGGCAATCGGTGAATTGGAGATCCACATCTTGTTGCCCGTCAGCGAGTAGCCATTGGCAGTTTTAACGGCACGCGTTTCCATGCCTGCGGGGTCTGAACCGTGGTTGGGCTCGGTCAAGCCGAAACAGCCAATCCACTCTCCGCGCGCCAATTTAGGCAGATACTTTTGCTTTTGTTCTTCACTGCCAAATTCATTGATCGGTACCATTACAAGCGAAGATTGCACGCTCATCATTGAACGGTAACCTGAGTCGACACGCTCGACTTCACGGGCAATCAAACCGTAGCTGACGTAATTCAGACCTGAACCACCGTACTCGACCGGAATGGTGGGGCCCAACAAGCCAAGCTCACCCATTTCGGGGAAGATCTTGACGTCTGTTTTCTCGTGACGAAAACCTTCTGTAACGCGTGGTGCCAGCTTGTCCTGACAGTAAGAGCGGGCCGCATCGCGAACCATGCGCTCTTCGTCGGTCAGCTGACTGTCCAGCAATAGAGGGTCTTCCCAGTTGAAAGAGGCTTCAGACATGTCTTGCTCCAGATAAATAAACGTATTTCAAAAAAGTGTACGAAATGCTCGCACCGGCGAGCCAGAAAACCTTAGGCCTTCTGGGCTGCGGCGCGAAGTTTGGCGATGGTGGTGGTCGGAGTGATGGCTTCGGGATCAATCAACAGATGCAGGATTGCAGGTTGACCGCTTGCCACGGCGCGCTCAAAGGCCGGTCCGAACTCCTCGGTTTTCTCGACACGCTCGCCGTGACCCCCAAAGGCTCGGGCATAGGCCGCAAAGTCAGGGTTTTTAAGCTGCGTTGCCGAGATGCGGCCGGGATAATTTTTTTCCTGATGCATGCGAATCGTGCCATACATGCCGTTGTCAATAATAACGACAACCAGCGGTAGGTTGTATTGCACAGCAGTTGCAAACTCTTGGCCATGCATCATGAAGCAACCGTCACCGGCAAAACAGACCACCAGTTTGTCAGGTGAAAAGCGTTTGGCGCCGACTGCCGCAGGCAGGCCGTAACCCATCGAGCCCGAGGTCGGTGCCAACTGCGTGCCAAACTGGGTGAAACGATGAAAGCGATGCAACCAGGTCGCGAAGTTACCTGCACCGTTCGTCATGATCGCATCGGCAGGTAAGTGGGCTTCGAGGTATTCCATCACGCCGCCCATCTGAACAGCACCGGGTGTCTTGATGGGAGCAGGGTCGCTCCAGGCAAGATAGCTTTTGTGCATGGCTTCAGTACCGGCAGCCCAGGGTGTCGCGGCGGGCGTTGGCAGAGCGGCAAGCTCTGCCGCGAACGCGATCGGTGAAGCATTGATGGCGATCGATGCGCGGTAGACACGACCCAGTTCGCTGCTGTCGGGGTGAACATGCACCAGCGCTTGTTTTGGAACGGGAATATCAAAGAGTGTATAGGCCTGACTGGGCATCTCCGACATCCGACCGCCGACGAGCAGCACCAGGTCGGCATCTTGTACCCGCTTGAGCAACTCGGGATTGAGTCCAATACCGACATCACCGATGAAACAGGGGTGATTGGCGGGAAACAGCATTTGGCGACGGAAAGACACCGCCACAGGCAGCTTGAAGCGTTCAGCAAACTGGGCAAACTCTTGAACGGCTTTGGCGTTCCAGCGCGCACCACCCAAGATCGCGACGGGGGCTTTTGCTTTAGAGAGTCGCTCGGCGAGCGCAGCCATTTGGCCGGCGGCAGGGGCCGAGTCGATCGCCTCGTAGCGAGGCGCATCGGCAACAGTAGCCATTTCAACCAACATATCTTCCGGCAATGCAATCACGACTGGGCCGGGACGGCCTGAGGTGGCCACATGAAAAGCACGCGAAAGAATCTCGGGAATACGGGCGGCATCGTCAATCTCGGTGGCCCACTTGGCAGCCTGACCGAATACTGCGCGGTAGTCCATCTCCTGAAACGCTTCGCGCTCACGCATGCCGCGCTCGATCTGTCCGACGAAAACGATCATCGGCGTGGAGTCCTGTTTGGCGATATGAATGCCGGCCAGCGCGTTGGAAGCACCCGGTCCACGGGTCACCATGCAGATGCCGGGCTCGCCCGTCAGCTTGCCAAAGGCATCCGCCATCATGGCGGCGCCACCTTCCTGACGGCACACCGTCACCTCGATGCTGACGTCAACCAGCGCGTCGAGTACTGCCAGAAAACTCTCGCCTGGCACGCAAAATACATGTTTGACGCCATGGCTGACGAGTTGACCGACAAGAATTTGACCGCCGGTGCGTGGCTGACTGGGAGAGGGGGCTTGGCTCATTTTTTCGCGTCTTTTTGGTAGAGGAAAGAGATAACTCTAATCATATCTCGTTAGCAGGGGCATTGCCCCGTTGGCGCGGTGTTTCTAGCGAGAAGGGGCGCTAAATTGTTTCGGCTAACCATTGGCAGAGTCCAGTATCTGCTAACAGTGGGTCCGCAATAGGATCGCGTGCAGCAAGGCGGTGTTGAAGGACGATGTCAGCAAGATGACTGCGGATCGGCATATTTGCTTGTTTCGCTTCCCAGCGCATACCCGCCATCGTGATCACGTTGTAGAGCGCCGTGGCAACTTGGCGAGCTTGTTCGGACGCGTTGGCGCCGCTCGCGGCTTCGGCGAAGGCAAAGGCGCTGTCGATTCGTTCAGCTTGCAATTCGGCGAGCGAGGGGCTGACAGGAGCACCGTCAGCTAGCAACATCCGCACATGATCTCGAAGGGCAGGCAGTGAATTTTCTCTCTGGATGGCGCGCAGCACATCAAGCGCAACGATATTGCTTGTGCCTTCCCAAATCGATCCCAGATGCGCGTCGCGCAACACACGTGGATCGCTCCATTCCTCGATGTAGCCGCAGCCACCCCGCACCTCCATCGCATCGCCGGCGACTTTGCGGGCATCACGGCATGCACGGAATTTGATCAGTGGCGTCATGATCCGCATGAGCGGACGTTTGGAGGGATCCAGATCTGAATTGGCGAGAGCCTGAGCCGTCTGATAAACCATCGTGCGAGCTTGCTCTGTGAGCATGGCCATTTTGCTGAGTTGTCGTTGCATCAGCGGCATCTGATCCAGGCTTCTGCCAAAAGCCTGACGGTGTTTGGCGATATAGAGCGCCTCGGTAAGCGCACGCCTCATCAACCCTGCCGCGCGAACACCGTTCGAGAGACGAGAGTTGTTAATCATGTCGGCCATCTGCTTGAAGCCCTGTCCGCGCTCGCCGACGAGCCAGGCAAAAGCACCCTCAAGACGAATTTCACCACTCGCCATGGATCGCGTGCCGAGCTTGTCTTTCAATCGCAAAATACGATAGGTATTCGGCGTGCCATCTGGACGCGTGCGAGGCAGTAAAAACAGTGAGACACCTTTGAGGCCATCAACCTGTTCAGAACGCGCCAGTACCATTGCAAAGCCGGCATCAGGGTTGGAGCAAAACCATTTGTCACCATGCAGTTGCCAGTGACCGTCCGCGACTTGTACGGCTTGAGTCGCCGTCGCACTCACGTCCGAGCCCGCGCCTTGTTCTGTCATAAACATCGCACCTTGATGCAGGGCATCAAAGTCTTGCGTCGTGACCATGGGTAGAACGCGTTCGACTAAGTCGGTCTCGCCAAACTTTCTTAAGGTGCGCGCCAGAGAGTCTGTCATGCTGACGGGACAGCACAAACCAAACTCTGCCTGGACAAACAAGTAGGTCAGGGCATATTTGGCTGCGGGCGGCATTGGACTTGGCCAACCCAGCACGCCACCCCGATGTGACATCGCAGCCAGGCCGAATTCGCTATAGGCGAAACGTTCCAGCTCGACATAGGCAGGGTGTTTGTTGACGTAGTTGACATCAATACCGGCGCGCGTGCGTACCGATAATGTAGGTGGATTCTTATCTGCCACGCCTGCCAGGTCATCAAGTAGCGATCCTGCCAGACCACCCAGTTTTTCCAAATGCGGCAACAAATGGGCATGCAAATCTTTTGGAAGATAGCAGGCTAACAACGCACGACCTGAGTCTGCAGTAAACAGATTTAAGCCATGGGCGTCTGGAACAGGATTTGACATGGGGAGCTCCGATTTCGGGCTAAGCTAGACAGAGGTCGCTGCCTATGACGTACCAGCACTCAGACGCGCGACAGTCTCGTCCGCGATCGCCAGACTAGACGTCAAGCCAGGCGACTCAATACCAAAAAGATTAACCAGGCCGGGAACTCCATGCGTGGCAGGACCGGCAATCATAAAGTCGGCAGCAGGCTCATGCGGTCCGGAGATTTTCGGTCTGATCCCCGTATAACCTGGGGAAAGCGTGCCGTCTTTCATGCCAGGCCAATAGCTGCGTACGGCCTCATAAAAACCATCGCAGCGGCTTGGATCAATGTCGTAATCCACGCGATCAATCCATTCGGTATCGGGACCGAATTTCGCTTGACCGCCCAAGTCGAGCGTTAGATGTACACCCAGTCCCGCGTGGTGAGGCGTTGGATAGATCAAACGCGTAAAGGGCGCGCGGCCCTGCAGCGTAAAGTAGCTGCCTTTGCAAAGGTATTCGGTCGGGATCGATGCTTCGGGGATCCCTTCAATCCGGCGAGCCAGGGTGGGGGCGTGCAAGCCAGATGCGTTGATCAGCACATTGCACGACAGCGACATCGCTTCGGCACCACCAAACTGCAGATCGAATCCGCCATTGCTGCGTACTTTGCCAGAAACGAGTGGCGTGTGAAATACACATTGCGCACCCGCGCTTTCAGCATCACCCTGGTAGGCCAGCATCAGACCATGACTGTCGATGATGCCTGTCGAGGGGGAATGCAAAGCCGCAGTACAAAAAAGGGCGGGCTCCAGTGCTTGCGCTTGAGCAGCCGACAGCAGCTCCATGTCGTCCACACCATTGATACGGGCCTTTTGCAGGATGTCGGTGAGCTTGGGGATTTCTTCTTCGCTCGTCGCCACAATCAGCTTGCCGATTCGCTTGTGTCCCACACCTTTTTCCGCGCAATAGGCATACAGCATGTGTCGCCCTTGCACGCAAAGGCGAGCCTTGAGGCTGCCAGCCGGGTAGTAAATGCCCGCGTGGATCACTTCAGAGTTGCGAGCGCTCGTGCCGGTGCCGATGCCCTCGGCCGCTTCAACCACCATCACTTCTCGACCCGACATGGCTAACTTGCGGGCTATCGCCAGCCCGACCACACCAGCGCCTATGACGATGCAATCAATATCTGTACTCATGATTTTCGTTACTTGCCAGAACCGGCGGGTGTTAGATCATAGCCACCCGCGTGATAGACCAAGGGAAGGGCATCCGTGCGTGCACAATGCTCGACAGCCCCGATGAAAATAATATGATCGCCTTCTTCGTAGCGTCGGTGATTGGCGCATTCGAACCAGGCTGCACAGGGCAGATCAAGTCGAGGAGAACCATTTGGTGCGCTCGTCACGGGGATGCCGCTAAAACGTTGCTCAGAGGTTCCGCTGGCGAAGCGTTGTGAAACAGACATCTGGTCGGAACCAAGTACGTGAATCACATAACGCTCGCATTGCTCAAGCGTTTTGAGTGATGAAGAGTTGCGCGATAGACTCCAGACGACTAAGGGTGGATCAAGCGAGACTGAATTGAAAGAGCTGACGGTCAAACCAACCGGCGCCATGCCTTCGGCGGCTGCGGTGATCACCGTCACGCCTGTTGGAAATCTGCCAAGTGCTGTTCTGAAAAAAGCGGAATCAAATGAGGGAGGCGTGGCGTTCATGTCAGGGCGCGATGCGTCCTATTGTCCATTTGTCCGCACCTGCGGCCTGATAGGTGAGTCGGTCATGCAGGCGCGAAGGGCGACCTTGCCAAAACTCGAAATACTCCGGCTTGAGACGGTAACCACCCCAATGAGGTGGGCGGGGTGGTTTGCGATCTCCGTACTGTTCTTTTAGCGCTTTCTCGGTCGCCGCGAGTTGATCAAGTGTGATGGGACGGCTCTGCGGAGATGTCCAGGCGCCGATCTGCGAACCGATAGGTCGTGTCTGAAAATACTCGTCGGACTCGGCATCACTCACCTTTTCAACGATTCCCTCGATCCTGACTTCACGCTCAAGCGGTTGCCAGAAAAACAGCAGACTTGCCCAGGGCTGCGCGGCAAGTTCGACACCCTTACGCGATTCGTAGTTTGTAAAAAACAGAAAGCCTTTGGCGTCCACGCCTTTGAGCAGCACGATCCGTGCTGATGGTCGACCGTTGGCGTCGGCTGTTGCAAGCGTCATGGCCGTGGGCTCGGGCACGTTTTGACTCAAGGCCTGGTCGAACCAGATCGCAAACTGATCGTAGGGTGAGGCCTTGGCGTCTTTTTCAAGAAGTGTGAACTTTTCGTAGCTCTGTCGAATATCCGCAATAGACATAATTCAGGTCCGATACGGCAGACTAACTAGTGAGTCGCCAACAAGGGTTAAGGGGTAACACTAAGTGTACCGTGACAACGAGGGGTGAATCGTCGATAGACCCATACTCAGGAAAGGGTCTGTTGTCCCTGGCTGAGTCGTGCGTTGAGCCGGGCCACCAAGGCGGCCAGCCGCGCATCGTGTATGCCAACAGCGTGGAGCGCATCGGCAGTCTGAGTCACATAGTCGAGACAAGAGCCGTAAATGCCAGAAGCGCGCAGGACGATATCAATCAGCGCGTCCTCAGTAGGTTCAGGAACGTAAGCTGGGCCATTCTGATCGATGACAAACGCCAGCGCACGAACCGAACCGTTGGGCGTTTGGCAATCGATCCAGCTTGGGTGGTAGGCACCTGTAGCCATTTCTCGTCGCCACAGGATTTCAAAAATAGGGCGGACGGTCGCTGCAGCGATGCGAAAGGCCATGCCGTGACAATCACCGCCGGCCTCCAGGCCAAAGACCAGGCCCGGCACTTCAGGTGTGCCGCGGTTGATCCGTGACCAGAGGCAAAGTGCACGATGATGGCCGGGTAGCAGCGCCGGCCTTTGTTCTAGGAAAGCGAATTCGGGTTTCCAAATGAGCGATCCGTAGCCAAACACCCAGATATCCTGAGTCCCACACCAGTGTTCGAGTGCGGCTTCACGCGAGGCTTGCAAACGCTCCTCTGGCCAACGTGCGAACGTACTGGCTGGTGGGGCGGCTGGAATGTTCAGGGACGTGCTCATGACCATATCAAGAAGTTGAGGGTGAGTTGGGAGGGCCGTCCTTCGGCGGTGTATCCGGCTTCTTTGCGGTTTCGGCATGACGTGTAAACCAACGACCTGCGCCAAGACCGGCTGCGGTGAGCCAGAATAACGGCATGATACCGATTACCGCGCCGAGCGCACCAAAGGCTAGCGGTAATGTCACCTGACATCCGTTGATGAGGGCCATTCTTAAGCCAAAAGCCTCGCCGGCGCGTCCTGCGGGTGCGTTTTGCTGAAGCAGGGCAAGAATGCTGGGTTGCGTCGAACCCAAACCTAGCCCAAGGACAAATGACAGGGTCATCAAAATCCAGACCTGTTCAAACATTGGATACAACACAAAATTCAGGCCTGTGACGATCAATGCGAAATGGATCAGTTGCCAGGGTCGCACCCGATGCTGTAGTAAGGGGAGTGCCAGACGCACCACAATGGTCGCTGCGGCAAAGGAGGCCAGAATCAGTCCGATGGTGGTCGCAGACAGGCCGACCATCACGCCAAAAATCGGTACGACAAACATGTGCGTATCCCAGGCGCTTGAGAGCAACATGTTGGCCGTAAATACTCGACGCAGTTGCGGACTGGCGAGCAGATCCGTCACGCGTTGTTTGGTTTCGCTCGCTGGAGCGGGATGGTGGGAAGTTTTCAGATAATTGCGGGCGCGATAGAGTCCCAACACACAGATCACGGGCGATATCGTCAACAGGGCAAACACAGCGCGATGACCCAGATGGTCGATTGAGATGCCGGCTAGCAGAGGGCCTAGCAGGCCAGAAGTGGCCATAGAGAGCGATAACCAAGAAAAGTTGCGCAGCCGCTCTTCGCCGGCGCTCAGACCCATCTGACGCTGCACGGCGATCTGAAACACCATATGACCCAGACCCATACAGGCCGCGGCAATTACGAGTGCGACCATGTCTTGCCAGATAAACGGCAGGATCGTACCGACAATGACCACAAAGGCACTCGCGCGCATGGGTCGCCACGGACCGATCCGGTCGAGCAAACGCCCTGCCTTGACCGATAACAGCATGGGAAGCAAGGCGAAAACGGCAATCAGAATACCGACTTCAAAGGTGGAGCGCTTGAGCTCAAGGGCGGTCAGAGACACCGCGACTCGACCGCCGGAGATTGCCATATGAATTAGCAATATAAGCAGACACAGAGTCACCGGTCCGGCGAAAGCGGACGATTTGAAGAAGGATTTTTGGGGTGGGGACGACATGCTCACAGTTTTATAGACAAATTGTGTTCCTCTCGTTGACGATTGTCGAGCGCGAATTGAAATTTTCATGCAGGATCATGCAAAAATGCATCATTCTTATGCCTTCATAACACTCAATGCCCGCACCTCTTGTGGATCTCCAGACTGACGAATTGTCTGACGCGCAGCGCCGCTTTGGAGGGTTGACGCGTTTGTTTGGCCCCGATGCCCTTGTTGCAATGCAACGTGCGCATGTCGCTGTGGTGGGAATTGGCGGGGTCGGCTCTTGGGCAGCCGAGGCGCTGGCGCGTCAAGGTCTGGGGGCACTGACCCTCATCGACCTCGACCACATCGCTGAATCCAATATCAATCGCCAGGTACACGCCTTGTCAGAGACCCTGGGTCAAGCCAAGGTAACGGCCATGGCGGTGCGCATCCAAGGCATCAACCCTGAGTGTCAGGTCACGACGGTCGATGATTTTCTGACGCCCGACAATGTGAGTCAGGTTCTGCCCGAGACACTGAATGTCGTGATCGACTGTACGGATCAAATGAGCGCCAAGGTGGCAATGGTGTTGCAGGCGCGCGCGCGGCAACAAGCGTTGATTGTTTGTGGCGGGGCGGGAGGCAAAACGGATTTGCTGGCGATGCGTGCGGGAGATTTGTCTGAGGCGACCCATGATGCACTGCTCGCAAGACTCCGCAACACGCTTAGAAAACAGTATGGCTATGCCCGCACGCCGAGCGGGACGGGTAAGCCCAGCAAGCGCGTACCCAAGATGGGGGTGCGGGTGTTATGGCTTGATCAGCCTACGATCCTGCCCGAGGCTTGGCAGTCCGCTGAGGGTAAATTGCAAGGTCTCTCTTGCGCAGGGTACGGCTCAAGCGTTACTGTCACGGCATCCATGGGACTTGCGGCGGCAGCGGAGGCCGTCAACAAGATTATTCAATCAAAATTAAAATAAAAATGACTCAAACACGTGCTTTATCCAAGATTCTGTCCTTGGCTGATTTTGAAAGGGCTGCAGCAAAACATCTTCCTAAGCCCATTTTTGGGTATGTGTCAGGCGCCTGCGAAGACTGTCATTCGTTGCGCGCGAATCGTGATGTTTTTTCTGAATACGAGTTCGTCTCCCGTATTTTGGTGGATATCTCCATGCGGACGCAAACCGTCGAAGTATTCGGCAAGCAATACAGCGCGCCGTTCGGGATGGCACCGATGGGGATTACGGCCATGTCCGCTTATCGCGGTGACATCGTGCTGGCAGAAGCGGCTAAGCGCGCCAATATTCCGATGATCATGAGTGGCTCGTCGTTGATTCGAATGGAAGAGCTCGTCGCGCAGGCGCCAGATGCTTGGTTTCAGGCATACCTGCCCGGCAAGGTTGATCAAATCGCACCCTTGATTGATCGGGTGGCGCAAGCGGGCTTTAAAACCTTGGTGATCACTGTTGACACGCCATCCTCTGCAAATCGCGAAAACAATGTGCGCACCGGCTTTTCTACACCCCTAAGACCCAGCCTGCGTCTGGCCTGGGAAGGGGTCAGTCACCCTCGCTGGTTATTCGGCACATTTCTGAAAACGCTGATGCGACATGGTATGCCGCATTTTGAAAATTCCTTTGCAACACGTGGCGCGCCCATTATGTCTGCCAATGTGCTGCGCGACTTTTCTTCGCGTGGTCATTTGAATTGGGATCATGTGCGCGAGATCCGTGCCCGCTGGAAGGGCCCAATGGTGATCAAAGGGATTCTTCACCACGCCGATGCTGCGCTTGCGCGCCAGTACGGTATGGATGGCGTGATTGTTTCCAACCATGGTGGACGTCAACTCGATGGTGCTGCGGCTCCTTTGCGTGTGTTGCCGCAGATCGTTGAGCAATTCAAAGATGGCCCAGTCATGCTCGATAGCGGTGTGCGGCGGGGGACCGATATTTTGAAAGCATTGGCGCTTGGCGCGCGCTGTGTATTTTTAGGCAGACCGTTTAATTATGCTGCAGCGGTTGGTGGCGCAGCGGGTGTCGACCATGCCATTACATTGCTCTCGGAAGAAGTCTCGCGCAATATGGCGATGATGGGTGTTAATCGCTTGAGCGAATTGACCCCTGAGTCGTTAATCCATGTGGGGCGCGGTTGATCAATTTACCTGCAACCGTGTCGTCGATTGCGGGAGTCGTACATCGCAGTTTCGGTGTTTAGTTTTCATTTTCAATTTTTGATGTCTATTCAATTTATTTCTTAAAACGGAGTCAACATGGCAGACCTTGGATTCGCAGTTAACACTCACAAGCACACCGTGAGCAATGCAACATTGAAAAAATTTGCAAAATTTGCGGTGGCAAATATTAGCGATGCGATGAGCCGTACTAACGGGACCGTTGATTTGCGTCCGATTCACAAAGGCGGTCGTATCTTAGGTCGTGCTTTTACAGTCAAAACGGCGCCGGGCGACAACCTGATGGTGCATAAAGCCATTGACATGGCCGCACCTGGCGACGTGATCGTTGTGGACGCGGGTGGTTTGCAGCGCAATGCCATTATTGGCGAAATCATGTCGACTCTCGCTGAGAGCCGCAAAATTGCGGGTTTTGTGATTGACGGACCGATCCGCGACTTTGACGCCTTGAGCAAAGGCAAGTTTCCGGTCTTCGCACGCTCCATCTCTCACCGTGGTCCATACAAAGAAGGCCCTGGTGAAATCAACGTCACGGTCTGCGTGGACGGGATGGTGGTGCATCCTGGCGATATCATCGTTGGTGATCATGATGGCGTGTTCGCGATTCGCCCGGATGTGGCCGACGAGTTGGCAAAGCTGGTGGCCGACATTGAAAAGAAAGAAAAAGAAATCTTCGTCAAAATCGCCAAAGGCACGCTTGACCGAAGCTGGGTCGATCAATCCTTGCGCGCCAAAGGCGTACTTAAATAATCAATGCGTAGGCGTATAGGCGCATACCCCTATACAAACATGACGCGACTTCAGTAAAAATCAGTAGAGCTGCCCACTTCGGTGGGCAGATGATTCTTGGGCGGAGACAATGAAAAAAAAGGTAGTGAGGTTTGATTTCTGGTTGAACCCGGCGTTTGATCAGCATATGAGCGGACTCAAAGACGTCGATGTTTCAGTTTGTCAGTACGCTGATGACGAACAAAAGACGTTGGCGCTCTTCAAAGACGCCCACGTTTATCATATTTGCGCGGCGCGCGATGAGGTGCCAGCACAATGGTGGGTCGACGAGGCATTATTAGAAAAAATGCCTAATCTGCTCTGCGCATCGACGTCTGGCGCGGGCTACGATCCTGTTGATGTCGAAGCATGCAATCGTCATGGTGTGTTGGTTGTTAATCAGTCGGGTTGCAACGCGAACTCCGTGGCAGAGCATGCCATGGGTTTACTGTTGTCGGTCAAACATCGGATTACCGAATCCGACCGTGTCATGCGTGCGAACGCCTACACCACGCGTGAAGATTTGATGGGCAACGATATTCGTGGGCTGACAATCGGCATTGTGGGTGTGGGTAATATCGGAACGCGCATGGCTGAGCTCTCCAAAGCCTTCGACATGACGGTCTTGGGTGTTGATCCTTATCTGACAGATGAAGAGATTCGTGAGCGTGGCGCCACACCCGTCACCATGGAGCAATTGCTGGCACGTTCGGACGTTGTGACGGTGCATTGCCCACGTACACCAGAAACATTGAATTCGTTCGGCGCCGACAAATTCCGCGCAATGAAAAAGGGCGCGGTCTTTATCGCGACGGCGCGTGGCGGCATACATGACGAGCAGGCGCTCTATGAGGCGCTACGCGACAAGCATCTTTCAGGCGCTGGACTCGATGTGTGGTCAGTTGAGCCTCCATCTCCTGATAACCCTTTGCTGTCAATGCCTAACGTCACCGCCACCTATCACACCGCCGGTGTGAAGCATGAGGCGCGCGGTAACGCGGCTGCGATGGGTGCCGCACAAATTGAAGTGGTTCTGCGCGGCGAGCGTCCACCTCGTCTCGTCAATCCCGAGGTTCTTCCAGTGTTTCTGGAGCGATATAAAAAGATGTTTGGTTCACAACACTAAAACTGCACTAAACCGAGGAGAGTGAGTATGAAAAGAGTCTTCAACAAGCTAGGTCGTTTGAGTTGCGTTGCCCTTTTAGCGGCGGTAGGTTGGTCAGGGGCAGCTGTTGCTCAGTACCCAAGCAAGCCAATCACCATGCTCGTGGCATATGCCCCCGGCGGAGGGACAGACTTGGTCGCACGATTGATTGCGCCATTCATCGAGAAACATCTCGGGAATGACGCTCGTATTGTCGTGACGAATCGGCCTGGTGCCGGAGGCGGTATCGGTTTTGCCGAGCTGGCCAGGGCGACACCCGATGGCTACACCATTGGTTTTGTCAATACGCCCAACATGTTGTCTATTCCTATTGAGCGTCCCTCGACATTTGGCTGGCAAAGCTACGATTTGATCGGCAACTTGATCGATGATCCAGGTGCGTTTACGGTCAATACGTCTACACCAATCAAGAATCTCAAAGAGCTTGCCGCATACGCCAAAGCCAATCCCGGAAAAGTAACGGTTGGTACGACAGGCGTCGGTTCGGACGATCATCTGGCGATGTTGTTTTTTGAGCGCGCTGCCGGTGTCAAAATGACGCATGTCCCTTACAAAGGCTCGGGTGAAACACGCGCAGCCGTCATTGGTGGACAGGTGGTGATTGGCGCGATCAACGTAGGCGAGGCGCTTGCCTATATCAAGGGTGGATCGCCGATCGTGATGATTGGTCAGATGTCTGCGAAGCGGACGGTGTTGGCGCCTAATGTGCCGACATTTGCCGAGCAGGGTTACAACATTGAGAGCGCCTCGTTACGCGGTCTGGCAGCCCCCAAGGGCTTGCCAGCCGATATTCGCGAGAAGCTTGTGACGGCAGTGGCAAAGGCAGCCGCAGACCCCGAGTACATCAAGAAGGCTGGCGACTTGTTCGCACCGATCCGTTATCTTGCGCCTAAAGAGTACGCGGTAGAGCTCGAAAATACTGACAAGCAGTTACGTCAGCTTTGGAAAGAAATGCCTTGGAAGGAATGAGGCGCGAGTCTGACTTTAAACCAGCCGCACTTCAAACCAGCCGCGCAGCGCATTTGACAATCTGATCGGTGCGTCGTCGGTGGTCAAGTCAGAAGGGGTCAGTATGGCTTCTCTGACTTGATCAGTCTCCAGCAGTTCTGTTCGCAGTACACCACCCAATAGTCCAGAGGATAGTGGGGGTGTCAGCCACTCTCCCTTTTTAAAGACGTAGATATTCGAGCGACTGCCTTCGCAAAGTTCGCCGCGTTCGTTTAAAAAAATCAGATCAAAATAATCCGGGTGTTGTG